>JAQAZZ010000033.1:0-2922 GCA_032127075.1 Micrococcales bacterium | reverse complement strand
AGATCCCGCCAGAGGGCCGGCGCCGACTCCTGAAGCGGATCCCCTCGTGGCTGCGCCCCGGCGGGGCCGTCCTGGTAGTGGCCCACGACGAGTCCAACGTCGAACACGGCTGGGGCGGCCCACCTGATCCAGCCCTCTGCTATGACGTCGAGACGACGGCTGCGGACCTCGCCCCGCTTCGCGTGGACCTCGCCGAGGTGAGGCAACGCGATGTCCCAGATGCTGATCGCCCCGCCCTCGACACAGTCGTGCTGGCGCACCGGACCGGCTGACCGTCCGGCGGCTGGCGAGGGTTCTCAGATCCGATCGACGAGCAGAGGCAGCACCTCGCCGATGGGGTCGCGGATGACCGCGGTGGCAATGTGGTCGTAGGGAGTCGGCTCAGCGTTGAGGATGATCAGATCCCCACCGCCGCTTGCGGCCACCTCACACAGACCTGCGGCCGGGTGCACCCCCAGACTCGACCCGATCGCCATGGCAACATCGCAGTCCGCTGCGGCATGCCACGCTGCGGAGAGCACATCGGGGTCCAACTCCTGGCCGAACGCGACCGTGTCGGTACGCAGGATTGCGCCACAGGCACGGCAATCGGGGTCTTCCTCGCCGGAATCCAGCCGCCGGAAGACCTCTTCGATTCCGCGCCGGTCGCCGCACCCGAGACAGACCGACCGCCAGAAAGTGCCGTGGAGTTCCAGGACGTCGGAACTGCCGGCCATCTGCTGCAGGCCATCGATGTTCTGGGTCGCGATGGTCACGGTCCTGCCCGACTCGGCGAGTGTCGCAAGCGCCAGATGGCCGGCGTTGGGTCGTGCCGTCCGGATCGGACTGGACAGCCGCATCTGCCACGCGACGCGCCGGACTTCGCGTTCGGACAGGTAGGCGTCGATGTCGAAGACGCGCTGTGCAGCCGGGTTGGTGCGCCACAGGCCGCGCGGACCGCGGAAATCGGGGATCCCGGACTCGGTGGACATGCCGGCGCCTACCAGCACGAATACCCGCCGGGCAGCACGCAAGAGCCCCGCCCCGATGGTCAGCGCTTCATCGGAATCCACAGAGTCACTCCGGCTGCGGTGAGGATGGTCGGCTGGCGCGGTTGCGCCGAGGCTGCGATGGTAATGGCAGCACTGCTGGAATTGAACCGGGAGGGGACGATGGCCGAGATCACCGTGGAAGTTGCCGGAATGTCCTGCGGGCATTGCGTCGCTGCCGTGACCGAGGAACTGAAGAAGATCAGTGGCGTCACCGATGTCGCCGTAGAGCTCGGTGACGATCGTGCCTCCAAGGTGTCGATCCAATCCGATGCTGCCCTGGCGCAGCAGGACATCGCCCAAGCCATCGACGAAGCCGGCTACCAGATGGCGACCTGAACCCGGTGCCATAGCAGTGATCACTCGACGTTTCGGGCGGACCGGCCTGCAGATGCCGATGTTCAGCTGCGGGGGGATGCGCTTCCAGCAGTCCTGGCGGGACACCGGTCAACCGATAGAACCGGAGGCGCAAGAGCATCTGGCAGCCACGATCAGGCGCGGCGTCTCGTTGGGTGTGACCCACATAGAGACCGCTCGCGGATACGGAACCTCCGAAAGGCAACTGGGAATGCTGCTTCCCGAACTAGACCGGGAACGGTTGATCGTGCAGACGAAAGTGGCGCCCACACCCGATCCGACCATCTTCCGCAGCCACGTCCGGGAGTCACTCGACCGGCTCGGGTTGGAGCGGCTCGACTTGCTTGCGATCCACGGGATCAACACCTACGAGAAGCTGTGGTGGTCCACGCGGCCCCGCGGCTGCCTGGCAGTTGCTCGGCAACTCCAATCCGAAGGCCGGGTGGGGCATGTCGGATTCTCCACACACGGCACCCCCGAGATGATCCTTTCTGCGATCGAACACGACGGCGACGGCGGGTTCGACTTCGTCAACCTCCACTGGTACTACATCTGGCAGCGGAACTGGCCTGCCGTACTCGCAGCCGCCGAGCGCGACATGGGTGTGTTCATCATCAGCCCTGCGGACAAGGGCGGCCGGCTCTACGAGCCGCCGCCTCGGCTGGTCGAGTTGTGCCGGCCGCTGCACCCCATGGTGTTCAACGCGCTGTTCTGCCTGTCGCGTCCCCAGGTGCACACCCTCAGCCTGGGCGCCGCCCGGCCAGAGGACTTCGACCTCTCGTTGAGTTGCCTGGAACTGCTTCCGAGGGCGCATGAATTCTTGCCCGGCATCCAGCAGGCGCTGGCCGAAGCGATGATGGACGCCGTGGGCGAAGATGCGGCGGAGAAGCTGCTCGAGGGCCTGCCCGAATGGGACAGGGCTCCTGGTTTCATGAACATCAAGGTAATCATCTGGCTGCGGGCACTGGTGCTGGCATTCGGGATGACCGAATACGCAAGAGCTCGCTACAACCTCCTCGGCAACGGCCAGGACTGGTTCGCCGGCCTCAGCGCCGAGTGCGCCGACCGATGGGATCTGGGCAAGGCGCTGCACAGCTCGCCGTGGGCTGAGCAGGTCCCCGGGTGGCTCGCGGAGACCCACAGAATGCTCGGGGGTCCCGGAGTGGCGCGTATGGGTGAGGCCTAGGCGCGGGCGCGGTGGGGACGCGCTGATGTGACCAAGAGCACACATGGATGGAGAGTCCTTGCGCAATTTCTCCGCGCATTGCCGCTAGGGCCAGTAGCGTGCGAAAGATCTTGCTTTCCTGTGGCGACCGGGGGATCGCCGCCCCGACGAGGGAGTCCAGGTGATTGCGCTAGGCGCCTCGGTGGCGGCCGCCATCGCATCCGGGGGTTTGCTGATGCCCGTGGCTGCTCCGCACAGTGCGGTTGTCCATGAGTCGGCCATTCAGCCGGCCATGCTGGATCTGTTGTCGTCGGTGGCGTCAGCAGAGCGCGTCGCCGGGGCCTGGCGGGGCAGGACCGCGGCGCATCCCTT
>JAQAZZ010000032.1:0-14211 GCA_032127075.1 Micrococcales bacterium | reverse complement strand
ACGTTGATCCGGCGAGGAGTCGCCTCCTTGACGAGCGTGAGCGACGAGGTCTGTGTGGCGGGGACGGTGGCGTTGGCGGTGGTGGTGACGTCGGGGCCGGTGGGGGGTGTGGCGGTGGCGGTGGCGGTGTTGGACACGCCGCCGGCGTCGACGTCGGCCTGGGTGGTGGTGTAGTCGCCGGTGCAGGTGAGGGTGTCGCCGGGGGCCAGGTTGGCCGGGGCGGCGGGGGTGCATTGCAGCTGGGCCAGCAGGGTGTCGGAGATGCTGGCGTCGGTCAGGGTCACGTTGCCGGTGTTTGTGGCGGTCAGGGTGTAGCCGATGGTCTGCCCGGCGGCGGTGACTTCGGTGCGGTCGGCGGTCTTGGTCAGGGCGAAGTCGGGTTCCTGTGGGGCGGGGACGTTGGCGGTGGCGGTATCGGTGACGTCGCTGCCGTCCGGGGCGGTGGCGGTGGCGGTGGCGGTGTTGGTGATCTTGCCGCTGTCGATGTCGGCCTGGGTGGCGGTGTAGCTGCCGGTGCAGGTCAGGGTGTCGCCGGGGGCCAGGTTGGCCGGTGCGGCTGGGGTGCAGGCGGTGAGGGGTCCGCCGAGCAGCGGGTCGGAGATTCTGGCGCTGTTCAGACTGGTGCTGCCGGTGTTGGTGGCGGTCAGCGTGTAGGGCACGTCCTGCCCGGCGCCGCCGACTGACGCCAGGGTCGTGGTCTTGGTCAGGGCGATGCTCGGCGGTTGCACGTCGTCGCTGGCGAACGTGCACACCGCGGAATCGCCGGCGTCCAGGGTGAGGTCGGGTCCGTCCACAGTTCGGTCGTTCGCGGATCCGACTGCGTCGATGACGCAGCGGATGTTGCGTAGGTCGTAGCCGCCCGGCCCCGACTCGCTGAGCCGGTACTGCTGTCCCGGGCGCGCGAAGAAGGTGTTGGCCGGCGACTGCTGATCGCTGCCGGTGACTGTTTCGGCGTTCAGTCCGGCGGGCGGGTTGCCGGTGGGGGTTGCGGTGAGTTGCCAGTCGTCCGGCGCGGCTGTGCCGCCGTCGTCGTTCTGTACCGTCTTGAGCAGGGTGAGTTCCGCGGTTTCGTTGGAGGCGGTGCAGGACACCCACGTGCCGATGGGCACGCGCACGGCGCCGTTGAGCCCGTCGGCGAATCCGGGGACGGTCACCACGTTGCCGTTGGCGTCTTTGTCGATCTCGCGGCAGTCCCAGCTTCCCGTCGCGCCGCTGGGGATGGTGGCGTCCGGGTTGGTGAACTGGGCGTAGGCGGGGTCGCCGTCGCTCTCGCTCAGTAGGTAGCGGGCTCCCGGGGTGACGTCGGCATCCACGCCGGCGATCCCAACCGGCCCGGTCAGTGCTCCAGCCCCGCCCGTGGCTGTGAGGGTCCATTCGTCCGGCTGGGCATCACCGTTGACTACGGACTTGCCGAGGGTGAGCCGGGTCTCACAGTTCACGGTGTTTCTGATGGTGTAGGTGTTGTCGCCGGCCTGAAGCGTGGCCTGGTAGGCGGTGGTGTCGTCGATGGGTTGGTCGATCGGGAGCCCGTTGTCATCGGTCACCCTGCTGGAGACCACCTCGCACTGTCGCAGCCTGATGTCGAGGGTCTCCGTGAGGGAGACCGTGTCGGCCTCCTGGAAACCGGTCAGGGTTTCACCGAACTGCTCGTTGGTCCCGTCCACGGACAGTCCGGCGATCAGGTCGTCGGGCTGTTCCCCGTCGGGGTAGGTGCTGGTGTCCTTCACCGTGCCGTCGGCGAGGACCTCGTTGACCACCCACTCCTTGGCCACCGTGACGCTGGCCTCGGGGTTGGGGGCGCGGTTGTAGACGTTGCAGGTGACGCCGTAGGCGGCGTTGGCGTCAACGGTGAAGCCCAACCGCCCAGAGTTGGTGACGCTCACCGATCGGCCGTTGTCGAGCCGGCGGCATTCGGCGTTCACCCCGTTGCGTTGGATGAGGGTGAAGCCCTGCTGGGCGGTCTCAGTGATCGTGACCGGAGCCGACGGAGTACCCCGCGGGAAGGACAGGTCGAAGTTCACCGCCCCCGTGGCGGGGTCGGTCTCGTCGGACGACGGGGAAACTCCGACACCGATCGCCGACGTGGCAGCGTCGAACGTCCACCCGCCGGCGGGCACCGCCCCAGCGATGCTGTCGGGATTCGAGGAGGGGGGTGCCTCCCACTTCAGCACCGACACCGATCCCTCGCACTCGCCGAGGGCCAGGTTGCGCAGCAGGTCTCCGACCTGTCCGAAGTCCCGGGTCTGGTAGTAGTCGGAGTCGGCTTGCGGGCCCGAGATGGCCTTGAGGTTGTCGGGGTTCCCGCCCAGCCCAGCGCCTACGCCAAAGGCGATGACCCGGGTCCCTTCGGCCTTGATCGAGTTGGCGGAGAACACACCCTCTTCAACTTCCCGGAAGCGGGTGAAGGAGCCCGGCCCTTCCTGGTTGCCGTAGACGGTCGGGTTGCCGTCGGTGATGACCACGGCAACGTCGTAGTCCGCGGTGCTCTCCGCGACCTGGTACAGCCCGCGGTCCCAGTTCGTGGCACCGCTGGACGTCAGCCCGTTGACCCAGCCTTTCACCTGGTTGGCGCCGTCCTGCGTTGACACCGAAGTGAGCGGGCGGTTGCGGTTGTTGCCGTTGTTAGCCGGGGCGGTCGCCGCGAACGTGAACAGGCCGACCTGCGACGGCGTGCCGACCAGGGAATCGGTGAACGTATTGGCCGCAGACTTCAACTGCGGCAGAGCTGAGCCGACCGATCCGGACAGGTCCAGCACCAGGGCGACATTCAGGCCGCACTTCTGCGGCAGCGCCGGGTTCTCGCGGGCCACCTGCCAGATCCCGCCGGAGGCGGTGCGAATCCCGTTGCCGGTTCCGAGCATGAAGTCGCGGGTGGAAGTGTAGGTCGTCCCAGCGCGCAACTCTGATCCGGTGCGGAACTCGTACGGGCTCGGCGCCAGGCGCCGGCTGGGGCCGGTCACCAGCCGATCGGGGGAGGGGGAGTAGTAGCCGTTCGGCGAGGCCGTGCGCACGATCCAGAAGCGACGGTCCCGGTTCGCTTGTCCACGACTTGTGTTCGGCACCACGAAACTGCAGTCGCCGTCCGCATCCGACGTGCACTTGGCCCAGCCCCCGACAACCGGTGTGGTCGGGTAGTTCCGGCCGTCGTACAGCTGCAGTTCCACACCCTGCAGCGGTCCGACGGATGCCCTGGACGGGCGCTCGCCGCCGACCTTGACGGCGATGACGGCGTTGTTGCCGGAGGCCGGTGGAACCGAGAAGGCGATCACGTTGCTCGCGATGGGCTGGTCGGCGGCGGGGTCGTCCGCCGGCACCGGATCCAGGCCATCAGCCCGGGCCATGGGGGCCTCGCCGCTCGGACTGCCGCTCGGGGTCGGACTTGCCGGACTGGACTCGGACGCTGGTTCCTCAGCCGATGCCGCGGCATAGGAGACGACGCGGATCTTGTACCGCTTGCCCTTCTCGAAGCCCTTGAAGCGTGCCTTCACATCAAAGCGCTTCGAGGCCTTCTCGCCCCTGACCTCCTTGGCGGTGGTGGGCAGCGAACGCCAGGAACCGTCCTTCTCCCTAACCTGGACCTCGTAGTTGCCCTTGTGGCCGAAGTGGCGCCACTTCACGGTGAAGCCGTCTTTGCGCGGTTTCACCTTCATCCTGCGGACCTTGACGGTCTTAGGCTCGGCGTCGGCCGATTCGGCCCCGGCCTGAGGATCACTCTCCGGCCCGCGCGTCTCTTCGGCGGCTGCGGGCACAACCAGTGCGTAGGCCACGCCGGATCCCACCAGGAGGGCGAGTACGACCACCAGGCTCACCCAGGCGCGCAGGCTATGGGACGGGTGTAGCATCTCGACGGCATCCCTTCGTCGACCCGCCGGTGGCATTGCGCGGCGGCTCTCGTAACCACATATTGTTTCGGTTACGGAACGGTCTCGGTGGGTGTTTCCGGAATGTCCGGGTGTGGTGTGTTCGTCCGGCCGGTCACGGGGTGGGCGCGCCTACCCGGATCCCGATTATGAGGTTCTTGCGGTGGCCCCGAGGCCGGAGGACAGTGGGTAGGTGGAACAAGTGACTCGGACCCGCGCTGAAGGCTTCCCAGCCATTGCCGCCCTCGGCTCCTTAACGCTGATCCTGGCGCTGGGGCCGGCGCCGACCATGGCTCAGGAATCCCCGTCACCGACACTCGGGGCGAAGGCGCGCGATGGGCGGTTGCTCGTCCGACTGACCGGCGACATCCCGCCCAGGCCGGTGAAGGTCAAGGTCAAAGGACCCAAGAAGTACCGCACGACTATCAAGGTTGCGGAATCGAAGAAGCTGAGGGGGCTGCTGCCCGGCCGATACCGCATCCTTCCTCGTGCCAAGAACGTGGCCGGGATCAAGTACGTGCCGGTGGCGGCTTCGAAGTCGGTACGCGTGAAGCGCGCCAGCCAACGCAGCGTGGCGGTTGCCTTCCGTCGCGCTGGCGAGCCCTCGGTGTTGCCGCCTCAGCCGACACCTCCGATCGTGGCCCCAGCCTCGCCGCCGCCCGCGGGCGCTGTGGGCGAAGTCCTCGAGCGGATCAACGCTGCCCGCGCAGCGGGCGTGACGTGTGACGGGACGAAGGGTCCCGCGCTACAGCCGATTGGCTACAGCAAGGAGTTGGGGGCTCTGGCGCAGTGGCACGCCGACGATCGGGCGAGCGGCCGCGACAACGATTTCCTGGCCGACTTGAGGCGTTCCGGATTCACCGGCGCTTTCGTCTCGGAGACCGCGGTGGTGTGCCCCCGGGTGGCCGACGCCGATGGCGTTCTGGTGGCTATGAAGGACTGGGAGTTGAGTTGCTCGCGGCTGTTCGACCCTGAAGTGGATCGCATCGGAATCGGCTACGCAACAAACAGTGAGACCACCAACTCGTGGACTCTGACGTTCGGCCGAAGCCGAGCTTGAGTCTCTCACCTCACCACGGGACCCCTTGTCGAGGATTTGGGGCTGCACCTCGGGCAACCTACCCTCGAGACGAGAGTGCGTCGCAAGTCGGCGGGCCTGCTGCTCGGGGGGTCGAGATGAAGGCCAGGTTGGCATCACCGGTGGTGGCGGGTTTGGCCGCTGCCTTGCTGATGGGTGGCGGGGCGCTCCCGGCTGATGCGGCCGGCAGCCGGCTGCTGCGTGGCGGCGCGGTGGACGGCGACACCGTCTGGGTCACGGGCCGCACTCAGACGGTGCGTGTCATCGGGATCGACACCCCGGAGCGCGGGCAGTGCGGCTACGACCGCGCCAAGCGTGCCACGTCACGGTTCGTGTCCGACGGTTTCCGCCTCCGCAAGTCGGCCACGACCGACAACAAGGACCGGTACCAGCGCAAACTGCGCTATGTGAAGGACCCCCGCGGCCGCGACCTCGGCGTCTACCTGATCCGGCGCGGTCTCGCCGTTGCGCGATACGACAGCCGCGACGGATACGAGTGGCACCGGAAACAGAAGCGCTACCACCGCCTCGACCGAAAGCAGCGCAACGTCTGCGGCTTCAACCCCACCTCCGGCGGCACCGGCAGCACCGGCGGATCGTCTGGCGCAACCGCGACTCCCGGGGCAGGGGCTAGTCGCAGCAGGCCGCCAATGCGGGCGACAGCGTGCCGCGGTTTCGAACAGCCACTTCCGCCAGGCCCAACCAGGAGGCCAGTTCCCGCAGGCTGCTCATGAGCGGCCCGGCGACAGTGTCGGGGTCGTGATCCGCTTCCACCCAGGCCGACTGCACGAGCAGAGTGCTGCTGTGGCGGTCGGCCTTGAGGTCCACGCGCGCTACGAGGTCCTCGCCGAGGAGGAATGGCAACACGTAGTAGCCGTACTCCCGTTTCGCGGCCGGGACGTAGATCTCGATGCGGTAGCGCATCCCGAACGCCCGCTCGACCCGGCGGCGTTCCCAGATGAGGGGGTCGAAGGGGACGAGCAGCGCTTGCGCCGCGACCCTGCGGGGGACCGCCGCGTCGGCGTGGAGCCACGCCTGCTGCCAGCCGGGCACCGTCACCGGCAGCAAGGTGTGGTCGTCGGCGAGTTCCTGCACCGCGATTCTGGTGTCCGCCGCCGGGAGTCGGAAGTAGTCCTGCAGATCGCTGATCGTGGCGACCCCCAGTGAACGGGCCGACCGCTCGACAAGCCGCCTGATGGCTGCCTCACGGGTAGGGGTCGGGCTGTGAATCACATCCGGCGGCAGCACTCGCTGCGCGAGGTCGTACCGGCGCCGGAAACTGCTGTCGCGGCCGATGGCCGTGACCTCGCCGGTCCAGAACAGATGCTCGACGATGTGCTTGGTGATCGACCAGTTCCAGCCCCAACGGTCCCGCGAGCGGGCCTGGCCGGACTCCAACACGGCTTCGAGCTGCTGCCCGTTGAGCGGACCATGGTCGGCCAGAACCTGGCGGACTTGGGCGACCCGCCGGGGGTTCTCGGTCGCGGTTTCTGCCACGCCCGACCATGCGTGGTGCTCCGCCATCCGCCAGCGCAGCAACGGCTGCAGTTCGACGGGCAGCAGCGAAGCCTCGTGGCCCCAGTACTCGAAGAGGCGGACCGGTGCGATGGCCGACAGTCGGTCCAGGCTCTCCCGTCGGTAGGCGCCGAGCCTGCTGAACAACGGCAAGTAGTGGGCGCGGGCCAGCACATTCACCGAATCCACCTGAACCAGCGACAGTCGATCCACCGCTGCGGCGAGTCGTTGCGGGCCGACTGCGGCGGGGTGTTTCCGGGTGAACCCCTGGGCCGCCAGCAGGGTTCGGCGTGCCTGCTGCGGGGACAGGGATTGTCGGCGGGGCACCCGCTGATGCTGCCAGATCAGGCCTCTGGTTCGGCGGCGGCCGGCGCGGCGGCGGTCGGCTCAGCGGCTGCCGGCCTGCGTCTTCGGGAGCGCCGGCGCAGCCACAGCACCAGCCAGGCGATGGCACCCCCGATGATGACCAGTGGGGAGACAGCGGCAGCGATGACTAGCAGTTGCCCCCAGGTCCGCCAGAAGGTTTCCCACGGCTCGTTCCACCACTGCGGCTCGGGAGGTGCGACGGAATCGGCGCGCGCGGGGGTCAGGACCGTCGTGGTGATCGTGGCCAGGGCAACGGCGTCGGCGAGGCGGCGCTGCTGTGCCTGCAGCGATTCCAGGGTTTCCTGCCGCCGGGCGAGTTCCTTCTCGATCGCCACCACATCGGCGACCGTCTCCGCACGCTTCATCAGGGTCGCGAGCCGGTCGACGCTGGCTTGCTGTGCCTTGATGCGCGCCTTCAGGTCGACGGCGGCACCGGTGACATCGTCGGCGTTCACCGAGACCGAGCGCACGTCGCCCAGTGCGCGGATCTGCGCCACGGCGTCGTCGTAGGCGGCGGCCGGCACTCTGATGGTGATTGTCACCTGCTGGTCGGACGCTGGGGAACCGCCGCTCGAGCAGGACGGCGGCGTGGGGTCGTCGGCGGAGCCAGCCGTGCAGCCGCCATCGCCGGAACCTACAGCGGCTACATACCCTTCCGCGGCCACGGCTATCGCGGCGATGTCATCGCCCGTCGTCACAGGATCGTCAGCGACGAGGCTGACCGCCGCGGTGCGCACCACCTCCCGCTGGGCTGCGACCGCATCGGCGGCGCCGTCCGATCCGGATGCCGTGCGGCCCTCGGGCGCGACTTCGGTGCTGCCTGCCGGAGCCTCGGCGTCACCAGCAGGTCCCGAAACGGTGCCGGGCGCTGCGCAACCTGCCACGAGCAGAAGGACAGCGGCCGCGGCGACAACACGTCTATACATGTGGGTGGGACGTCGGATCGGCCCCACGGATTCCGCGGGTTTCGTCACGAATCAGCCACGGCGGCCAAGGGCTGGTTCGACAACAGAGGCGGTCAGAGCGGTCAGAGCGGTCAGTGGCGGGGGTCGGGGAACAAGCCGCTGTCGGTGAACGCCGCACGCAGCAGCAGTTCCACCGACGGCGACATCGCGCGGGCGACGAGCTGCAGCAGAACCTCGCAGAAGTGTCTATCGTGCAATGCCGTTCCATAGGTGTGGAAGGTGATGTGGTGGGCGTATTCGTGCATCAGCACGGATTCGCGCATCGCCCAGTCCTCCGTTTCGGGGACTGCGATGGTGCGAGGGGCCGACCACGTGGCCTTTCGCGGTCCCCGCCGTCGCACCACGACGGGTCGCGGCGTGCCGCCGAAGCCCCACGACGTTTCCCGCACCGCATCGAGGTAGCGCTGGGCACCCCCGATGTCGCCGAAGCGCCGCTCTGCGGGGACATCCAGCATCGAACCGTGGAAGTCCACTACGCCGCCGTCGGACAACAGCCTGCGCAGGTGGTCCTCTGCGGCGTAGACGGCGCTGCGGTGTTGGTCACGAGTCACTTGGGCAGGCCTCTGCGGCCCCCCGACACCGTGGGCTGCCCACCAAGCGAGACGCGGTGGCCGTCGCGCCGCCCCGCCTCATCAGCTGATCGGGACAGGCCCATCACCTTGCTGCCCCCGTTCCAGGAGCCACGGGCGTTGGAGCTCTGGCGGTAGAAGTCATCCACTGCCGCTGCCTTGGCCCGCAACGCGATATCGGTGGAAGCGCCGGCAGGCTGCGCTGTTTGGGCTGCCGCGGCCGCGGCCGCCGCTTCCCGTTGCGCCTCCCGATCGCGCCTTTCCTGCTCGGCGACCTCTCGTTTGCGGGCCTTGTGCAACCGTTGGCCCACTGTGCTGATGAATGACTCGTAGTACTGCGCACGGGCCGTCTGCTTGGTCATCGGCGCGGTGCGCGAAAGATAGCCTTCACGGATCAGCCGTTTGTCCGAGCGCCAGACGTCGGTGGCGAGGAACTGCTCGCAGTAGCGGACCATCTGGGTGCTGATGTTCGTCCACAGCATCTCTGCGGTGGCGATGTCGGAGGGAAAGCCGTAGAGCAGCAGGTAGGTCGAGTTGTGGGCGATGTCGAGTTTCAGGTCGTTCGCGCGGGCGACCGAACTCATCAAGTTGATCAGATGCCGGTTGGCGTGCTGGCGCGGCCTGCCGACCTGAAGTCGCTTGCTGATGGGCTCCACGCGCACCTGCGAGGTCACCAACCGTGCCTTGGCCAAGGTGATCGAATGGGCGGTGGCCAGTGCCTGGGCCTTGTCGAAGTAGGCCTGTGCCTCCTCGGGAGTTGCGGCCCGCTCCGCCTTGTTGAGCAGTTTCGCGATTCGCTCGATCATGCCGACATTGTGCGCAAGGGCTCCGACACCGCCAACCCGCAGGCCCGGCCTTGTGGATAGGTAGGCTCCGGACATGGCGATGGACAACCCTGCGAATGACGCACCGACACTGGCCGAGGTCGTGGGCCTGCTGCACACCGACTACGATCCGGCGACGGCCGAGGAGTGGGACCGGGTGGGTCTGGTGGCGGGTGATCCCGCACAACCGGTCCGCCGGGTCCTGTTCGCGGTAGATCCGCTGCCGGCAGTCGCTGCCGAAGCTGTGTCCCTGGGCGCGGACCTCCTGGTCACCCATCACCCGCTGCTGCTGCGGGGGGTGCACAGTGTGGCCGCAACGACCGCCAAGGGCAGGACTGCCCACCAGCTCATCGGCAACGGGTGCGCGCTGTTGACGCTGCACACCAACGCCGACGCGGCCCTGAACGGTGTCAACGACGCTTTGGCGGATGCGGTCGGGATGCGGGCGGAGCGGCAGCCGCTGCGGCCCATCCCCGATGGCGACATCGCCCGCGTGGTGGTGCATGTGACGCCGGAGCACACCGACGCGCTGATCGCGGCTATGGCCGCCGCCGGGGCGGGGCACATCGGCAACTACGACTTCTGCGCCTATTGGGCCGAGGGGACCGGCCAGTTCCGCCCCCTCGCTGGGGCGCAGCCCCACCTGGGGGCCGTAGGTGCTTTGGAACGGGTGCGGGAGCGCCGCGTGGAGATGGTCATGCCGCGCTCGCGGGTCCCGGCGGTGGTCCACGCACTGCGCTCCGCCCACCCGTATGAGGAGCCGGCGTTCAGCGTCGTGGACAGCGTTGCCGTACCCGGACCGCGCGGAATCGGCCGGGTCGGTGCCGTGTCGGAGATCGAATTGGCCACCCTCGCGGAGCAACTGGCGGCAGCCCTGCCCGACACCGCCCACGGCGTGCGGGTCGCGGGCGACCCGGGCCAGGTGATCCACAAGGTCGCGGTCTGCGGCGGATCGGGCGACTCGCTGCTGCCCGATGTGGCGGCCGCCGGTGTCGACGCTTATGTCACCAGCGATCTTCGGCACCATCCAGCCTCGGAATTCCGCGCCGACGAAGACGTTGCACTGCTGGACGTCGCCCACTGGGCGGGGGAGTGGTTGTGGCTGGAACGGGCTGCGGCCAGATTGGCGCAACAGGTACGGTCAGGGGGTTCCCAGATCGACGTCCAAGTGTCCCGCTTGAACACCGACCCGTGGACGTTCAGTGTCGCCGGAGGGGGCAGCAGTGAAGGTTCCGCATGACTTGCAGGTCCAACTCCTGGACCTGCAGCGCATCGACACGGAGAAGACCCGCCTGGAACGGCGCAAGCGCTTGTCGCCCGCGGCTGGCCGGGTCGAGGAGCTGGAATCAGACGCGGCGCGGATGCGGTCAGAGCTCCTGGCGTTGCGCACCGATTCCGAGGATCTGGCCCGCGCGATATCCCGCACAGACCAAGACCTCGATCGCGTCAAGGAACGCTCGCGGCGCGACGAGGAACTGCTCGGGTCCGGGGTCGGGGCCAAGATGCAGTCCGAACTCGCCCATGAGGTGCAGTCGTTGCGGCGCCGGTTGAGCGACCTGGAAGACGCCGAGTTGGAGATGCTCGAGAAGCAGGACGCGTTGTCGGCCGCGATGGAACGCACGCAGGCCGCGCTGGCGAAGACCGGGGAGCAGATGGCGGCCGCCGGTGAGCAGCTGGCCGAGGAGACGCGCGACGCGCAGCTTCAGACTCGGGAATTGCAGGCAGAGCGGGCCGCTGTCGCAGCGGCGCTGCCGGCAGAGGTGCTCGGCGTGTTCGAGCGCTCCCGCAACGCCATGGGCGTGGCCGCCGCCCGGTTCGCCGACAATCAGTGCGGGGGCTGCCGGCTGAGCATCCCACCGGCAGAAGCCGCGCAACTGATGTCCGCCCCGCTCGATGAGTTGGAGTTCTGCGACGAGTGCGGCTGCATCCTGGTGCGCGGCGGGTGATGGGCCCCGCCGCAAGCCCGGTTGACGCTCCGCGGTTCGCGCCGAGCAGCGACCGCCCATGTCGGGCCTGGGCACTCAACCTGGCCTAGCGCGCCCCGGGCTGCGGGCCATCAGCAGGGGGCCGCCGTGGATCTTCTGCTCACGGACGCAGTCGGTCCCGCTGCTGCTGGGTCGCGAGGTATCTGCGTCCCGGTGAGCCGAACAGCCGCTTCGCAAAGGCCTTCTCCGCCGCCTGGTAGACCCGGAACGACCGTGGACGATTCTTCTTCGTGACCCAGTACACGGTGGCACTGAATGGATACGTGCCGGCGCGCACTGTCGCGTCGGTGGGGGCCACCCCGTCGACGGGAACGGCGCACGCCCCCGGCCGGAAGCGCAGGGCACTGTACTTGGCAGCGACGGCTGCGGAGATGTTCGACGCCGCCGCGGCGACCGCGGAGGATTCCACGACCACCCGGGTGGATCCACCAATCCGCCTCATGCCGAAAAGCGGTTGCGCCTCGGGGCTCCCGAAGTCGTCCCACGCCGCCACGTACGGGCGTATGGCGGTGGGGGCACCAATGGGCCAGGAGCCGGCCGGTACCAAGGAACCCCAGTCGGCGCGGCTGCCCGCCAGGATCTCTCGAACCGCCGTGGAGCTCAGTCCGGACGTGCAGGCTGGGTTTCGCGGATCCACGAGCAGAACGTCGGCATCCACCCACAGCGGCCGCTGCCGAAGCCTTTTCGACTCCCGCCGGTTCAGCCGCCGGTCGGACAGAGCGGCGTCCTGCGGCTGGTCCTTCTCGCCCGCCTGCTTGAGAGCCTGCTTCGTCGTGGGATGGGAGAACGTGTAGTTCTGCCAGATGCCGCGCCGAGCCGTGCGCCCCACCTTCAGCTTCTGTTTGCCCTCGGCCAATGTGAAAAGGTTGGCCCCGTCGTGCCAGAGGGATTCAGGCATGTGGACCACGACCTGCCAGGTCTCTTTGGCGCTGGCTGGCGCGCCGACCCCTGCCGTCATGCCCGCGGCGAGGGCGACGGCAGTGCCTGCGATGAGTACGGCTGTGCGGGCTGTTGCCATGTCGCACAGTTTAGCTGCGCCCGAGGAGGGTCGGCGGCGGCCGATCGTCGGCTCGGCGCGACGGGGCACGGCCGTTCTGCAACGGTGGGCCCATGACGTGGCGGCAGGTCAGGGTCGCCGGCGATCAGGACTCCGTGTTCCGAGCCGGGCTGGCGCAGATCCGCGCCGAGGAGGAGGTTCCGGCGGGCTTTCCCCCGGACGTGCTCGCGGCTGCGGTCGAGGCGGCGCGGCGGGAGTTCGCGACGGCCGAGCGCACCGATCTGACTGCGGTGCCGTTCGTCACCATCGACCCCGCCGGTTCCACCGACTTGGACCAGGCCGTGTTCGCGCGTCGCATGCCGACCGGTTTCGAGGTGCGCTACGCGATCGCCGATGTGGCGCGTTTCGTTGACCCCGGAGGGTCCATCGACGTCGAGGCTCGGTCGCGCGGAACTACGAAGTACATACCGGATGGGCGGGTGCCGCTGCATCCGGAAGTGCTCAGCGAGGGCGCCGCCAGCCTGCTGCCCGACCAGGTTCGCCCCGCAGCGGTTTGGAGCTTCGTGTTGGACCGCGACGGCCGGGTAGAGCGGGCGCAGGTGGAGCGGGGCCTCGTCCGGTCCCGTGCCAAACTCGCCTATGACGTCGTCCAGCGGCGGTTGGACGAGGGTAGCGCCGACGACCTGTTGCAGGCGCTGGCCGACGTCGGGCGGCTGCGGCAGCACCTCGCCGCCGAGCGCGGCGGTGTCGATCTGCCGATCCCCGATCAGTCGGTGGTCCGCGACGGGGGTAGTTGGCGACTCATCTTCCGTTCCCCGCTGCCCATCGAGGGGTGGAACGCGCAGATCTCCCTGATGACCGGGATGGCGGCCGCCGACATGATGCTCGCCGGCGGGACGGGGGTGCTGCGCACCATGCCCCCACCCGACGACCGCGACTTGGCGCGAGTGCGCCGCACCGCCGAGGCGCTGGGGCTGTCGTGGCCGCACGCGGGCGGATACGCCGCACTCATCCGCTCGGCCGACCCTGGTGACCCGAAGCACCTGGCGTTCCTGTCGCTGGCCACGACGCTGCTGCGCGGCGCCGGCTACACGCCGTTCGACGGCGGGGTTCCGCAGCTCACCACCCACTCGGCGGTCGCCGCGCCCTACGCCCACGTCACCGCGCCCCTTCGCCGGCTGGTCGACCGGTTCGGCGCCGAGGCGGCGCTGGCGGTTCACGCCGGGGCCGACATCCCGGAGTGGGTCCGGGCAGCGCTGCCGGCGCTGCCCGACCTGATGACGGCGGCCACGCGCAGTTCGCGGACCCTTGAGCGGGAGTCGCTGAACCTGCTGGAGGCCGTCCTGCTCTCCGAGCGGGTCGGTGAGGCCTTCGCCGCGTCGGTGGTGGACGGTGGCCGGAAGTCGGGATTCACAATCGTGATCTCCGATCCCGCGGTGCGCGCCAAGGCCATCGGAGCGCTGCAGGTGGGCACCAAGGCCCGCGTAGTGCTGACCGTCGCGGACCCCGACGCCCGCCAAGTGCGGTTCGAGGCAAGTGCACCGTGAGGACCACGCACGAGTAGGCCCTCACCCGGCGCCCCGCGTGGGTGCCGTCGAGGCCGCCGACTGTCTATCCTGTTCGCGGACGAGTCGGTCGGGCGGCCGCGGCGTCGGCGACGGCATCGACGAAAGTCCGGACTCCACAGGGCAGGGTGATGGGTAACGCCCACCCGGGGTGACCCGAGGGACAGTGCCACAGAAGACAAACCGCCGCCCGGTTCGCCGGGCGGTAAGGGTGAAACGGCGGTGTAAGAGACCACCAGCGGCCGGGGTGACCCGGTCGGCTCGGCAAACCCCACCTGGAGCAAGGCCAAGAGGCTGTTGGCAACGGCAGCTGCGCGGACGTTCGAGGGCTGCCCGCCCGAGTTCGCGGGTAGGCCGCACCAGGCTGTCGGCAACGGGGCAGCTCTCGACCGCGCGGGCGGCGGATTCTGCCCCCGCCGGACCTCCGCGGCTAGCGCACCCGGCAGCGGGCGTGGGTGAAGAAGACCCGGATGAGCGCGTCGGGGTC
>JAQAZZ010000031.1:0-4260 GCA_032127075.1 Micrococcales bacterium | reverse complement strand
GTTGCCGATCAGGATCCCGCCGTTGGGATTCTCCGCGGTGCCGTCACCGACGAAGATGCGGATGAAGTCCGCGATCGGGTTGCCCACCGCGGACGCGGCCGGGGTCGCCACCACCGCGCCGGTCGCCGCACCGATCAGCGGATCGGCGGGCTCACCGCTGCTGGTCGCCGCCTCGGGCGTGACCGCCGCGGCAGTCTTACCCAACTCCCGGCGGCTGAACGCCAGCGCGGTCCACATCAACGGCGCCGCCGCCGGCGTGCCACCGTTGGTCCCGCTGTGCAGCCACGACAACAGGCCGCCGCCCAAACCCGACACCGACGAGCTGCTCGACGCGGGCTGGGCAGCGGTCATCGCCGGCGCCACCGCAGCCGGGGCCTCCTTGACCACCGAAGCCCCCGCGGCTGGAGCCCCAACAACCTCCACCACCGAGGCCGCGGGCACCGCGGCGCCGGGAGCCGGTGACGTGCCAAACGGCGCCGGTGCCGACGGGGTGCCCGGTATCCGATCAGAACCGGTGAGGCCGCCCACCGGGTCACCACCGGTCGCCGAGGCCGCGGCGCGGTGGCGCTGGCGTGAGGTGTTCCCGGAGTCCGTCGGCCCGCCGGAATCAACAGGACCCACCCTCGCGGCCGACTCAAGCACGCCACCCGGTTCGCGCCCACCGGACCCGTCGCGCCCATCAGCAGAATCCGCGCCGACAGAACCCGACGCGGGAAAGCCGGCACCGGGGACCCGGCCGCGCACCGGCCCGGACCGACCCCCCGACCCAGGCGAGGCCGCCGTCGACGGGCGCCTGGCCGAAGATCGCGGGGTCGAGGACGCCGACGACGAACCCGAAGCATCCGAACCCGCCGAACCTGCCGACCCGGTCGTATCCGCCAGCGCCACCGGCACCGGCGCCACCGCCGAGCCCACCCCCAACGCCACCGCGAGTGCGCCCACCCGCCCGATGTAGCGGGCATACCCCGCAGGAACGGACTCGGTGGCGCTGACCGCCCGGCGACGGTACTCGATGACCCGCCCCCTGACCGGGCGGCGATGGCGGCCATCCCGCGCCGACGAGGAGACACTAAACCCGAACATGCGGCCACCTTTGCTCGATGCCACTAGCGCGTCTGCCAAGGGCAGCCGCACTCAACGGAGGATAACAACGCCGCCGCGACCCCACCGGTGATCGCGATTCCTTGGACGTAGCGGTCAGGCTGAAATGTCGTCAAAGAAAGCCAGGGCCGGCATGGGTTGAGGCGCAAGGCGTTGCCGTGCTGGTGGTGATGTCGCGCCAGTCCGCAGCCAGTCCGCAGCAGAACCGGCGAAGTCGTCCTCAGTCGGCAGAGCCAACGAGCCTGACCTGCACAGTCATCAGAACCGTCGGCGGCAAACGCCCAGGACATAGTTCATCACCAACTCGGCGAGCCACTCCGTGCAGGGGTCATATTCACACGCGCCGACATGCGGTACCGCACTTCCGGCTGAGACAAAGCCACTGTGACGCCCAATTCTTACTCCTCCCCCTTCGTTGTCGTGTCGGCTACCCGGCCTCGAAGGGGCTTTTCACCCAGCCGGCGACGACCGCGAGGCGGCTGGGCCGGTGCACGGCGAGGAAGCCGAAGGGGCGGTTGAAGTCCACCCGGGTGTAGGTGACGTCGTAGAAATCTTCCGGTGGTCCGCTGCCGAGCATGGCGGCGAAGGCGGTGACGGCGGCGGCTTCGAACCCCTCGGCGAAGAACCGGGCCAACACCTCCTGAGCGCCGCCGGAGATGGCCAGCCGGACCGGACTCAGCCGCGGCAGGTGCGACGTCGAGGTGTCGGTCACCAGGCCAAGTCCGAACAGATCTGGGTCGGCCAGCAGGTCGTGCTTGGTTCTGATCTCGAAAGACGGCAGCGCCAACTCCAACCTGTCTTCGGGGTCAAATGACTGCCGCCGCCCCATGGTCAGCCCAGGCCCGCCGCCATCGCCGGCATCAACAGCCAGCAGCACCCGGGCCTGACCGGAGAGTTCCCGCAAGCCAGCGCCGAGCACCTCGCCAGGCGGCTGATCACCGCCAAGCAGCAGGTGGACGTCGACGTCGCCGTCGCCGTCAACAACGACGCGGGTCACAACATCATCGAGGACCGCCGCGATGGACAGATCAGAGGTGGCGCGGCGCAGCGACTGCTGATCAGCCGGGCCCGGATCGTCTGACCACGACCACTCATCCCCGCCGTCGCGGGGGGAGCCCTCGAACGGTGTGCGCCAGCGCACCCGCGCAGTAAGCGCGGAGGCGAGCACCAGCAGGGTTTCGTCGTCGATGCCGAGCGGGAACTTCTCGATAAGCCCGCCGGTTTGCTCGTCCGCCCACCGATCCAATGCCGCCCAATGCCGCCTGATCGGTGAGGGGCCCCACCACCCCATCGTGCAGCGGGGCGGCCCACTGTTCATCCAGGGGAACATGCTGGCGGGTCCAGATGCCCAACGCGGCGGTGGTCGACTGGCCGCCGCGAAGAAGCTCAATGATCTCCAGGGCTTCCTGCTGCGCGTCGTCAGTCGGCCGGTCCAGGGCTGCCCACCAGTTCGGCTGCAGCCGGGTCGTCGGCCGCCGAGGCCAGCAATGCCAGCAGCGGCCACAGCCCGGCCCCTGAGAGGGCATAGTCCTCGCCGCCGAGATGGCCGCACCACCGCGCGGTCAGGGTATTCGCGGCCTGCACCGCCGGACTCGGGGACTTATTGGATTTCACGCCCGCATCATCGCATCGAGGAACCGGCCGACGAGGTAGCGCGTGCTCAACCAGCTCGCGGATCGCCGTGCCTAAGCTAAGCCTCGATCCACCGATGAATGGGGGGAGCGTCGGGGCGTCGGTCGGTGTGCCAGATGCTGGCGGTGCCGCCGTCGGCGGAATCGAGGACCGTCACCTGTTCGTAGCCGGATCCGAGGTTGGGAAAGAACGTATGCACCTCGATCTCGCCCATGGCGCGGCCGAAGGCCATGTGCTGTTCGGGGGTGAGCTCAGGAGCGCGTACGAGCAGCACGCTGAACCGGCACAACGCCGCGTAGACCTCCGCCATGTCGGCCGCGTGGAGCGGCGCCGTCAGGTCCAGGCCCAGGACTTCAGCCCCGAGTGCTCCGGTGAGCCGTCGAAATTCCATCGACAGATCCTGCCACTTTGCCGCGCATTGACGCATGCCGCCCGGCGTGAAAACCTCGCGTCGTGGAGACCCCCGCGGCCAACGGCCACCCCGTCGGCGCGAATCCGGGGACCGGTGGGTTCAGCAACCGTCGTAAGGCCGCCATCCTGGCGACCTGCTGCCTGAGCGTGCTGATCGCGGGAATCGAGATCACCTCCCTCAACCTTGCGATCCCGGCGATTCGCTCCGATCTCAACGCCACCGCCGCGCATGCGCAGTGGGCCGTTGCCATCTATTCCCTGGGCGTGGCGTCGCTACTGATGCTGGGCGGCGCAGCGGGGGACAGGTTCGGTCGCCGCCGGGTCCTGCAGATCGGCATGACGATCTTCCTGCTCGGCTCGCTGCTGTGCAGTCTGGCACCTGTCATCGACGTTCTGATCGCCGGACGGTTGGTGCAGGCGGTCGGCGCCTCGATGATGAATCCTGTTGCGCTGGCGATCATCAGCCAGGTCTTCGTCGCACCCGACGAACGCGCCCGTGCGATCGGCATCTGGGGAGCGGTATTCGGCGCATCAGTGGTCCTGGGTCCCGTCATCGGCGGAGTGCTCATCCACCTGTTCGGCTGGCGCGCAGTGTTCTGGATCAATATCCCGCTCGGTGTGGTGGCCATCATCGCGTGCGCGGTGCTCGTGCCGGAAAGCAGATCGGCGACGATTCGCAGCACTGATCCGATCGGACAATTGTTGGTCGCGGGCAGCCTGTTCGGCCTGGTGTTCGTCCTGATCGAGAGTTCCGGCCGGGGCTGGACACATCCATGGATCATCGTGACGGCGGTTGCCACGGTCCTGGCGTTCGTGGGCTTCCTGCGCTACGAGTCGCGGCACCCTGAACCGTTCATCGAGTTGCGGTTTTTCCGCTCCATTCCGTTCGCCGCGTCGACCGTGACCGCACTCTGCGTCTTCATCGTCTGGGGGGCGTTCCTGTTCATGATGTCGCTTTATCTGCAGAGTTGGCGGGACTACACGGCGATACACGCCGGCCTGCTGCTTTTGCCGGTGGGGGTCGCCGTCCTGGTGGTTTCGCCGATTTCCGGCTATCTGGTTCGCCGGTTCGGCAGCAGACCCCCACTGCTGATCACCGGGCTGATGACCGCCGCC
>JAQAZZ010000030.1:0-12948 GCA_032127075.1 Micrococcales bacterium | reverse complement strand
GGAGGCACTCGAAGTAGGCGACCTCGGGCTGGTAGCCGGCTTCGACGAGGGTCTCGAAGCCGTACATCACCAGTTGTGAGGCGCCGCCGCACAGCACCGCCTGCTCGCCGAAGAGGTCTGTCTCGGTCTCTTCGGTGAAGGTGGTCTTGATGCCGCCCGCACGCAGGGCGCCGATGGCTTTGGCATAGGACAGCGCCAACGGCCATGCCTGACCGGTGGCATCCTGTTCGACCGCCACGATGGCCGGCACTCCCCGGCCGGACTCGTACTCGCGGCGAACCAGATGGCCGGGCCCCTTGGGGGCAGCCATCGCGACATCGACGGTGGCGGGCGGGGTGATGTAGCCGAAGCGGATGTTGAACCCGTGGGCGAAGAACAGGGCGTCGCCGTCCTGCAGGTTCGGCTCGATCGCCTCGGTGTACAGCGCCCGCTGGGCGGGGTCTGGCACCAGGACCATGATCACGTCGGCCTCGGCGGCGGCGGTGGCGGGGTCCACGACCCGCAGGCCCTCCGCCTCGGCCTTGGCCCGGCTGCGCGAGCCCTCCTTCAGGCCGACCCGCACGTCCACGCCGGAGTCGCGCAGGTTCAGCGCGTGTGCGTGGCCCTGGGAGCCGTATCCCAGGATCGCCACCACTCGGTTCTGGATGATCGAGAGGTCGGCATCGTCGTCATAGAACAGCGTGGCCACAGGTCGTCCTTATCTGTTTCGGTTTCTCGTCGGTATCTGTCTTAGGTATCTGTCTTAGGTATCTGTATCCGGCATCTGTATCCGTTATCTGTTTTCGGTGTCTGTATCCGGCATCGGATCGGTCCATCTGGGATGCAAGGATACGGCTCCCCGCTGGGCGCCCCACCCATACCTGCCCCAAGGTGGCCCCAGAAGTGCCCCGACACGCCGCCGGAAGGGGCCATTTCGGGGCAGTTGGGTGGGGGTCAGGCGCTGCGCAGGCTGCGGTCGGAGATGCCCTTGGCGCCACGGCTGACCGCGACGGCGCCGGACTGGACCAGTTCCCTGATCCCGAACGGCTCGAGCACCCGCAGCATCGCCTGCAGTTTGCCGGCGGAGCCGGTGGCCTCAACCGTGACGGCGTCCGGGGACACGTCGATGACCTTCGCCCGGAAGAGGGTCACGGTTTCCAGGATGTGGCTGCGGGTCTCGCGGGTCGCGGCGACCTTCACCAAGATCAGTTCCCGCTGGACACTGTTGTCGTCTTCGAGTTCGACGATCTTGATGACGTTGATCAGCTTGTTGAGCTGCTTGGTCACCTGCTCCAGCGGCAGTTCGGCGACGCTGACGACGATGGTCATCCGCGACACCCCGATCTTCTCGGTGGGCCCGACGGCCAGGCTCTCGATGTTGAAACCCCGGCGGGAGAACAGTCCGGCGATGCGCGCCAGCACACCGGGGACGTCTTCCACCAGAACGGACAGTGTGTGCCGAGTCATGCGCTCAGTCCTCCCGATCCCACTTGGGCGCCATATCGCGGGCGACCTTGATGTCGTCATTGCTGGTGCCCGCGGCAACCATCGGCCAGACCATGGCGTCCTTGTGCACCCGGAAGTCCACGACCACGGGCCGGTCGTTGATCGACATAGCCTTCTCGATGGTCGCGTCCACCTCCCCGGCATTGTCGCAGCGCAGCCCCACAGCACCGTAGGCCTCGGCGAGCTTCACGAAATCGGGGAAGTCGTGGGACTGCAGGTCGGTGTTGGAGTAGCGCTCGTTGTAGAACAGCGTCTGCCACTGCCGCACCATGCCGAGGCTGGAGTTGTTGATCAGCGCCACCTTGATCGGAATGTCGTTGATCGTGCATGTGGCCAGTTCCTGGTTGGTCATCTGGAAACAGCCGTCACCGTCCACCGCCCAGACCACGGCATCGGGCTGACCCACTTTGGCGCCCATGGCGGCTGGCACGGCGTAGCCCATGGTCCCCGCCCCGCCGGAGTTCAGCCAGGTCCGGGGGTGGGCGTAGTTGATGAACTGGCTGGCCCACATCTGGTGCTGCCCCACTCCGGCGGCGATGACCGCTTCGGGGCCGACGATCTCCCCGAGCCGCTCGATGACGTACTGCGGCGACAGCGTGCCGTCGTGCGGATCGTCGTAGCCGAGCGGGTAGCCGGACTTCCAGTGCTGGACCGTTTCCCACCACTGGCTGTAGTCGCCACGGCTGCCGGCCGCCTGCTGCACGCGGATCTGTTCGGTCAGTGCGGCGATCACCGGCTTGGCGTCGCCGACGATCGGGACGTCGACCGGCTTGTTCTTTCCGATCTCGGCCGGATCGATATCCGCGTGGATCACTTTCGCTTCCGGCGCGAACGATGACAACTGGCCGGTGACCCGGTCGTCGAAGCGGGTCCCCAAGGCGATGAGCAGGTCCGCACGCTGCAGTGCTCCTACCGCAGCCACAGTGCCGTGCATGCCGGGCATGCCCAGGTGCTGCGGATGCCCGTCGGGAAAGGCGCCGCGGGCCATCAACGTCGTGACGAGCGGGATGCCGGTGAGATCTGCCAGTTCGCGTAGCTCGGGGGAGGCATCGGCCTTGATGACTCCGCCGCCCACGTAGAGCACTGGACGCTCGGCGCCGAGGATCATCTTGGCTGCCTGGCGGATCTGGCGCGCGTGGGGCTTGGTGGTCGGCTTGTAGCCCGGCAGGTTCAGCGACTCCGGCCACCGGAACGTGGTGGTGGCCTGCAGGGCGTCCTTGCTGATGTCGACTAGCACGGGGCCGGGGCGGCCGGTGGCAGCGATGTGGAACGCCTCGGCAATAGCCTGCGGGATGTCGTCGGGATTGGTGACGAGGAAGTTGTGCTTGGTGATGGGCATCGTGATGCCCCGGATATCCGCCTCCTGGAAGGCATCGGTGCCGATCGCCCGACTGGGAACCTGCCCGGTGATGGCCACCATGGGAACTGAATCCATATGGGCATCGGCGATCGCCGTGACCAGGTTGGTGGCCCCAGGCCCCGATGTCGCCATGCAGACCCCGACCCTGCCGGTGACCATGGCATAGCCCTCGGCAGCGTGCCCGGCGCCCTGCTCGTGGCGCACCAGGATGTGACGGATCTGCTGGGAGTCCATCAACGGGTCATACGCAGGCAGGATCGCACCGCCGGGAATCCCGAAGACCACGTCTACCCCGGCGTGCTCCAACGCCTTGACCAGACTCTGCGAACCGGTGATCTGTTCCGACATCTCAACCTCATTCGTGTGATCAGACCTCATGTGCGCCCATCGCCCCACAGGCCGTCCCGCCGTCGGGGATCGCCCGCTGCCGCGGGACGGCCTGTCCGCCCCCGGGACCGGCGGGTCACCCGCCCCGGAAACGAAAAACCCCCCGGCCTGTTCAGGCACCGGAGGGTTGCGCGTCGGTTGGTGGCCGACGCGCTACGTGAGTACGAGGCGATGTATTCGCACGGCTCTATCGTGGGCCTCCGATGTGAATCCGTCAAATCGGCGCCCAGCCTCCCGAAGCCTGCCGGCGAACTGGCAGCGCCGCGGCTTCAGGCCGGACATCCGACAAGGCGACCGTAGTCGTGCGAAACGACCGAAGTGCAACGGTCGTTCGGCGCATCTGCGGTCGTCTCATGCTGATTTGGCGTCAGCCACACTGACGCCGAGCGACACATAAGCCCGGGCGCCTGCCAGACTGCGCCCGTAGCGCGCGACACGCCGCGCCGGATACCGTCGCAGACATGCGGGCGGCAACGGCGATGCGACTGGCCGCGGTGCTGGCGCTGGCCTTCTGGGTGCTGATCACCATCGGCGGGACCGCCAACCCGGGCTACCTGCAGTACGAGCAGTACGTCAGCGCCCTGGCCGCCAGGGGTGCCGCCGACCCGTGGTGGGGCATCGCCGCCATGGCATGCCTGACCGGCTCGCTGCTCGTCGTCGGCCCCGCGCTGCGCGGCTGGAACCCGTTCGTGGCCTGGTCGGTGACCGGGGCGGGCGCCGGAATGCTCGTGGCCACGGCCGTCCCCATCGGCTGCCCGCCCGGTGAGAGGTTCTGCACAACTCCCGGCGGCGCCTGGCCCGCCGACATCATGCACGCAGCAGCCGTGCTGGTCACCGCCGCCGCACTGTTCTTCGCGCTCTGCGCCGGGTTGATCCAGCTGTGGCGCGGCTCCTGGCGTCAGCGCGATTCGCTGATCGCCGCATTCGCGGCGGCAACAGCGCTCGCCGTCACCGGCTACCCACTGCTCACCGTCACCGGCCTGCAGCAGCGCTTGATGATCCTGCTGGTGCAACTGGGCCTCATCGCCGCTGCAGCCGCCGCGCGGGGAGAGGAGAAACGCCGGGAGCGGGTGCTCGCCAGACAGGCGGCACAATCGCGCCCGACGGCGTGACAGCCGCGGAAACTCCGCAAGTGGCTATCAACCGGGCGGGTGAGCAGGCAGTATCGAAGGGTGACGAGGCGGCTGTACTCCATCGCGCGCTGGTGCGCGGAGCACGCCAAGCTCGTGCTCGCGATGTGGGTGCTTGCGCTGCTCGTGCTCACCGGGCTGAACAACCGACTGCCGCCGCCCGGCGTGCAGGAAATTGTGCTGCCGGGGACCGACAGCGCCACGGCGCAGACGCTGCTCAACCGCGCCTTCCCCGGCGTGTCCAGTGACGCACAGCCCCTGGTGGTCGCGTGCGACACACCCCTGGATTCCGGTCCCGGGGAGCGGACCATCCAAGCGGTGCAGGACGCCCAGGAGGGTGTCGAGGGCGTCGTGGGTGTCACCGGCCCCGGCGACAATGCCGACCTGCTGGCCCCGAACCAGACAACGGCCATCGTCCAAGTGCAGGTCAACAGCGCCTACCTGGGCGAGCCGGCGGTCGCGCAGGAGATGCTGGACAACGCACAGGCGGCGGCCGAAGGCTGCCAAGTGGCCCTCGGCGGTTTCATGGGCCAGTCGCTGTCCCAGTTGGAGAGCCGCACGGCGGAGGGGCTGGGCCTGTTCGCCGCGGTGATCGTCCTGCTGTTCACCTTGCGCCGATTCGCCGCGGCGTTCATCCCGCTGATCAACGCGGTGGTGACCGTGGGAATCGGCACCGCCATCATCGGCCTGCTGGGGCGCCTGGTGTTCATCCCCGACGTCGCTCCCATCCTGGGAACCATGCTCGGCCTCGGCGTCGGGATCGACTACGCGCTGTTCCTGATCATGCGGCACCGCGCGCTGCTGCGGCGCGGCTTCGACATCCCCGATTCCGTCGGGCGCACGTCGGGGACAGCCGGGGCGGGGATGTTCTTCGCCGGGTGCACCTTGATCCTGGCGCTGAGCGGCCTCACGCTGACCGGGATCAGCTTCCTCACCTGGCTCGGCCTTGCGGCGGCGATCGTGATCTCGGTGGCGATCCTGACGTCGTTGACGTTCGTCCCGGCCGTCTTCGGCCTCATGGGAAAGCGGATTCTGCCGAAGAAGCAGGTCGAGGAGACTCATACATCCGACGAACACCTGGACCGCGGCATGTGGGCGCGCATCGCCGATGCCGTCACCAGCCGCCCCTGGCGGTATGCCATCGGCGCGACCTTGCTGCTGCTGGCCATGGCGCTGCCGATGACGCGCATGGAGTTCGGCCAGACCGACGCTTCCGCGCTGCCGGCGGAGACAACCGCTTATCAAGCCAACGCGCTGATCTCTGAGGCTTTCGGCCCCGGTCAGACCGGGCCGCTGGCCGTGGTCGTCCAGATGAACCGTGCCGCGGTCGCTCCGGACGACATCGAAGGCGCCGACGAGGACTTGCTCGATCCGCGGGCGCTCGATCCGCGGCTGCTGTCCCTGGAGCAGGATCTCGCGTCGGTGGACGGCGTGGAAGAGGTCGGCGACGCACTTGTCAGCCCTGACGGTGGGGTGGCGGTCATCCGCATCACCCCGACCACCGGACCCGCCGACCCAGCCACGCAGGATCTTGTGGCGGCCTTGCGAGCCGACGTGTTGCCTTCGGCCACCGACGGCCAGGAGGAGGAAGCCCACGTCGGCGGCGGAACCGCGCTGACAATGGACCTCACCGATCAGATCGCCGGCAGCCTTCCGGTGTTCATCGCCGGGGTGGTGCTGCTGTCCGGGTCGTTGCTGCTGCTGGCCTACCGCTCGATCGTCATCCCGGTGAAGGCCGCTGTCATGAACCTGCTGTCGATCTGCGCCGCCTACGGCGTCGTGGTCGCCATCTTCCAGTTCGGCTGGGGGGCGTCGCTTATCGGCGTCGATGAGTTGATTCCCATCGAACCGTACGTCCCCATGATGATGTTCGCCGTTCTGTTCGGGCTGTCCATGGACTACGAGGTGTTCCTGCTGACGTCGTTCCGCGAGCACTGGGATCGCACCGGGGACATGGTCACTTCGGTGCGCAGGGGGCTGACCGACACCGGCCAGGTCGTCACCGCCGCGGCGACGATCATGGTGGTCGTGTTCGCCTCGTTCATCCTGCTGCCCGGCACGGTGATCAAGATGTTCGGCGTCGGACTCGCGACGGCGGTACTGGTGGACGCCACCATCGTGCGCAGCCTGCTGGTACCTGCGCTCATGGTGCTGGCGGCCAAGTACACCTGGTGGCTGCCACCGTGGCTGGATCGGGCATTGCCGCATCTGCAGGTCGAGGGTGATCCCGCTGCGCTGGAGACGATCCACGAACCGCCGCAGGACTACCGGCCGCGCACGGTCACCGAGGCGATGCAACCGACAGTGCCCCTGCTGCCGGTGCTGGGTGGGGCGCTTGTTGCGTGGGTGGTCGGCAGCCGGATGGTGTCGCCCGACCCCGACTCCCCCTTCCAGAGCGTCGCCGTGGCGATCTCAGTGGTCGCCGGCGCTCTCGTCGTGTGGCTCCCGCGAGGGCTGCCGGGGGCCGGGCCCCGCCCCGGCATGCGGGTGCTCATGCTCCTGTTCGGCGGGGCGTTCGTGGCGACCGGCTACGCGCTGCTGGCTGCGATCATCCCGTTCACCCAGCACAACCCCGGCCTGATGGCGGCATGGGGCCTGCTCGCGCTGACGATACTGGCGGCGTTCACCCGCATCTCCCGCTACGGGCTGCCGCTGATCCTGGGCGCTGTCGTGATGGCGGTGACCCTTGCGGTGGAGGGCTCCGGCGCCGTCGGGCAGGGCACACTGATCGAGACCGCCATCGTTCCCGCGTTCCTGGCCGGGCTGGTCGCGATTGCCGCCAACGGCCTCGCCCAGGTGTTCCGGCAACCTCAGCCGGACAGTGTGGCGCCCGAATCCACCGGGTCGGAGCCATCCGACGGGGACAGGCACGAGCCGGTCGACTCCGACTCCGACTTCGCGGGCGCGGCGCGGTGAGGCGACTCGGGGCGGCTGTGGCCGTGGTGGGGCTATTGGCCTCCGCCGCAATTCTGGTGCGCCCCGCGGCCGGCTCCGACGAGGCCCTCGCCGAAGGAACCCTGGTCAACGACGAGACCGTGGTGTCGTCCCTGGACCCCACGGGCCTGCCGATCGAATCCGACATCATCAGCCGCCTGGCCAGCAACGGCGGAGAGTTGCGCACCGTGTTGGACCCCACCTCCACGGCGAACATCGAGTACCTCAACCAGCGCGGGCAGCCCACGGTCACCGCCGATGGCATCGAGGTCGAAGTGGGCGGCCCGGAGCCGAAGGTCATCCTCACAAAGGCCCTGGTGAGCAAGCCGCTGCCCCTCGCGATGCACGCCGAATACTCCCTCGACGGTCAGATCGTCGATCCGCTGGACGTCGTCGGCGCAGACGGGACAGTGCGGATCCGCTACACCGTGACCAACACCGATGTGAAGCGCCAGAAGGTGACCTACAGCGACGCCAAGGGCCGCACGTACACCAAACGGCTACCGGTCTTCGCCCCGCTGGTGGGGACCCTGACCACGACGGTGCCGCAGTCGTGGGAGATCAGCAAGAACCGCAACGCCACGGTGACCACCGACGGCGAGGGCAACAGCATCCTGAGCTGGGACCTCGTGTTGTATCCGCCGCTGGGCGACTTCAGCCAGACCTTGTCGTTCACCGCCACAGCTGATGAGGGCTCCGTCCCGCAGACCGTCCTCACAGCGGCCCCGGCGGGCACGGCGCAGAACCCGGCCGCCGACTTCAGCGCGGAGCTGCTGGAACAGTCCGCCGACGGCACCGAAGAGCTCGCCGCCGGGCTGGAGCAGTTGGACAACCAGACCCTCTCCCTGGCGCAGGGGGCCGCGGAACTGTCCTCGGGGATCGCCGGATTGGCCGGCGGCACCAAGCAGATCAGCGACGGGTTCTCCAGCCAGGTGGCCCCGGGTGCGGCAGGACTCGCCGAGGGTGCGGCCGGCGTTGCCGAAGGGGTGACTGGGCTGGCGGCGGGGGCGGCGCAGCTCGCTGACGGCCAGCGGCAGTTCGGCGCGGGCATCGGCGAAGCAGCCCAAGGCGCCGACGGGCTGTACCGCGCCACGGATGAGCTGGCCGCCGGGCTGAAGCGACTGGCGGACGGGGTTACCGGGCTGTCCGACGGGCTGGACGGGTTGGACGACGGCACCGCGGCGCTGCTGTCCGGCGCGGAGCTGCTCGCCGACGCGGTCGGGTCACCCGGCGACCCGCCCCTGCCCACCCCGACTCCGTCGATCCCACAGCCGCCCACACCGATCCCCACGCCCGGGGGGACGCCGTCTTTCGCCCCGCCGTCCCCGGTCCCGTCGCCGACCCAGACCCCCACCCTGGAGCAGGCCGTGCAGGCCAGCGTGAACGGGGCACAGCAGCTGCGCGACGAACTGGTGACCCTGAACAACAACTTGCTGCAGATCTCTGGCCTGCTGCAGCAAGCCGATTCCGCCCTGTGCACAACCCCCGCAGCTGCGGGTTGCGCCGAGCTGCAGCAGGCAGCCGGCCAGCTGGCCACCGAGGTCCAGCGGGCCTACGGGCTGGCGTACGGCGGGCAGGCCCTGTTGGTGGGACTCACCCAGATCCAGGTCGGCGTGGACCTGCTGTCACGCGGCTTGCGCAGCGGATCCGACCAGCCCGGCGCCGAGGGTCTCGTCGAAGGACTGGAAGAGTTGAGCTCGGGTTTGGCGGCGACCGCCGACGGCGCCGAGCAACTGGTCGTCGGCGCCGATCAGGCAAGCGGGGGCGCCGAGCAACTCGCCGACGGCACACAGGGGCTGGCCGACGGGCTCGGCGATGCGGCGGACGGCGCCGACCAACTGGAAAGCAGTACCGGCTTGTTCGCCGACGGGGCGGGGCAACTGGCGGAAGGCAGCCGCCAGTTGGCCGTCGGCGCCGACCAGTTCGCATTCGGCACCGTGGAGGTGGCCGTGGCGCTGGCTGCGCTGTCCGAGGGGACAGCCGCGACTGCCGACGGCGGCGCACAACTCGCCAGCGGCGCCGCGCAGTTGCAGAGCCGGGGCACCCGGGAACTCTACGAGTCGGTGGCCGGCTCCAGCGCCGAGTCGGCCCAGGCCACGGCATACCTGCAGGCAGCCGACGACCGGGCCGCCACCGCCCTGCCGTACGGGGCACCCGAGGGGGCGCAGGGCAACGCCGCCTACATCATGACGATGGAAGAGGTGACCCCGGGCGACAGCAGCGGCTGGCAGTTCGCCGCGATCGCAATCCTCCTGCTGGCTGCTGTCGCGGGAGCAGTCCTCAAGCAGCTTCAGTCCTGAGAACCGAGCCGATCCACCCTCGACCGTGGGGACCTGCTCAGTCGCACACCGCCCCGCGGGACGCAGAACCCACCAGGCGGGTGTACTTGTGCAGCACCCCCCGGGTGTAGCGGGGCGGCAGCGGCTGCCATCCCTCCCGGCGGCGCTGCAGCTCGGCGTCATCGACGAGAAGGTCCAACGTCCGATCGGGGATGTTGATCCGCACCCGGTCACCGTCGGCCACGAAGGCGATCGGGCCGCCGTCCGCAGCCTCGGGGGCGACATGGCCCACACACAGGCCGGTCGTGCCTCCCGAGAATCGGCCGTCGGTGATGAGCAGGACGTCCTTGCCCAGCCCGGCACCCTTGATCGCCCCGGTGATCATCAGCATCTCGCGCATCCCGGGGCCACCCTTCGGCCCCTCGAAGCGGATGATCACGGCGTCGCCCGCCTGGATGGTCCCGTCCTCCAAGGCGTCCATAGCCGCGCGCTCCCGGTCGAAGACCCTCGCTGTTCCCTCGAACTCGTCGACGGGCACGCCGGCACTCTTGACCACGGAGCCCTCGGGACACAGGGAACCCGCCAGAACGGTGATGCCGCCGGACGGCGCGATGGCCGACCTGGTTGCGTGCAGGATCTCGCCGTCCGGGTCCGGCGGCGCGATGCCAGCCAGGTTCTCCGCGATCGTCTTGCCGGTGACCGTCAGGCAATCGCCGTGCAGCAGCCCGGCGTCCAGCAGTGCCTTCATGACCACCGGGACACCACCGACCCGGTCGACGTCGCTCATGACGTACCGCCCGAAAGGCTTGAGGTCGGCCAGCAGCGGCACTTTGGCGCCGATGCGGTGGAAGTCCTCCAGTTCCAAGGGGACATCCGCCTCATGCGCCATGGCCAACAGGTGCAGCACCGCGTTGGTGGACCCCCCGAATGCCATCAGGACGGTGATCGCGTTCTCGAAGGCCTCCCGGGTCATGATCTGACGGGCAGTGATCCCGCGTCGCAGCAGCTCGACCACAGCCTCGCCGGACCTGCGGGCGAAGCCGTCGCGGCGTCGATCTGTGGCCGGGGGCGCCGCCGAACCGGGCAGCGACATGCCGATGGCCTCCCCGATGCTGGCCATGGTGTTCGCGGTGTACATCCCGCCGCAGGCGCCCTCGCCGGGGCAGATGGCCCGTTCGATCCGGTCCACGTCCTCTCGTGACATCAGGCCGCGGGAACACGCCCCGACGGCCTCGAAGGCGTCGATGATCGTGACGTCCCGCTGCGAGCCGTCGGTCAGTGTCACGTGGCCGGGCAGGATGCTGCCGGCGTAGACGAACACGCTGGCGACGTCGAGCCGCGCGGCGGCCATCAGCATCCCGGGCAGCGACTTGTCGCAGCCCGCGAAGGTGACCATGCCGTCGATCCGCTCGGCTTCCATGACGGTCTCCACCGAGTCGGCGATGATCTCCCGGCTCACCAGTGAGAAGTGCATCCCCTCGTGGCCCATCGAGATGCCGTCCGAGACTGAGATCGTGGCGAACTCCAGGGGGTAGCCGCCAGCGGCGTGGACGCCTTCCTTGGCCGCCTGCGCGAGGCGCTGCAGCGACAGGTTGCACGGGGTGATCTCGTTCCAGGACGAGGCGACACCGATCTGCGGCTTCGCGAAGTCCTCATCACCCATGCCGACCGCGCGGAGCATGCCGCGCGCGGGCGCCCGCTCCAGTCCATCGGTGACCTGTCGGGAGCGGGGCTTGATGTCGGGTGTGTCACTCACCCTCACAGCGTAGTTGCCCCAGCGGGAGGGCAGTTGCCCCGGCGGGGGAACCCGATGCCCACCGCAGGGCGGTGCGGGCCCGACAACTTGGCCGCGGCGGCACAGTGAGTCGACCGCTCGGCCGGGACACGCCGGGGGCTTGTCGACAACGCTGGCCGTCGGGTGTGAAAATCAGTTGGTGCGTCTCATCGTTGGATCTGCAGTGGCCGCGTTCGCGGCAGCCGCGGTGGCCGCCTGCGCGCCCGCCGCATCGCAACCCGCCACCGGTGCCGAGGCGCCGAACCAGGCTGATGTCCAGCCCGCCGCCAGCAGTCCCGCAACGGCCCCGGCATCCCCCCTCGCCTCGTCCTCCCCGGCAGCAGGGGCCACCTCACGGCCGAGTCCCGGCGCCACCCAGCAGCCCCAGGGCAGGGACGACGGCGCGGGACTCGCGCCGCGGACAGAGACCACCACCAGCCCCTCGGCCGCGTCAGCCGTGGTGGACCGCAAGGCGAAGGTGATCTACCTGACCTTCGACGATGGCCCCGCGGTGCCCTACACCGAGCAGATCCTCGACGTCCTCGCCGAGAACGACGCGACAGCCACCTTCTTCGTCGTCGGTTCGATGGCGGAGCAGCATCCCGGACTGATCGACAAGGTCAAGGAGGCGGGCCACTCCATCGGCAATCACACCTGGTCGCATACGGCGCTGACCACCCTCAGCGATTCCCAGATCCGCTCCGAACTGCAGCGCACCGCCAAGGCCGTGGGCGAAGCGAACATGGGCGGCTGTATGCGTCCCCCCTACGGCGACCGGGACGATCGGGTAATCGGCCTCGCCAAGGATGAGGGGTACCGCACCGTGGTCTGGACCCACTGGGCCATGGACTGGGAACAACCACCGGTGGGCGAGATCCTCGGCTACCTCAAAGATGCGAGCAGGAACAAGGCCAACATCCTGTTGCACGACGGCGGCGGCGAGCGCCCCAACACCGTGGCAGCGCTGCGGATCATGCTGCCCAAGTGGCAGGAGAAGGGCTTCACCTTCCGGGCCGTACCCGCCTGCACCAAGCCGCTCGCATGAGGCGCGACTGCTTCGCGCCTGACCCTCGGGCGCGCCCGGAATGCCCTGACATGCGGTTGCGGAACGCCGTGTCATGGGTGGTTTACCCTTAGTCCATGCATGAGGAATTCGACCTCATCGCCGGGGACGGCACCCGGTTGGTCGCCTGGAGAAACCGCAACACCGACGGGATGCCCGTGCTCGTCTGCAACGGCATGGGAGTGCCGCCGGAGGCGTGGCCCCGGTTGTTGGACGAGGATTGCGAGTTCGCCGTGGCGGGGTGGAACCACCGCGGCGCCTTGGGCTCGGACAGACCGGCCGACCTGACCCGCATCGAAATCTCAGATCACGCTGACGACGCCATCGCGCTGATGGACGCCCTCGGGTGGGATCGCGCGGTCATCGTGGCCTGGTCGTTGGGTGTCAACGTTGCTTTCGAACTGGCCGGCCGCCACCCGGACCGCGTCAGCGGACTGCTCTCGGTTGCCGGAGTGCCCGGCGGCACTTTCGACACACTCTTCGCACCTCAGCTGGTACCCCGGGCTCTGCGCAGGCCGATGGGCGTCGGTGTGGCC
>JAQAZZ010000029.1:0-5686 GCA_032127075.1 Micrococcales bacterium | reverse complement strand
ACCGCGAGTTCCTGCTCCAGACCGTGCGCCGGCACTTCGAGGAGACCGAGTCCGAAGTGGCCCGGCGGTTGCTGGACGACCCGGCAGCGGCGCTGGCCCGATTCGGCAAGGTCATGCCTATCGACTACAAGCGTGTCTTGCAGGCGCACGCCCGGGCCGAACTGGAGGGCCGCGACCCGATCGCGGCGGTGATGGAGGCGACTCATGGCTGATCCCCGAGGTTTCCTCAAGGCGACACGGCGACTGCCGCAACGCCGCCCCGTCGATGTCCGCATCCGTGATTGGCGCGAGGTGTACGAGGACATGCCGTCCGCCGACGTCAGCGAGCAGGCTGGGCGTTGCATGGACTGCGGCATCCCCTTCTGCCACAACGGCTGCCCGTTGGGCAACCTGATCCCGGAGTGGAACGACCTCGTCTGGCGCGACGATTGGCGCGCGGCCAGCGAGCGGTTGCACGCCACCAACAACTTCCCCGAGTTCACCGGCCGCCTGTGCCCCGCCCCCTGCGAGACATCATGTGTCCTGGGCATCAACCAGCCTGCGGTCACCATCAAGCAGGTCGAGGTGTCCATCATCGACCGCGCCTGGGACGAGGGTTGGCTGGAGCCGCAGATCCCGGCCCGGCTGTCGGGCAGAACCGTCGCCGTCGTCGGATCGGGGCCCGCCGGACTGGCCACGGCGCAGCAACTGGCACGCGCCGGCCATACGGTGGCCGTGTACGAGCGTGCGGACCGGATCGGCGGGCTGCTGCGCTACGGGATCCCCGAGTTCAAGATGGAGAAATCCCATCTGGAACGCCGCCTCGAGCAGATGGCGGCGGAGGGCGTGCGGTTCCGCACCGGGGTGGACGTGGGACGCGACATCACCGGCGAGCAGTTGCGGGAACGCTACGACGCCGTCGTGCTGGCCGTAGGTGCGACTGAAGGCCGCGATCTGCCCGTCCCCGGCCGGGAGTTGGCGGGGATCCATCAGGCGATGGAGTTCCTGCCGCTGGCCAACCGCGTCTGCGAGGGGGATCTCGCCGAGTCACCCATCGACGTCCAGGGCGCCCACGTGGTGATCATCGGCGGCGGCGACACCGGCGCCGACTGTCTGGGCACGTCGCATCGGCAGGGGGCGGCCAGTGTCACCCAGCTGGAGATCATGCCGCACCCGCCGCAGGAGCGGCCCGCAGGGCAGCCGTGGCCTACCTACCCGATGACCTACCGCGTGTCCTCCGCGCACGAAGAGGGCGGCGAGCGGCTGTATTCGGTGTCCACCCAGGAGTTCCTCGGCGATGCCGAGGGCCGCGTGCGGGCGCTGCAGCTGGTCGAGGTGGAGATGGTCGACGGCCGGTTCGTCCCTGTCGAAGGCAGCGAACACGAGATCCCCGCGGACTATGTGTTCCTGGCGATGGGCTTCACCGGTGTGGAGCAAGGTCCATGGCTGCAGCAGTTCGGACTCGCGGCCGACGGCCGGGGCAACATCTCCCGTCTCGACGACTACAGCACCTCCGCCGACGGCGTGTACGTCGCCGGCGACGCGGGGCGCGGACAGTCGCTCATCGTGTGGGCCATCGCCGAGGGCCGCGCGGCCGCCGCATCGGTCGATGCCTACCTCAGCGGCAGCACGAACCTGCCCCGGCCCATTCCCGCCTCGGCGCGACCGATGACGGTCTGACCCCGAGAACCCTGGCCCGGGTCCCGGCCGCTGCAGCGGCAAGGCCCCATGGCCGGACCGGTGAATCGTCTGTGCGGCCAGCCCCTCGCCTGCTTCCCCGCGCACGTGGGGTTGTGCGGCGATAGGGTCCGAGAATGCGCCGCGCCAAGATCGTCTGCACCATGGGACCAGCCACTGCCGGACTGGACTCCGTGCGCAGCCTGATCGACGCCGGCATGGATGTTGCCCGGCTGAACCTGAGCCACGGCACCCACGACGACCACATGAGGGCCTACCGCGATGTCAGGCGCGCCGCCGACGAGGCGGGCCGCGGAGTAGGGATACTCGCCGACCTGCAGGGCCCCAAGATCCGGCTGGGTCGATTCGCCGACGGTCCGGTGGATGTCGAGGCGGGCGACACCTTCACCATCACGACGCAAGACGTTGCGGGTTCCCAGCAGATCTGCAGCACCACCTACCGCGACCTCCCGCAGGATGTGGTCGCGGGCGACCTCCTGCTCATCGACGACGGTCGCGTCGCGGTGCGCGTCGCCGAAGTCTCCGGGCCGCGGGTGATGACGCGGGTCGTGGAGGGGGGCCGGCTGTCGGACAGCAAGGGGATCAACCTGCCGGGCGTCGCGGTCTCGTCACCGGCGCTGACCGAGAAGGACGAGGAGGATCTGCGGTGGGCGGTCCGCGCCGGGGTCGACATGGTGGCGCTGTCCTTCGTGCGGTCGCCGGACGACATCGACCTGGTCCTGCAGGTCATGGACGAGGAAGGCCGCAGGGTCCCGGTGCTGGCCAAGGTGGAGAAGCCGCAGGCGATCGAACACCTCGAGGCGATCGTGGACGCCTTCGGCGGCATCATGGTGGCCCGTGGGGACCTAGGGGTCGAGTTGCCGCTGGAGGAGGTCCCGCTGGAGCAGAAGCGGGCGATCGACCTGTGCCGCAAGGCAGCCAAACCGGTGATCGTGGCCACGCAGATGCTGGACTCCATGATCAGCGCGAGCAGGCCGACCAGGGCGGAGGTCTCCGATGTTGCCAACGCGGTCCTCGACGGCGCGGACGCGTTGATGCTGTCCGGCGAGACCAGCGTCGGGGTCAACCCGACCCACGTGGTGGCGACGATGTCGCGGATCATCGAGCATGTCGAGGGCAAGGCTCTGGACCGGATCGGCGGGACCTTGCCCGACCCGCCCGGCTCGACGGCCCGCGCGATGACCCGGGCCGCGGTCAGCGTGGGCCACGAAGTGGATGCCACCCACCTGATCGCCTTCAGCGAGACGGGATCCACGGCCCGGCTCATCGCCCGGCACCGTTCGCCGATCCCGCTGCTGGCGTTCACGCCGAACCCCGAGGTCCGCAGCAAACTCGCACTCGTGTGGGGGGTGGAGACCTTCCTGGCCCCGGTTGTCCATGAGACCGATCGGCTGGTGCAGCAGGTCGACACGTCGCTTCTGGCCATCGGGCGGGTCTCCCGCGGCGAACGGGTCGTGATCATCGCCGGCGTGCCGCCGGGGGTGCCGGGCACCACCAACGGCATGCGGGTGCACAAGATCGGGCACGCCTGAGCGAGCCCGCCAGCCGATGGTCAGTCGATGACCGTGCGGGCCTCGGGGTTGAGGACGCCCCAGGCGATCAATTCCTCAGCGAGGAGGCCGGCCGGCTGGTCGTAGATCACTGCAAGGGTCCGCAGGTCTTCGGCGCGGATCGACAGGATCCGCCCGTTGTAGTCGCCGCGCTGGGTCTGGATCGCCGCCGCGTAGCGGCTCAGGGGGCCCGCCTTGTCCGCGGGGACCCGGGTGAGCTGCTCCAGATCGATGACGATGCGCGGTGGCGGTTCGTGTGTGGCGCCTGCGGTGCCGCCGGGCAGGAGTTCACCGACCGGGACGCCGTAGAAATCGGCTAGCTCCGCCAGCTTCGCGACGGTGACGGCACGGTCGCCGCGCTCGTAGGAACCGATGACCACCGCCTTCCAGCGGCCGGAGGACTTCTCTTCCACTCCCTGCAGGGACAGGCCCTGTTGTTGTCTGATCGCACGCAGACGGCTGCCCAGCGCTCGGGCGTAATCAGTGGCCATCGGTGACGGACCCTCCTCGTCGATGCGCCGGTCCCCGTGGCCCGGCACTAACACGGTACGTAGTCGAAGCGCTGCGCTCCAACACGGGGATTGGGGCATACGTCACATCTGCGCCAGAACCACTACTCCCTGTGTGCAGTCTGCACGACAACTGCGCGCTACGAAGAGTAACCGCGCCGACGTCGGACAGCCGCTTCGCCCTGCCGCAGGGAGGCCGCAGGCCCCTGTTATCGTGAATCGTCCGTCCTTTAACCAGCCGTCCCGTGAGGCGGCGAAGGAGGTGGCAGTCACATGCCCTCGCCCGATATCGGTCCCGTGGTCCTCGACGCAGACGACCTGAACCGGGCCCTCACCCGCATCGTCCACGAGATCATCGAATCGGCCAAGGGAGCCAGTGACCTCGTCGTCCTGGGTATTCCCACCCGCGGCGCGATCCTCGCCCGACGCATAGCGGAGCGCATCTCCGCCGCCGAGGGGGTCGATGTCCCCTGCGGCTCCATCGACGTCACCATGTACCGCGACGACTTGCAGATGCGGCCCGCGCGCGCTCTCGGCCACACGGCGATCCCGTCGGAGGGCATCGACGGCAAGATCGTCGTCCTGGTCGACGACGTGCTCTTCTCCGGCCGCACCGTGCGCGCGGCCCTTGACGCAATCCACGACATCGGTCGCCCCCGGATCGTCCGGCTCGCCGTGGTGGTCGACCGCGGCCATCGAGAGTTGCCGATCCGGGCGGACCATGTCGGCAAGAACCTGCCGACCCACAAGGGGGAGAGTGTGCGGATGCGGCTTTCGGAGATCGACGGGATCGACGAGATCGTGCTGATGCGCGAGACGGAGGTGGCGCCATGATCCAGCATCTGCTGTCCTCGGCGGACTTGAGCCACGACGACGCGGTGTTGATCCTCGACACCGCAGCCGAGATGGCCACGCTCACCGACCGCTCGGTGAAGAAACTGCCAGCACTGCGCGGCCGCACCGTCGTCAACCTGTTCTTCGAAGATTCGACGCGGACCCGGATCTCCTTCGAGGCCGCAGCCAAGCGCCTGTCCGCGGATGTCATCAACTTCTCCGCGAAGGGATCAAGCGTCTCCAAGGGAGAATCGCTGAAGGACACCGCGCTGACGCTGCAGGCCATGGGAGCCGACGCCGTCGTCATCCGCCACGGCGCATCCGGGGCCCCGCTGCGGCTGGCCAGGGCCGGGTGGATCGACGGGGCAGTGGTCAACGCCGGCGACGGAACCCACGAGCACCCCACGCAGGCGTTGTTGGACGCCTTCACTATGCGGCGGCACCTGCGGGGCGGGACCGGTGACCTGTCCGGCCTGAAGGTGACCATCGTCGGGGATGTGTTGCACAGCCGCGTGGCCCGGTCCAACGTGTGGCTGCTGGACACCCTCGGCGCCGACGTCACCCTGGTGGCACCGCCGACCCTGCTGCCGGTCGGCGCGGACACGTGGCCCGCGCGCATCAGCTACGACTTGGATTCCGCGCTGCCCGACGCCGATGTCGTGATGATGCTGCGCGTCCAGGCCGAGCGGATGAACGCGGCCTTCTTCCCCAGCGTCCACGAATACAGCCGGCGGTACGGGCTGGACGCACGCCGCGAGAAGATGCTCCCCGACCACGCGATCATCATGCATCCGGGGCCCATGATCCGCGGCATGGAGATCGGCGACGACGTTGCGGACTCCGACCGCGCCGTCATCGTGGAACAGGTCACGAACGGAGTGAGCGTCCGAATGGCGGTGCTGTACCTCTTGGTCGGCGGCGCCCGCGATGGGGAGGGGGCAGCATGAGCGGCACATATCTGGTCGGTGGGGCACGGCCGCTCGGCGGCGAGGCCGCCGACATCCTCATCGACGACGGTCGGATCGCCGATATCGCCGCTGCTGGCAGTCTGGCGGCGCGCGACGCCCAGGTCGTCGACGGCGCCGGACTGGTGGCACTGCCCGGGTTGGTGGATCT
>JAQAZZ010000028.1:0-2507 GCA_032127075.1 Micrococcales bacterium | reverse complement strand
GACCACGGAGAAGTCGCGGAAGGTGCCGCCCGGCCCGGTGACGGTCGCGGCCGTACGCGTATTGGGGCGTAACAGATCGTCGGCGTCCTCCGTCCAACTGGAGTTCACCGGCTCGATGACCAGCTGGCCGACCAGGGACTTACTCCCCTGCTTTATCTGGTCGGCCGCCTGGATGTTGCTGGTACCGAACTCCACCGGGGTGGCCGCAAGGGTATACGTGTTTGCAACCCTCGTGGCCTTGAGGTCCCCCGCGTACCAGCGAACCTCCTCCACCCGCCGCCCGGCTCGCGGCGGGGTGACGCCGGCGTACGGGTTGTGAACGCCGGACGTGTTCTGTCCAATAATCGTTCCGTCGTCGCGGCTCACGTCGTAGGTTATGAGCTGCGGGTGGAGACCCGCGTAACTCGACGGCGTGATCAGGTTGGTCTGGAAGGTTGTGGAGCCCCCGAGCCCCAGCCGGTCGCGCTTTACGACGCCTATGAGGCTCGACAGCGTCGGAAGGTCCTGGGGCACCAACGGCAGGCGGTTCCGGAGGGTCACCTCGATGCAGTCGCCCGCCCTGGCGCGCATCACCAGCGGCTCCACCGGCACCGTGGCCTTCAGCATGACCGGTGTGCCCTGCGGGTTGCGGACCCCAAGCCCGCCGGCCTGGCAGACGCCACTTAGCGGGAAGACCGGCTCCAGGTCGTCGGTGCGCACGTACAGCATTGCCGTCGGGTCGTGGATCGGCCCGGAGTGCGTCGGCAGGGTGACCGTCAGCCCGGTTTCCGGATCGATGATGGTCTGTCCGCCCACCACGTCGGTGCGCGGGTTGTAGACGAGCGTGCCGCCGGTGACACTCGGCGCCACTCCCTCGTGGCCGGCCAATACGCAGTCCGGCCCGGGACAGATGTCCTGGATCGTGACGTCCGCGTTCGGCTGCAGGACCTCGTTTGCCAGCACCGCGGTGATGTCGAAGTTCGTGACCGGCGCGCCGATCGGGCACACGCCGTTGAATTGACCACCGTTTGCCAGCGTCAAAGGCACCACCGAGGTGGGAAGCTTGAAGAGGTCGCTGCGATCGGTCTCGTACGCCCGCATGATTCCCCACATACCGCTCCACCACCCATCCTGGGAGGCGTCCATGCTCCAGGCGTAGTCGATGAACGGCTGGCGGGTGTTCCCCGCCAACGGCAAGACCGGCGTCGTCAGCGTGAACTGCTCGGAGATTCCCCCCGCCTGGGCAGCGCGCCAGCCGGAGTTGGGCGCCCTGCCGTGGCCGGAGCCCGCCTGCAGCCACTTCATGCCGTGGATCGTGGAGATGTGCTCCTCCTCGTCGCCGCCCGCCTGCTGCTTCACCCGCACCAGGTCGCCGGCGAAGGAACGCATCATCGGCGTGAACGGGTCGCCGGGATCGACTCCCGCGGCGTTGATCGGCGGCGGGAAGATCGTGCCGTTTATCTGGTCGCCCCCCTGCGGCTGTATGTTCAGCACCTGGAAGCCCCCGCCCGGTCCGATGAGCGGCGGCGCAGAGAAGCTCGTGTTTAACTGCGATACTTCGAACACCCGGTCGGTGCGCGTCTGGAGCGCGAAGGCCAGGTCCCCCTTCAAGCCGGTGGCCTGCGTGCCGAACCTGCCGTCCGGCCCGATCCTGTTGGGATCGTAAACCCGCATGGCGATCGGCTCGTTTCGATAGTTGACCGAGAACATGCCGGGGTCCTGCACGTCGATGGCCGTCGGGCAGGGACGCTGCGGGCAGAAGTTGTTCAGCGGATCGATCAGGGTGTTTGCCACCTCCAGGACGAGGTCCGGGAAGACCGGGTTGACCTGCTGCCGCCCCGGCGGGTTGATCGCAAACCGGAACGCGTCCGCGGGGTTCCCGCCGAACAGGGGATTGCCGGCGTTCAGGACCGCCATCGGCGCCGGATCCGGCCCGGCAAGAGGGAGAGGCTCGCCGAGGTGACCCGCGCCGACGTAGACGCCGGCCTCGTAGGCGTGCTGGAAGTCGGTGTACTCGAAGTAGAACTCGCGGAACGGCTCGCCCGTCGGCGGCAGGATCGCCGCCTGCCAGGAGGTGGGACCGCCGTCGATGCGGCCGGGCTGCTGGAGGCCGGTCACCGGATCCTGACCGAGCTGAACGCCGGTCTCGTTGTGGTACCACTTCGAGCCCGCCGGCTCGGCCAGAACCGTCGCATACAGGCCGATCTGCTGGTGCGTCGAAGGTCCGTAGTGGTCGTGGGTGAAGATGATCCCCAGTCCCCGGTCCTCGCCGTCGGTGTTCACCACCGGGTCGAAGAACCAGCGCTGGGTCGTGGTGCGGGCGCCCATCCACAGGGGGGCGAGCTCCGCGGGCGCCACGGTGCCGAAGAACGGGTGCGGTTGGGCCACTAGGTCACCAGTCGGGATAACGCTCAACGGGGAGCCAGTCCCCGCAAGGTGCCCGGGGCTACCAAGAGCATTCGCAAAATCGTTCAGCGCGTGGATCCGCTCCCGGACCGCGCCCGGGGAGAACGTGCCGTCCTCGTAAT
>JAQAZZ010000027.1:0-3910 GCA_032127075.1 Micrococcales bacterium | reverse complement strand
GGCTCCGGCGGTCATGGGGGCGACGGCGTCGGGACCTGATTCAACCTTCGGCAGTTGTCGCTTGGCAACGGTGAGTAGTCTGGGAACAAACCATCGGTAGGGAGTCTGTGTGCACGCTGGTGTGCTGGCGGGATTGGCCGGGGGAGTCGCCGTGCTGGCGCTCACCGTGCCAGCTTCGGCCTTCAATTCTGGCACCGACCCCGACACCTACTACGGCGATCAAATCGCTTCGATGAATCTGCACCGAGTGTGGCTCGGCGAGGAGGGGAGAGCGTTCGAATCCGTGGACGGCTTCACGCGCCGGATGCCCGACGACGAGTTCGACGACCAGGTCATGCAACTGGTGAACCGATACCGCGAGGACAGGGGCTTGGGTCCCGCCCAGGACTACGAGCCGCTCCGGACACAGTCGGCAATGTGGAGCAACCGTGTGGCCGACGCCGGCGGCTACATCATCGACCCCTGGTACACCCTCGACGCCCGGGTCGTCTGCCATCAGCTGAAAGACATCTTCAGCGTGTCCTCGGCGACTCAGGGCAGTCCGCAGGACGTCTTCGACAGCTGGCTGAGCCAACCGGGTGCTGTCACCGGTCTCACCACACCGGACCCGGTGTACTTGGGCTCCGCGACGGTCGAGGACGGCGGGTTCCGCTGGGTGACGCTGCGCATCGCCCGCGGCGCCTGTCCCGGGCAGCCCGACAAGGTGTCGGGACCGGAACCCGAACTGCCCGCTCCGGACCTGTCTACGCGGGCGGGCGGCAACGACATCGAGGTCGTAGTCCAACGACAAGGCAACAGCCAGCTGGTCTACGAGGTGCAGTGGTTCAACGGGTCCTACTGGTCCCTGGGGCGGGCTTCCTTCACCGAGCCCGGCAAACGGACCCTGGTCAGCGACCTCTTGCCAGGGCAGTACCGGGTAGTGGTGCCCAGCCAATCCGGCTATGGCGCGGCTATCAGCGAGACGATCACTGTCAGCTAGGCTGCCGAGCCAGACGGTTGGCGGTCGTGGCGTGGCAAACCACCGATTATCGGTGGTTTGGTTGGCACCGCCACCGCGCCTACCTACCTTCTAGAGGTTGCACCGGGCAGTCCAGCTGCCGTTTCCGAACACACGAGGATGATCTGAGATGCGCAAACTGGCAATCACGCTGGGGACTGCCGCCATCATGGCGGTGCCCACCTCCGCCCTCGCAGCCCCGGCCATTCCCCCGATCACACCCGGCCAGGTAGTCGCCGCATCGGATGCCTGCCCAGAGGCGCGGGAGTCCTACTCAGAGGCCCGCGACACCGCCAAGGCCGATCGCAAGCAGGCCATGAAGACGGCTCGCGTGGACTTCGTCGCCGCCGTCAAGGCAGCCACGAAGGCGAAGAAGGCGGGACTCAAGGCAGCGACGACTGCCGCCGAGCGCGCCGAGGTGAAGAGCGACTTCCGACAGGCGATGTAGGCGGCTCGCATGACCCGCCAAGACGCGAAGAAGGCAGCGCGGGAGACGCGCAAGGAAGCCGACAAGTCGGCTCGGATGGCCTTCAAGGATGCCAAGAAGGATTGCCGCGACAGCCGCTGAGGCGACACTGCGGACATATCGGGAGGCCGTCCCTGGGCTGGGTCGGCCTCCCGTTTGAACTCCATGACCAGTCTCGGTGCGGCATGCCCGCCGCGGCGTCGGGCGCTGTCCTGTGGGCATTCCGGCCGCATGGAAGTAGGCTCCCCCGACTACCCATCCCGTACCGCCAGCCGGCTAGCCCACCGGAGCCCGCCGCGGCGTCCTTGCCTCCTACTGGAGTCCCACCTCGGAACGTTCCCCCGTATTCAGCCGGTTGCGGCTCATCGCCGTCACCACAACCTCGTTCCACTGGTCCAGGGAGCTGTCGGGCAGGAAGTAGTCGATGACCCGCTGTTTGGCTGCCGCTCCGATCCGCTCGGCCAACTCCTCATCGTTGAGCAGCCTCGTGACGGCGCGGCCGAACTCAGCCAGATCCCGTGGGTCGTGAACCAGCACGCCGGACTCGCCGTCCACGATCTGGTCGATGATCCCCCCGACGGCTGAGGCAACCACCGGCTTGGACTTGAACATCGCCTCGGTGACCGTCAACCCGAAACCCTCTGCGAGGCTCTTCTGGGCGACAACCGCCGCATGGCGCTGAATGGCGTTCACCAGGGCACCGTTCTGCTCCGGATCGTCCATCGGCAGGCTCACCAGGTGCACTCGCGAACTCACCTCGGCGGGCAGATTGCGCCACTCCGCGGTGATGTCGCGCAGGATCTGCTCGCCCTCGGGATCATCACTCACCGAAGTCACCGACGGGCCGACGAGCATCAGGTGGGCGTCGGTGTGCGGCACCACGTGCTCCACGAAGCCGCGCATGACGCCAGCCATGTCCTTCAGCGGATCCCACCGCGACACCTGGACCACGATCGGCACCTCCGGGCCGGGGGGAGGACCTTGGCGCACGATGTCGGCAACCATGTCGAACGTTGATCTGGTCCCGTCGGAGCGCTTGAAGCCAGGATCGGAAACCTGCGGACCCGCGATGATGCCCGAAACGGTGAGAGCGCCGAGGATGTCGTCATCGGACAGTTCCTGGTTCTTCGGCGCCAGAGGATCGATCGCCGGCTTGATGATCCGCAACTGCTCGCGGGGGATCCAGTCGGGTGCGTAGGACCCACGGGTGAAGACGTACTCGTCGACGTAGCCCTCCAGCAACGGCCGGAGGAAGTCCCAAGCCTGCTTGGTGTACTCGTTGTCGAAGTCCACACCGACGTGGCAGCGCCAGATGATCGGGTAGCCCTCGGCATGCAGGATCTTCGCCAGGCCAGCGGGCTGGGGATCGTGCAGGATCACCACATCGCCGACCTGCAACTCCTCGATCAGTTCCGGGGCCTCCCGCTCGGCAACTCCGCGCATGACGCCGAGTTCGACGTCGTTCAGCGGACCAGTGTCACCGCGGTTGCCGTGGATGCGGTTGTGAAGTCGCTTGGTGGTCATGAAGAACTCGGGCTCAGCCTCGATGACGAACCACGGCGCCGGCACGCCGACGCCGATGCAGAGCGGCAGCAGAACATGCAGCATCTCCGCGACACCGCCGCCGCTGGCGGTCGAATTGATGTTGACGATCTCGTGGCCGGACAGCCTCGATCTCATCTCAGGGGCAACGTCCTCCACCAGCCGGTACACCCGCACCGGGGGTATCACCGACGCGAGTTCCGTCATGGACCTGGGTGACAGCTTGACTTCAAACATCTCTACCCCTCATCGAGTTATTCCAAGTGAAGCGTAATCTGCGGCGGAGGCGTGCAGTCGCCTTGGTGATTGTCGATACCGGAGTCGCCGGAAGCATGGGAAGAACGCGGAAGCAGCAGGAAGTTCGAGGTGAACCGCTCGAGGGCGCAGGCCTCCACGTCGCGGAGATCACCCGACGACGGCCGACTCCGAACCGATGGGCCGGGGTGGGGCGCCATCGGCTGGTGGCCGGTGCGGGCTGCTAGTTGGTCCGGAAGAAGGCGCTTGCCTTGCTGTTCCACAGCAAGAACAAGATCAGAACCGCCACAGCGATGGTCGCCGAGCCGGTGATGGCGCCGTTCGGCAGCTGGACGATGGCCCAGACGCCCATACCGACGCGGACCGCCATGAGCGCGCTGACCAGCACCCGGGCGAATCCGCTCCCCCTGCTCAGACCGACGGCGACGAGCGCGATGAGCACGCCGACCACGATCTCAGTCCAGCCGTAGATAGTGACCGTGGATTCGTCTAGATCCGCTACCGCCAAGTCATCGGAGCCGAGGACCAGCGCGAGCACGCCGCCGATGACGGACAGGATGGCCACGATCCAGGTGAGCACGACCACCGTCGTCACACTTGCTGGCCGTGGTGCTGGTGCGGTGCTTGTCATCGAGAGCCTTCCGTGGTTG
>JAQAZZ010000026.1:0-14349 GCA_032127075.1 Micrococcales bacterium | reverse complement strand
CGCCGCCAACGTGTAGTCCTGCCCCTTCGCCTCGATCGTCTTCGCGCGCACCATGCGGGCGGCGACCGGCCAACTGAGCAGTGTCAGGGCCAGCACGACGCCCCAGATGCCGGGCAGGTCCACCGCCGACAGCAAGACGATGGCGCCCAGGATGTAGGGGACGCCGAGGAAGATGTCGAGCGATCGGGATATGACCGCGTCGGTCTTGCCGCCGAAGAAGCCTGCCAGGGTGCCGAGTACCGCGCCGAGCACTGTGGTGGTGATCGCCGAGATGACGCCCACCGCGACGCTGGGGCGGGCGCCGAACACGCTCAAGGCGTAGACGTCGCAGCCCTGCTGGTCGGTGCCCAGCTTGTACTCGGAGCTGGGTGGCTGCTTGGAGTTGGCGAGCTGGCAGCCGCCGGTCAACGACGACGTCGCCTCCTCACTGGCGATGAGCCCGGGGAACAGCACCATGAAGAGGACCCCGACCAGGAGCACCGCGCTGATCCAGAAGATCCAACTGCGCCGCAGGTCGTACCAGGCGTCCTGCGCCAACGTGCGCGACTGGGCGGTGTCCTCCTCGACCGAGATCTGACTGTCGAGTTCGATGTCACTCATAGCGGATCCTCGGGTCGAGCACGGCGTAGAGGATGTCCACCAGCAGGCTGCTGAGCATGTAGACGATGATCAACAGCGTGGTGATGCCGACCACCACCACAGCCTCCTGGCGCACGATGGAGGTGTAGAGCGCCTGGCCGATGCCGGGGATGTTGAAGATGCCTTCGGTCACCACCGCCCCGCCCATCAGGGTCCCAACCTCGATGCCGAGGAACGTGACCACGGGGATCAGCGAGTTGCGCAGTCCGTATTTGCGCAGGATCGTCCATGACGGGAGTCCCTTTGCCTTGGCGGTGCGCATGAAGTCGGCCCCGAAGGTCTCCAGCAGGCTCTGGCGCGTCAACCGCAGCACGTACGCCAGCGAACCCGCGGCCAGCACAAACGCCGGCACGATGTAGCTGGTGGGCCAGCCCTGTGACACTCCGGTGGGCGCGATCCAACCAAGTTTCACCCCGAACAGCCACTGCAACGTGAACGCCAACACGAACACGGGGATGGCGATGAACACCAGAGCCAGGGCCAGGGACGCATTGTCGAAGAACTTGCCGCGCCGCAGCGCGGCCACGATGCCGATGGAGATCCCGAGAACGATCTCCATCGCGACCGCGGTGAGCGCCAGGGTCGCGGTGACCGGGAACCGGGTAGTCACGATCTCACCGACCGATTCGCCGGTGAAAGTGGTGCCGAAGTTTCCGGTGAACACCCCAGCCATGTACTTCAGGTACTGCAGGATGAACGGGTCGTCGAGGTTGAACTCTTGGGTGAGATAGGCCATGTAGGCGGGGTTCTGCCGTTGCTGCGGCGACAGCGTGTTGAGCGGATCCCCCAGGGCGTTCATCAGGAAGTAGATGATGAAGGTCGCGCCGAAGAAGACCGGGATCAGCTGCAGCAGCCGGCGGACCACATAGCGCCCCATGTGTCACCTCATTCCCGCCGGAAGCGGCAAACGCCCACCTCGGTGGTCAGCAGAGTAGCGATTCGTGGCAGGGAACACGCGGAATCGGACTTTCCGGCGAGGAACACGCCAGTGGGGGCGCCCCGAAGGACGCCCCCACTGCTAGTCCGGTCCACCGAGGTGGATCGTGCCCGGATCAGGCGTTGACGGTCACCGCCGGCAGGTCGATGAACCCGTCGGGCGAGATGGTGACGTTCGACACGTTGGTCGAGTAGCCGCCCACGTTGTTCCGCCACTGGTAGGCCCATGCGGGGAAGTCGTTGTACAGGACTTCCTCGGCCTCCTGCCACTTGGCGATCTGCTCATCGTCGTCGAGGGACGCGTTGCCCTCCTGCAGGAGCCTGTCGAAGTCCTCGCTCTTGTACTGCGAGACGTTGCCCGGGCTGTTGCTGGAGAAGAAGAACGCGATCATGTTCTGGATCGTCGGATTGTCCGCGATCCACCCCGATCCCACGAGCGTCCCCTTCGGCGCCTTGCCTTCCTGGGTGGCGTCGAGGAGTTCACCGAAGTCCTTGAAGATCTCCGGCACGCAGGTCACGCCGGTGTTGGTCTGGATCTGGTTGCAGATGGCCTTCTCCACGTCGCCGGTATCGTTCGCCAGCTGCGGGATGCGCACCGTGCCGCCGGGAACGCCGCCGGCATCTTCGATCAGCTTCTTGGCAGCATCCGGTTCGAACAGGCAACTGTCACCGCAGATGTCGGTGCCGCCGCCGGCGATGGTGCTCGGTGCGAAGCTGGTGGCCCGCTCCCGCGTCCCGTAGTACAGCTTCTCGTTGATCTCATCCCAGTTGATCGACTTGGCGATACCGATGCGCACGTCCTTCTCATCGAAAGTCGGATCGTTGGCAGGGAAGCCGTAGAACGAGTACTGCAGGGAGCCGGGGATGTTGATGAACCGGTCGCCCAGCACCTGCTCCGCCGTGCCGAGGGCGTTGGTTGGCAGGTTGTTCGTCACGTCGAGCTGATTGGCCTGCAGGTCGGCCCAGTACGCGTTGTCGTCGGCGTAGATCTTGAAGTCGATCTGATCCGCGTTGCCCGCAGCACCCGGGTAGTCGGCGTTCTTGACCACCGTCATGCCCTGGTTGTTCCACGCCCCGGTGAGCTTGTACGGGCCGTTGCCGATCGGCTCTTTCTCGTAGGCGTCGGCGTCGTCGAACGCCACGCTCGGCATCGGGAGGATCTGCGGGCCGGCGATGAAGTTCTTGAACAGCGACTCCGACATGGGGGTCTCCAGCTCGATCGACAGCACCGTGTCGCTGTCGGCCTTCAGCCCCTTCATCTCTTTGGCCTTGCCCGACTCCACATCCGAATAGCCGACGATGTTCAACTGATCCGGCCCGAGCACGAAGCCGAGCTGCTGGCCGTTGTCGGCATCCGCGGCGTAGTTGAAGGTGTCGACGAAGGTCTGCGCCGTGAGTTCCTCACCGTTGGTGAAGTTGAACCCGGGGTTGATTTCGACCTTCCAGGTCTTGCCGTCGTCGTCGGTGGACACCGAGTTCGTGAGCTCGGTCTCAACCGGGATCATGGCGCCGGACTCGTCCTCTTCAAAAGTGAACAGGCCGGTGAACAGCACGCGGTTGACCTGTGCGCAGTACAGGTCGTAGCAGTTGGATGGTGTCATGGCCTGCGGCTTCTCGATGGCCATCGAGAACGTGCCGCCGGTGCCACCCGCATCGCCGCCGCCTTCGTCGCCGCCTGAGCTGCACGCCGACAGGGCCATGGCGCCGCTGATGAGCACCGCCCCCATCGCGAGTCCGCTTCTCCTCAGATTCATGGACGTCCCTTCTTTGCGTGTTGCGGCACCGGTGATATCCGGACTGCCCGTCGTCCACGGATGTGGCTACGCCACGTTCCCGAATAGTCGCGAGCCTAGCGCGGGGCCGGGCCTCCCTCCACGATGCGAGCGACCGGATTCCGAATCGTTACTGGACGGTTGCGGTGCGCCGGGGCCCAAAGCACCGAAGAAGCAGCGCAAGGCCGCGGCGGAGAAGATGCCGGCAGACAACAAGGTTGAACTGGCCGAGGCGCAGCAGCCCCTCTAGGCGGGCCGTTCCCGACATCATCACAACCACGATCGGTTCGCTGGATCTCAGCTATCCGACTCTCAGCGATGAAGACCGAGCGGAACTGGCGACGGCCCGCGCGGAGTTGGAGTCCGAACCGGACTGAACCGGTGCGTCCACGCGAACCGGGGCACGAACGGACCGCTCCCCGCCCGGACCCAGCCACCGGGGGTCAGCGATCGGCCCCTCCTGGGCCTGTTCCGGTGGGCCTGCCCGGACCTCCCCCGGTGCGGGGTACTCCTTGATGATGGCTCGACAGGGGGTGCCCTCCACCCCCCGTAGTTTGAGGGGGAACGCTTCGAGCCACAGTCGGCCGGTGTTCACCGCGGCGAGGTTGACCAGCCCCTCGAGTATCAGGATTCCGGCCTCGCACAGGACCACGTTCACGTCGTAGTCCGCAGTTACGCGGGACTCGACGCCCACCGAATCGATGGCAACCATGCGCACGCCGGAATGGTCCGCGAGCCACCGGGCGGCGGCCAGGGACAGCCCGGGCCGTGTAGCGGGATCCAGGCCGGCGCCCGAGGCGATGAGTTCGTCCATGTGCCCGGACCGCAGCAGGAGGATCCGCCCGGACAGGCTCCTGCCGCCGACGGCTGCCCGCAGATCGTCCAGCTGGGTGTCCACACCCCGCTCGGTGATGTCGACCAGGACCGCTTCGCCCTCGAAAGCCCCCAGCGGGTACCGGTCGATCGTGGCGCCGTCTGCGAGGAAGTAGCGGGGTCCCTGGACATGGGTCCCGGCCTGGGTGGGTGTCGACAGGTGATAGACGTGCTCGGGATTGGAACCGCCGACGAAGTTGAACGGCCCCGTGACCTCGACCGGCGCATCACCGGGGAACTGGAAGTCGTCCATCCAGCACGAAACGTCGATCAGCCGATAGTCCACCGCACTACTGGCGCTTGCCGGCGGCGGCGAGGCCACTGCGGAATTCGACCACGTCGCCGTCGGCCATCACGTAGTCCTTGCCCTCCATCCGCACCCGGCCCGCCGCGCGGGCATCCGCCATAGAACCCGCGGCCACGAGATCGTCGAAGGACACCACCTCGGCTTTGATGAAGCCCTTCTGGAAGTCGGTATGGATGACTCCCGCTGCCTCGGGGGCGGTGTCGCCGCGGTGGATCGTCCACGCCCGGGCTTCCTTGGGACCTGCCGTCAGATAGGTCTGCAGGCCGAGCGTCGCGAAGCCCACCCGGGCCAAGGCCCGGATGCCGGATTCGGTCTGCCCGACGGACTCCAGCAGTTCCATGGCCTCGTCGTCGGGCAGTTCCGCCAGTTCGGATTCGATCTTGGCGTCGAGGAACACCGCCTCCGCGGGAGCGACCATCTGCTCCATCCGATCCCGGAAGCCGGAGTCCGACAACTCCTCCTCGTCTGCGTTGATCACGTAGAGGAACGGCTTGGCGGTGAGCAGGAACAACTCCTGCAGCGGCTCGGGATCCAACCTGGCCGCGAAGACCGTCCGACCCGAATCCAGCACCTCGCGCGCCTGCGTGGCGGCCGCGAGCACCGGTGCGCGGGACTTGTCGTTGCGGGCCTCTTTCTCCAGGCGCGGGATGGCTTTGTCCAACGTCTGCAGGTCGGCCAGGATCAGTTCGGTGTTGATGGTGTCCATGTCGTCGGCCGGGGACACCTCACCTTCCACATGCACCACGTCGGGGTCGGTGAAGGCCCGCAGCACCTGGCAGATGGCGTCCGACTCGCGGATGTGCGAAAGGAACTTGTTGCCCAACCCCTGGCCCTCGCTGGCGCCGCGCACGATCCCGGCGATGTCCACGAAGGTGACCGTTGCCGGCACTGTCCGCTCCGACGAGAAGATCCCCGCGAGCACCGGCAGCCGCTCGTCCGGCACCGGGACCACACCTGTGTTCGGCTCGATGGTGGCGAAGGGGTAGTTGGCAGCCAGCGCGGCGTCCGGGTTCTTCGTCAGCGCGTTGAACAGGGTGGACTTGCCGACATTGGGCAGTCCTACGATTCCGATGGTCAATCCCACCCGACGATTGTAGTGAGCCGAACGGGTCGCTCCGCCCGGCCTCGCCGGGCCGCGCCGCCCACTTCGCCGCACCCGGCCGCCGTGGCCGCCGCCGCCCACCACATCTGCTGCGCATCCGCCTGTCGGACCCCGCGGCCATGATGTCGATATGACAAGTTCCGCAACCGCCTTCGCAATCCTGCTCGTCGGCTGCCTGGGCGCCGGTCTGGGGTTCTGGCTAGCCCGAAGCCGTGCCGCCGCGCTGATTCGGGTGGAGCACGCGGAGTGGCAGGTTGAACGGTCCCGCTTGGAGAGCGCAGCCGCCCGGCTTGAGGGCGAGTTCCAGGCTCAGGGCAGGTCGCTGCGGCAGGCGCAGAACGAGTTGACCGAGCAGCGACGCCTGAACCGGGACCTCGATGCCGTCATCGCACCGGTGCGATCCGGCCTCGACACCCTCGTCAACCGGGTGGGGTCGGCCGAACGGGCCCGGGTCGAAGCGCAGACGGAGATCACCCAGCAGCTCGGCCACATGGCCCAACAGTTCGGCCAGGCGACCCTCGACGTCCGCAACGAGGCCCGCCGACTCAGCCGTGTCTTGTCCCGGTCCGAACGCCGCGGCGCCTGGGGGGAGATGCAGTTGCGAACCCTGGTGGAGTCGTCCGGGATGCTCAAGCACGTCCACTTCGAGGAACAGGACCACAGCCGTGGGGAAGGCGGCGTGTTGCGTCCCGACCTGGTGGTGCACCTGTCCGAGGGCCGCCACGCCGTGGTGGACGCCAAGGTTCCGTTGGATGCATTCCTGCAGATGGGCGATGAAGACGACGACAGCCATACTCTCGCCAGACATGCCGACTCGGTGGCCGCCCACATCGGCAAACTTGCCGCCAAGGAGTACTGGCGCAGGTACAACTCGCCAGAGTTCGTCATCATGTTCCTGCCCGCGGAGGGGCTGCTCTCGGCCGCCTTGTCTGTGCGACCGGAACTGCTGCAATCGTCGATGGACAAGAAGGTCTTCCTCGCCACTCCCAGCACTTTGATGGCAATGCTGCATGCGGTGTCGCTTGGTTGGCGACAGGCAGAGGCCGCCGGTCAGGCCCGTGACATCCAGGAGGCCGGGGCTGAACTCTACCGCCGGGTGCTGCGCATGGCGGAGAGTGTTCAGGTGGTGGGCAAGGCCATCGCCAAGTCTGCCGCTAGCTACAACCAGCTTGTGGCCACGATGGAGACCAGGGTTGTGCCTGCGGGCCGCAAGGTGGAGTCGTTGGCGATCGCAGATGCCGAATTCCCGAGCCTGGATCCCCTCGACGCCGGGATCCGGCCCATGGACGCAGGCAAGTGGCCTCATCTCAGTGACGCCGAGGCCCTCGCAGCGCACGACGATTCCCCGCAGGATCCGCAGGGCGGCACCCAGTCGAGCGGCACAGAGAAGCGCACGGCCTGACCGTCTGCCGTAACGCGCCCGCACCCGTTGCCCGTCACGGCGCTCCTCAGCACCTATTCTTGGGGCGTGTCGAGCACTGCGCGCCCACCAACTGCGGCTGACGAGGCCGACGGACCTCCATGGTGGGAGTCGGAGGAGCATCTCCCGATGGTTTCCGGACCAGATCCGCAAGCGGCAGGGACAAAACCCGATCCTGCCGCCGACACCACCGTTTCCGGCAGCGTCGATTCGCCTGCCGATACGCCGGAGCAGTCCGCAGCGGACAAGGCTGCACCCGCAACTGCGGGTGCCGGTGCCGCAAACGATCAAGAACCCAACGCGGGTACGGCCGGATCGTCGGCGCAGGCACCTGCGCTGTCGGATGCCACCGCCTCGGTCGCCGCTGGAGCCTCACCCTCGGTCGCCACAGGAGCCTCACCCTCGGTCGCCGTGGGAGCCCCCGGCCTCAAGGCTCGAGGGGTCTTCGTGATCGAGTCGGCTTTTGCGGCGGTAGGTTGTGTGATCGGATTCATCGTGTCGGGGACCACTTCTATCCCCACGCTGGCTGGCTGGGGTTTGGTGATCGGCAGCGTCGTGGCGGCGCTGTTGTCGCCGCCCCGGCTGGGCTGGACAGCCGCCTGGATGCCGCCACTGGCGATCACGGCGGTGATTGCGGTCCTCGGTCAGTTGACCCTCTTGGGCGCTATGCCCACGTTCGCCCGCGAAGTGGCGCTGGTAGCGGCGAACCTGACTTCACTGGCACCCGCACAGTTGAGCAGCGTCGCGGCAGCAGCACTGATCCTGTACCTGCGGCGAAGGCGCCTAGGCTCGGGTTGATCCGCCGTTGCGCGGCTGACGCAACTCCTTCGGCAGCGCGAAAGTAAGCGTCTCCTTGGTGGTCTCAACTTCCTCCACATCGGCGTAGCCGCGTTCCGCCAGCCATTGCAGCACTTCGCGGACAAGGACCTCGGGCACGGAAGCACCACTCGTCAGCCCAACCGTGCCGATACCGGTCAGGACGGAATCGTCGAGTTCCAGTGCGTTGTCCACCCGAATCGCCTTGGCCGCACCGGACTGCTCCCCGACCTCGGCCAGGCGGACGCTGTTGGACGAGTTCAATGAGCCCACCACTATCAGCAGATCGCATCTGGGTGCAATCTCCTTGACAGCCAGCTGCCGGTTCTGAGTGGCGTAGCAGATGTCGTCACTGGGTGGATCGACCAGATTGGGGAGTCGATCGCGCAGCACTCCCACGGTTTCCATGGTCTCGTCGACCGACAAGGTGGTCTGCGACAACCAGGCAACCTTGCCATCTTCGACAGCCACCTCCCGAGCATGCTCCGGGTTGTCCACGATGGTGATGTGATCCGGCGCCTCGCCCGCGGTCCCTATGACCTCTTCATGGCCCTCGTGGCCGATCAACAGGATCCGGTAGCCCTCACGGGCATAGCGCTTGGCCTCGTTGTGCACCTTGGTCACCAGTGGACATGTCGCGTCTATGGCCAGGAGGTTGCGTCGCTCCGCCTGCTCGTACACCTCGGGGGCCACACCGTGGGCGGAGAAGACGACGATGGAGCCTTCTGGGACCTCGTCGTTCTCTTCGACGAAGATTGCACCCTTCGCTTCGAGCGTTTCGACGACATGGCGGTTGTGGACGATCTGCTTGCGGACGTAGATGGGGGCACCATATTTGGCCAATGCACGCTCGACGGTGTCGACGGCCCGCTCAACCCCCGCGCAGTAGCCACGTGGCGCCGCCAGAAGGACCCGTCCCCGGGTGTTGTCAGACATAGGCCAATGGTACGGGCAAGCCTGCGGGGCTGCTCAGGTCCGGACTCGCGGCCAGAGCCAGCGACTAGGCTGCATCCATGGCGCTGGAAACCTCCGCCGAGAAGCCCATCCCGGTCCGCACTGCATCCCGGCTGCTCCAGAACTGGATCACCCGCCTCGGTGCGGTCTGGGTGGAAGGGCAGATCGCCGAACTGCGCCGCCGTCGGACTCAGGCATATCTGACTCTGCGGGACACCGACGCCAACATGTCCATACCGGTGACCGTTCCGCTCGACCGCCTCGACGGCAGCGCCGTGGACACCGGCCAGCGCATCGTCGCTCAACTGAAGGTGGAGTACTGGAGCAACAACGGTTCGGTGCAATGGCGGGCCCTCAGCCTGCGGCCGGTGGGCGTCGGGGCGCTGATGCAACGGTTGGAGGAGCTGCGCAAGACCCTGGCCGCCGAGGGGTTGTTCGCGGATGAGCGGAAGAAACCGCTGCCGTTCCTGCCTCGGCGGGTGGGGGTCATCTGCGGCCGGCGGGCGGCCGCTCAACAGGACGTCATAGTCAACGCGCGTGACCGCTGGCCAGCCGCGCAGTTCGACGTCCGCGAGGTCGCGGTCCAAGGCCCGAACTGCGTCCCCCAAGTGATCGGGGCCCTCCGGGAGTTGGACGGCGCACCGGAGGTGGATGTGATCGTCATCACCCGGGGTGGTGGATCCTTCGAAGATCTCATGGGTTTCAGCAATGAGGCGCTCCTGCGGGAAGTCGTAGCGTGCACGACCCCGGTGGTCTCGGCCATCGGGCACGAGGAGGACACGCCGCTGCTCGACTTGGTCGCCGACCACCGGGCCTCCACACCGACCGCCGCGGGGAAGACGATTGTGCCGGACGCCCGCCTGGAACGGGAGGCGATCTCGCTGGCCGCCCAGCGGCTCGTCCGCACGGCCCGCGCTTCGGTGTCCCGCGAACGCCACGGCCTGGAAGCCACAGCCGCCCGGCTCGGGAACCTCAACCCGGCTCGGATGATCCAGAATCGTCGGGATGGACTCGGGGCTGCCCGGCGGCAGATCCGCAATGCGGCCTGCTCCCGGCTGAACTCTGAGAGGGAGCGGTTGGAAGCGATCCGCCGCCACCCGGCACTTTCCCGGCCAGATCGACTCATCGACCCCCGAAGCCGCGAAATCAGCCTAGCGCTGCAGCATCTGCGCAGGCTCGCCACCGCTGGAGTCGCATCACGGCAACGGGAAGTTGCCGCGGACGCTGCCCGGCTGCGCGCCTTGTCGCCGCAAGGTACCCTCGACCGCGGCTACGCGGTGGTCCGCCGTTTGGATGGATCCCTGGTCACGGACGCGGCGAAGGTCAGGGCGGCCGAACCCCTCCTGGTCAGAGTGCGCCGAGGGTCCTTCGATGTGACGGTCGCTGAACGTACCAAGGATGACTGAGCCACAGCACGGCGGGAGCGGGAGACCACGAATGGAACAGGACGATCGGCTGGGCGCAGTGCTGGCCGCCGACCCCGCCGCGATGAGTTACGAGGAGGCGCGAGACGGCCTGCTGCTCATCGTGCAGCACCTCGAGGAGGGCCAGGTCCCGCTGGAGCAGACGTTGGTGCTCTGGGAGCGGGGAGAGGTGCTCGCCCGCCGCTGCTCCGAATGGCTTGACGACGCCCAAGCCCGCATCGACGCAGTGATGGAAAGCCAGGATTCGCCACCCGGCGAGAACCAGGCCGGCGCAAGCGAGGAATCGACCGGGTAGGGCTGCGCCCGATCGCCGCCGGCAGGCCCGCCGCCGGCGATCGGCCGACTACGACGACTCGCCGCTGCCCGGATCCGCCGCCGACCCACCCACCGGCGCCAGCATCGCGGCGAACCCCGCCAGCTGGTCCCATGGCAGCGTCCCGGTGACGATGGTCGTGGCGTCATCGGCGGTCTTGACATAGGAGCGCTGACTGCCGTCTGCGCTTTCCAGCGGTTCCCATCCGGCCACCGCGGCGCCGCCTGCTGTCACATCGTCGACGGCCGGACGCCCGTCGAGCGTCTGCTCGGCGATGAACCTCGCATTCTCCGCGCGGGACTGCACAACCGCCGCGAACTGATCGTCCGGGGTGACCCAGCCGTTGAACCAGACGAGGTCGTCGCCGGATTCTGCGGTCGGCTCGAACCTGGCGGTCGTAGCCCGCCATCCGGGCGGCACCCGCGGATAGAGCACCTCGAAGTCCGCCGCCGTAGCCGTAGCGGATGCCACCGCAGCGGAGTCGAGCTCCCGCACCGGATCGGGCTGGGGCCGCCACGTGACGACCAGCACCAGCGCGATGATCCCGCCGACGATCCCCATGGATCGGATGATGTCGCCTACCGTCTTGCGCAGCGGGCTGCGGGCAGCCGGGGGCGTCTGAGGTGCGACGACGACTGATTCCGACACGAGGACAAGGATACGGCCCCCGGGGTTACTGCGCGGGCGGGGCGATCGACCGTACGCTGCGGTCCTCGCGCGGCGGGCCGGGAACCGTTGTGACCGTCACCGAACCCATGAGCGCGACGCCGCTCACGGTGACAACGATGTCTGCGGCATCCGGCTGTGCCGCCGAGCCCTTGTGGCTGAACTCGCCCAAGACGCCCACGCCGGCCATCTCCACCCGGATGTCATCGGGCACCTCGATTTCGATGCTGCCGAGGATCGCGTTGGCCCGGATCTCCACGGCGGCCGCGGCGAATGCGGCGGACGATAGGTCGAGCTTCACGCTCCCCAGCACCGCGACGGCAACACTGCCGTCGGCCACCACCCAGCGGCCCTCCCTCTTCGTCTCGGACAGCACGGCGATCACGGGGGGTTGATCGGCCACACCCGCATTCCCGACCCTGCGCCCGGACGGAGTGGCCGGCGCGGGCGGGGCGGTTCTGGGGACCGGCAGCGGGGGCCCCGGGACCGAACCCGGGGCGAGCGGGAGGTCGGCCACGAGCGGCCGCAGCTGCGCGTAGGTGGCGGCTGCCAAGGCTGCGGCCATCCGCTCGTCGTATTCGACCCGGCTCAGTCTGCCATCGACGTAGGCGGCTTGGAGAACGGCGACATAGGCGTCGCGGTCGGAATCGGCGGCCCGCAACTGCCACGGGTCCGAATCGCCGGCCTGCTCCGGTTCTCGCGCTGGGATCAGTTGCCCGGACTCCGGGGCGACGAGGGGCTGTTGCGGGTCGACGAGGGGCTGTTGCGGATCATAGTCGGAGCCAGAGGGTGCGGCAGGGTCGCCTCGGTCAGACGACGGCTCCTGCTCCCGGTCCTGGCTCTGGGGCTCCACGGCTCCACGGTACCGACCCGAATCCGCAACGGCCCGCTCTGTCCTGGGCTACTAGGCTGTGATCATGCCCGACTTCCGATACACGCCGATGCTGCCGCTGGGCCCCCATGAGACCGAGTACCGCCAGATAAGCACTTCCGGGGTGGAGAAGGTATCCGTGGCAGGCGAATCCTTCCTGCGCGTCTCCGGCGAAGCCCTACGGCTGCTTGCCTTCCAGGCCGTCGCTGACATCCAGCATCTGCTCCGCCCGGGCCACCTGCAGCAGTTGCGCAACATCCTGGACGACCCCGAGGCGAGTCCCAACGACCGTTTCGTCGCGCTGGACCTGTTGAAGAATGCCAACATCGCCGCAGGCGGCGTGCTGCCGATGTGTCAGGACACCGGAACCGCAATCATCATGGGCAAGCGCGGCCAACGGATCCTGACCGACGGTCCCGACGAGATGCACCTGTCCCGAGGCGTCTACGACGCCTACCAGCAACTGAACCTCCGCTACTCGCAGATGGCGCCGCTGACGATGTGGGAGGAACGAAACACCGCGACGAACCTCCCCGCGCAGATCGATCTGTACGCCGCGACCGCGCCGCAGGATGAACTGGCCTACAAGTTCCTCGTCCTCGCCAAGGGCGGCGGTTCCGCGAACAAGTCCTACCTGTACCAGCAGACCAAGGCGGTGCTGAACCCGCAGTCGCTGATGACGTTCCTGGACGAGCACCTCCGCAAGATCGGCACGGCCGCCTGCCCGCCGTACCACCTGGCCGTGGTGGTGGGCGGCACCAGCGCGGAGGACAGCCTTCGGGTGGCCAAGTACGCCAGCACCCGCTACCTGGATTCGCTGCCGCGGGAGGGATCGATGGCGGGCCACGCCTTCCGGGACGTGGAGCTCGAAGAAGAGATCCTGGAACTGACTCGGACCTTCGACATCGGCGCCCAGTTCGGGGGCAAGTACTTCTGCCACGACGTGCGGGTGATCCGCATGCCCCGCCACGGCGCCTCAGTGCCCATCGCGATCGCCGTGTCATGTTCGGCGGACAGGCAGGCATTGGCCAAAATCACCCCTGAGGGCGTCTTCCTCGAGCAGTTGGAGACCGATCCCGCCCGGTTCCTCCCCGACAACCAGATCGACGAGGACGGCACCGTCGTGCCGATCGACCTCAACCGCCCGATGGTCGATATCCGTGCCGACCTGTCCCGGTTGCCCGTGGGGACTCATGTGGGCCTCACCGGCCCGATCATCGTCGCCCGCGACATTGCACATGCGCGGATCAAGGACATCCTGGACCGGGGCGGCGAGATGCCGGCCTATCTGCGCGATCACTGCGTGTACTACGCAGGGCCGGCCAAGACCCCCGACGGCTTTGCCTCAGGCTCCTTCGGGCCGACAACCGCCGGGAGGATGGACTCCTACGTCGACCAGTTCCAGAAGGCAGGCGGATCGTTCGTGATGCTCGCCAAGGGCAACCGGTCGGCGGCAGTGACCGAGGCATGTCGGGAGAACGGCGGCTTCTACCTCGGATCGATCGGCGGTCCGGCAGCGCGGCTGGCGCAGGACAACATCACCAAGGTGGAGGTCATCGACTTCCCCGAGTTGGGTATGGAAGCCGTCTGGCGGATCGAGGTGCGCGACTTCCCCGCGTTCGTGATCGTCGACGACAAGGGCAACGACTTCTTCGCCGACCGGCTGCGCCCCATCGCAACCCGGATTCCGGTTGGCCCGCCTGCGCCCTGACGCGTCATCGAAACCGCCGGGCGTCGGACGGGTCAGGGCGCACCGGCGGCACCGAAAGGTCAGTGCTGGTGCGTGCTGGTCAGCGCTGGTCGGTCGTGGCCTCCTGCGTGTCGGGCTCCTCGCGCGGATCTTCGTGGTGCTCGAACGGCGTGTGAGCCTCCGCCGGGACCGGGCCCTCGCCCGCCAAGTGCGGATGCGCCGGAACGTGCTCCTCGAGCGCCTCCTCCGTGGGGATCTCGGCGGCGACGTCGTCGGCGTGGATGGTGTTGAACATCGCCCAGATGGCCCACGCCGTGAAGCCCACGACCGCCGAACCGGTCGTCAGCCAGGCCAGGACGGTGGGCAGCTGGGTGAACTGGGTCATGAGGAAGGCGATGGTGGCTGCCGCCGGGATGGTCAGCACCCAGGCCGTCACCATCTCACCGACGACCTTCCAGTTCGTGCCGCGGCCGGACGCGACACCCGCGCCGACGACGGAGCTCGCTGCGGCGTGGGTCGTCGAGATCGGCACACCCGCCGACGTCGCGCCCTGGATGGAGACTGCG
>JAQAZZ010000025.1:0-7181 GCA_032127075.1 Micrococcales bacterium | reverse complement strand
CTGGCCGGAGTAGAACTCCGCCTTGCCCTGTGTCTTGCCCTTCTTCTCGAAGAAGTCGATCACCAGGTTCAACTGCCGCTGGGTCTCTTCGTCGAATCCGGACGGGTTGTACGTGCGGGGGTTGAACAGCAAAGACACGGGTATTCCTCCGATCGCTTGCCCAAGGGTATCCGGCAGGCGCGGCACGGCCCAAACCCCCTCGTGCGGCACCACCGGTGCCGCGCCGTCCGCCTCCCCGGATCGGTCGGCGATACTGCGGGGGTCCGCCTGATCGCCCGTCGGAAGGAGCGTCCCATGGCCACCGCACTCATCACGGGGGCAACCGCGGGGATCGGCCTGGCGTTCGCGCGCCGGCTCGCCGCGGACGGCCACGGCCTCGTCCTGGTGGCGCGCGACGCCGACAGGGTGGCGGGCATCGCCGCCGGATTGCACCGCGATCACGGGGTGGCCGTCGAGGTGCTGCCCGCCGACCTGGCCGACCGGGCGCAGACCGACCGTGTCGCCGCGCGGTTGGCGGACGGCAGCCGGCCGGTGGGGATCCTGGTCAACAACGCCGGGTTCGGAGTCCGCGGCGGGTTCGTGGGCGGGGACCTGGACGACGAGCAACGGATGCTTGACGTGATGGTCACCGCACCGCTGCGCCTGTGCCACGCCGCGGTCCCGGGGATGGTCGCGCGGGGGTCGGGCGCCATCATCAACGTCAGCAGCATCGCCGCCCACCTGCCGGGCAGCACGTATTCCGCGGACAAGGCGTGGCTGTCGGTGTTCACCGAGGGCCTGGCGATGGAGCTGCACGGCACGGGGGTCACCGCCACGGCAGCGGAGCCGGGGTTCACCCACACCGAGTTCCACCAGCGGGCCGGGATGGACATGTCGGGCATCCCCGAGTGGTTGTGGCTGTCCGCCGACGACGTCGTCGACACCGCGCTGCGGGATGCCCAGCGCGGCCGACCCAGCAGCGTGGCCGGCTGGCAGTACCGGGTCATCACGGCCGCGGCCAAGCACATGCCGCACCACGTGATGCGGGTGCTGGCGCGCAGTCGGCCGTCGCGTCGCTGAACCCCCACCGACCGGGACGCGTTCCCGCGGGCCCGGCTGCGGCCATCGGGGTGCTGGACGACGCCCTCGCCGCGGTCGGCAGGACCGCGTTGTGCGGTTGCCCTAGGTTGCAGGCATGGGACTGCGCGAGGCGAACATCGCCAAACTGGACGACGGCCACTTCGACGTGCTGGTCGTCGGCGGCGGGATCAACGGCGCGGTCTCCGCCGCGGCCCTGGCCTCCCGCGGAGCACGGGTCGCGGTGATCGACCGCGGCGACTTCGCCGGGTTCACCTCCATGGAGTCGTCCAACCTGGTCTGGGGCGGCTTCAAGTACTTGGAGAACTACGAGTTCCGGCTGGTGCGCGGGCTGTGCAAGTCCCGCAACCACCTCATCAAGGCGTATCCGGCCAATCTGCGCGAGATCCGCTTCATGGCGGCGCTGGACAACAACTCCCCCTACAAGCCGTGGTTCGCGGGGCTCGGCGCCACCGGCTACTGGATCATCGGCAGCGGCTTCACCAAACCCCCGGCCGTGCTCAGCACCGACAAGATCCACCAACGGGAACCGGTGGTGCGGGCGGACAACCTGCTGGGCGGGATCGAGTACTCCGACGCCTACATCGTGGACAACGACTCGCGGTTCGTCTTCGGCTTCATCCGCTCGGCACTGAACTCGGGCGCGGTCTGCGCCAACTACGTCGAGCTGGTCGGAGCCGAGCGCCGCGACGGCATGTGGCACGCCCAGCTGCGCGACACCGACACCGGTGCGCAATTCGACACAACGGCTCGGGTCATCGTCAACGCGGCCGGGCCCTTCGTGGACGGCGTCAACGCCGACCACGGCATCCGCACCAAGCACAAGATCGTGTTCTCCAAGGGCATCCACCTGATCGTGCCGCGCATCGCCGAGGGGGAACGGGTGCTGGCGTTCTTCGACGACACGCAGCGGCTGTTCTACGTGATCCCCATGGGCCCGTGTTCGGTCATCGGCACCACCGACGAGCGGGTCGGCGACCCGGTCACCGAGGTGAATCAGGAGGACCGCGACTTCCTGCTGGAGCAGATCAACGAACGCCTGGCGCTGGACGAGCCGCTGGGCCCCGCCGACATCATCTCGGCCCGCTGCGGGGTGCGCCCGCTGGTGGTGGAGTCCGACGACTCCACCAGCCACGACACCGACTGGACATCCCTGTCGCGCAAGCACGCCCTGGAGGTGGACACGGACAAGTCCTGGGTGAGCATCTTCGGTGGGAAGTTGACGGACTGCGTGAACGTCGGGCACGAGGTCTGTGAGGAGGTCGCCGACTTGGGCGTGCATCTGAGCAAGGACCGCAAGTCCTGGTACGGCGAACCGCCCGCGGCCACCCGCGACGAGTTCTTCCGGCAGGCCCGGCTGATGGGCCTGGACCGGGTCCGCAAGGGCAAGGCGTTCGAGACCCTGGCCACCCGGCTGTGGCGGCGCTACGGCCTGCGCGCGTTCGCCATGCTGGAGGCCATCCGCGACGACCCGGACATGGCCCGGGACGTCATCAAGGGGGCCGACTACGTCCGGGTGGAACTGTTCTACGCCGCCCAGACCGAGATGATCACGAAACTGGACGATTTCCTGCGCCGCCGGTCCAAGATCGCGCTCGTCCTGGCCAACGACGACATCGAGGACGCCGACGGCATCCACGAGGCCTGCCGACTGCTGTTCGGCGACGACGCCCGGCGCCGCTACGACGAGTACTTCACCCCGCAGCGCCAGGTCGAGCTCGACGCCCTGCGCGCCCCGTAGGCCCACCCCGCAGCTGCGACCGGCCGCTGCGCCCGCACCACGGGGCTTTCGGCCCTGCCCCCGGTACCCCCGCGGGTCGATGATGGTGTCATGAGCAGTGCCACGGGGGTGGCTTCCCGACTGTCGTTCCTGCAGGCGGTGTCGTTGATGGCCGGGGCCGGCGTCGGCGCCGGGATCATGGCCATCCCGTTCCTCGCCGCGCGGACGGGCTACCTGGAACTCGTCGGGATCGTGGCCGTCGCCTACGGCCTGAACTGCCTCATCCACCTGATGCTCGCCGAGGTGATCTTCCGTTCCGACCGCGACCTGCAAGTCGTGGAACTGATCCGGCTGCACCTGCTGCGGGACCGCATGGCCCCGGTGCTGTGGCTGGTCTTCGGGCTGCTGTCCCTGGCTTTCGTAGCGATCCTCACCGCGTACCTGGCGGGCAGCAGCGAGATCGTCTCCGACTTGACGGGCCTGCCGGTCGTGGCTGCGGACCTGCTCGTCTACGCGGCCTCGGCGGGGGTGGTGGCTTTCGGGCTGCGCGCGGTCGGGGCGGCGGAGAGGTACGGCGCGGCGGTACTGGTGGGGGTGGTGCTGGCCATGGCGGCGGCCGCCGTGCTGTGGCGCGGCGGCGGGTCGATGGAGTGGTTGCCCGCCGGGTCCGCTGCCGATGCCCTCGCCCTGTATGCGCTGGTCATGTACGCGCTGTACACGTTCTACACGGTGCCGCAGGTGGTGCAGGGGCTGGAACCCGACCACCGGTCCGCGGTGCGGGCGATCGTGGTGGGCCTGGCGGTGAACGCCGGTCTGATCCTGCTGGTCGCCGCTGCCGCCATGGCCGTGTCGGACCCGGTGACCGAGATCGCCAGCGAGGGGATCTCCGCTGCGCTGGGCGGCTGGGCCGGGGCCGCGGGTTCGGTGTTCGTGCTGGTGGCGCTGATCACCAGCTACTGGTCGATCTCCCTGGCGCTGGCGGACATCGTGCGGGAGCGGACCGGACTGGACCGCCGCTGGTCCTGGCTGCTGGCCACCCTGCCGTCCCTGCTGGTGCTGCTGCTCGGCGGTCTGCGCTTCCTGGAGTCGCTGCGGCTGGCCGGCGGCGCGACCGCGCTCGTGGTGCTGCTGGTCACCGTGCCCATGTACCTGAACGCCAGGCGCACGGGTCGGCAGGACACCTGGGGCCTGGGCCGGTGGGGCACCCGGCCCACGCTCGCCCTCGTCGTGGTCGCGGCGCTGGTGATGGCCGTGGGGTCGCTGCTGTCGGTGTGAGCCGGGGCGGAAGGGCTGCGGAGTCGCCTGTCGCTTCGCCCCGGTTGTTCCCGGGCTGCGACTGCACGGCTCAGAAGGTGGCCGCCTCGATGTAGGGGCGGCGATCGGTGCCCGCGGGGACAGCCCCGTCCCAGGAGGCGCAATAGAGGTCCGATCGGTAGGTGACATGCAACCGCCGCCGGGCCACGGCCAGCAGCGGGTCGTCGTCGGACATGCCCAGGGTGACCCACTGCAGCCCCCGGCGGCGCGCCGCCGCCAGCACCGCATCCAGGAGGACGGCGAAGACCCGGGCGTCGTCGTCGACCACCAGGTTCAGTGCGGCGAACGCCCCAACGATCTCCCCGCCCGGTTCCGGCAGCGGTGCCGCCCCCGAGGCCCGCAGGGCGAGGTCCAGGACGGGCCGCAGCCGGGCCAGGGACCGTCCGTAGGAGTCCACGATGTCCTGCTTGTAGGCGCGCTGATCCCACAGCGCGAGGGTTCCCACGAGCCGGCCCGCCCTGCGCACGACGAACACCGACGACATGTCCAACCCCCGCAGCCGCCGACCGGCCGTGAAGTCCACCCGGGTGCGCACCGGCGCGAACTGCCGCCGCCGGCCCTCGGCGTTGAGGAATGCCACCAGCTCGTCCACGTGGACCCGGTCCGCGGTCACCTGCAACGGCGCACCGCGCCGGGCGGAGGGCCACGGCGTCCGTAGGGCCCTGTGCGCCGCCCGGCGCCGCACCGGGAAACCCAGCGTCGTGATGCCGCCGACCCGCTCCAGTGCGGGCGCCCCCGGCGCGCGTCCGACCAAGGCCTTCACCGCGCGGGGGTTGTCCCGCGCGATCACCCCCAGGTACGGGATGCCGCGGCTGCGGAACGCCGGCCAGCCCATCTCGAGCAGGTGCAGGCCCCGGAACTGCGGGGCGATCCGCACCTGTGAGATGCCGCCCACCCGGGCCGGGCGGCCGTCGACGAACAGATCGTCCTCGGTGCGGCACATCATGCCGGCGAGTGCGCCACTGGCCCGGTGCCGGGCGATGAGGACCTCCCAGGTACGCCCCATGATGTCGCAGCCGAGGAAGTAGTCCGGCTCGCGCTCGAACCTGATGGCCAGCGCCCCCGGCATCGGGGTGCTGCCCACCAGACGGCGCAGGTCCGCCTCATCGGCCCGGGTCGCCGGACCGACATCGAAGTCCCGCTGCTGCCAGGCCATGGTGCGACCACCTCACCGGTGCCCGAGCAGCAGTCCCTGCCGCTTGAAGGCTTCCTTGCGGTAGACCGGGTTGTACAGCAGGTACAGGGCGAGTCTGATCGGACTGGACAGGTTGGTGCGCGGGTCCAGCACCCGCCGGGCGATCGACCCGGCGCTGTTGAACCGCTGCCGGCACCCCCACGCCGCCTCGGTGAGGTCGTCGGGGGTCATGCGGGCCGGGCGGTAGACCGCGTAGTTGAACCGGTAGTCCGGGTGCAGCCACCACTTCCCGTCGTACAGCAGACGACCTTCCTGAGCCATCCGTTCGTACAGCGGCGTCCCCGGGTACGGGGTCAGGATGTTGAACGCGGCGAACGTGAACTTGTTGGCGATCGCCCACTCGCAGGTCGCCAGGGCCGATTCCCGGGTCTCATGGTCGTAGCCGAGCAGGAACGCGGCCCACGTCTGCAGGTGCCTGCTGCGCAGTTCGCCGACCAGTTCGGCGTAGCGGTCGAAGCGGGTCAGGTTCTGCCCCTTGCGCATCTGCTGCAGGTTGTCCGGGTCGAGGCTCTCGAAACCGATCACGTTGCCCAGGCAGCCGCTGGATGCCATCAGGTCCATCAGTTCCGGGTCGCGCACTTGGTCCACGCTGGCCTGCGACACCCAGCGGATCCGCAGCGGTTCCAGGGCGCGCATCAGGTCCTTCGCCCGGTCGTGCTCGGCGATGATGTTGTCGTCGACGAAGAAGATGTTGCGGCGCGGCTGCGCCTCGGCTTCCGCCACGACGTCGGCGACCGGGCGGTGGTAGTGGTGGTGGCGGAAGAAGGCGCCCACCGCGCAGAACTCGCACCTGAACCGGCACCCCCGGCCGAACTGCATGAGGCTCAGCGGCAGGTAGACGCCCGGGTGGTACAGGTCGCGGCGCGGTTGCAGCCCGTCGGGCTGGGGCGGGACGAACGGTGCGTCGTAGCGGGGCCGCAGCCGTCCATCGTGCGCGTCGGCCACCACTTGGTGCCACATCGCCTCAGCGTCGCCGGTGTAGACCGAATCTGCGTGCTCGGCGACTTCGTCGGGGATGAGCGTGGCGTGCATCCCGCCCATCACCACCGGAATGCCGCGGGAGCGGTACTCGTCGGCGATCTCGTAGGACCTGCGCGCGGTGAAGGTTTCGACCGTGATCCCCACCAGGTCAGTGGCCTCGTCGTAGTCGATCTCGTCCACGCGCTCGTCCCACAGCCGGATGTCCGCGCCGGGCGGGGTCAGTGCGGCCAGGACACCCAGGCCCAGGGGTTCCATCCGGGCTTCATCGACGAACGGGCCCTCCGCCAACCGGCCCATGTTCGGCTTGATCAACGTGATCTGCATGGGACCACGCATCCTTTCCGGTTGCGCGGGCGACGCGGTCCGATCGGGAGCGCATCGGCGTCCACGGAACCTGATTCCAGGGTATGCCGCACGGACCCTCGGACACAGCGGAGCGGCTCCGGGCGCTCCGGGGCGGGTGGGGTGATGCGGGGTGGGCCGGGGGTAGTCGTGGGGGGCGGGCCGGGGGTGCTGCTTCCCGGCCCGGAAAGCCATCTTGGTGTTGGTGGGTATGTGCGGCTACTCGGCTTTTCTTTACTTTCCGGTCCGGGCCTCCGTAGCCCCGACCCTTGCGCTGCCGGCCCCGCGCGGGTCCTAGCCGGCGAGGTCGTCGCGTTCGATGGGGAGTTCGTCCCCGGGCGGCTCCGGGGTGGTTCCGATGTGGGACTTGCGGTCCCACAGCAGGGCCGTTCCCAGAACCCCGGCGAACCCCGCCACCTGCAGGGCCACGGCGGCAGTGGCGATTCGGGCGCCTCTGGTCGGCCGGGTGGCGGCGACTGCGGCGAGGGACGCGGCGCCCAGGGCATCGGCGCCGACCACGACCTTGCTGGCGGCACGCCAGTCGCCGCTGCC
>JAQAZZ010000024.1:0-5437 GCA_032127075.1 Micrococcales bacterium | reverse complement strand
GAGCTTCATGATGTCCAGCACCCGCTTGCCCGCCCCCGATGTCGCGGTGACAACAGCGTCCATCTCGCCCAGGTGTTCGTCCGGCGAAGTCGCGACGTGGATCTGGGCGCGGTGATCCTCCCGCTCGATGTCCTCCTTCAGCGCCAGCAGTCGGGCAGTCTGGGGTGAGACCAACCACAACTCGTCGCACGCCAGGGCCAGCAGGCGCGCGCACACCGATCCGATGGACCCCGTCGCGCCCACCACCATCGCCTTGCCGCGAAGCCGGCCGCGGTCGTCGACCTCGGCCATCCCCAGCCGGCGGATCGCGTCGTGCAACGCCCACAACGCTCCCGAGGCGCTGTAGGAGTTCCCGGTGGTGATGGACAGCGGCGCCCGCTTGGCAACAGTCACCCCCGCGTCGCCCACGACCTTGGTGAACGCCCCCAGACCCATGATCTGCGCTCCCGAACGTTTGGCGATCTCCGCGGCGGCCAGCAGCCGCCGGTAGGTGAACTCCGGGCTGTGCGACATCATCTCCCGCGGCGTTCCACCCACCGTGATGAGCCATCCCTCCGCTTCGTCCCCCGTCGCGGAGCGAATGCCGGTGACACGGCTGTAGACGAACGGCGGGGTGTAGGCGGCCGCCTTCTCCACCGCCGACATGACCGGCGTCGGCGCCACCCGGCCGACGAGGTCCATCACCGCCACGTTGCGGATCTGTTCGCGCGACAACGGATGGATCACAAAGGCGAAGCGGCTCTTCCGCCGCCGCCCCGTGGGGTAGAGCAGCCGTGGCTGCAGGTCGGCGGCCCCGATCATGTCCAGCAGGTCGTCCTCGGTGAGCGCGTCGGCACTCGAACCCGCGCTGGCCAGCATGAGCGCTTCGATCACCGGGATCCCGACCGTGACGTCGAAAGGCTGTGGCGCAACGTCGAGCACCGACAGCACACCCCACTTGCGCAGTTCCGCCAACCGGTGCTCGGAGATCGCCGAAGTGATGATCGTCTTGTCCGCCAGCCGCTCCGACGGCAGGTCCAGCAGTTCGGGGAACGACGCCACCACGACGTCGCTGTCACCCAGCGCGGACGCCAGGATCCGGCGGTTCAGCCGGCGCCCCGGTCCAGTCACGAGTTCCGCGACGTAGCGTGGGACCCGGTTCGCCGACCAACCCACCGCACTGTCGAACCGCTCCAGGGAGGGGATCGACCGCAGGATCGATGGGAGCCCGTAGCGGCGCAGCGGATCGGCGAACCGGAGGTTGTCGGTGAACTCGTGCAGCACATTGGCGGCACGGTAGTTGTCCAAGCCCGACAGGACGACAACTCGCGCGTTGGTGAACAGCCCGGGGACTTCGACCTGTGCGTGGCGGATCGCCCACTCCTGCAGCACGTCTCGCAGCCGCGACCCGTCGGTGACCGGCGTTTGCCGGGCCGCGGCACCAAGCCGCTGCAGCGACACGGCATCAACGTCCGACGGCCCGGGGGAGTCGCCCTCGGCCATCGTGGACAGCGCGATGGCGGCCGCGGTGCCGCTCCATTCCGCAACGAGCTGCTGGGCTCGTCCCACGTCGGCGTCGGTACCCAGGCGCACCAGCCGGAAGGGGCGTTCCAGGAAGTGGACGCGCTTGTCGTAGTCACGGCCCGACGACCCCAGACTGATGTTGACGATCACTGACTCTGTGCTGGCGCCGCTCATGGGGTCCTCCAGCACCACGCTACTCCGCGACCACCCGCGCCCGCCTGCGAGCGACCCCCCGGGCCGCCGGTCCGGCCCGCTCTCGTAGGCTGCTGGGATGGACAAGCCTGAGATCGATTTCCCCGGGGGTCCCGCCCCCACCGATTTGGCCATCCGCGACATCGCTGTCGGAGATGGCACCGAAGCGGTGCCCGGCGCCACGGTCGAGGTGCACTACGTGGGCGTGGACTTCGAGTCCGGGGAGGAGTTCGACTCGTCCTGGAACCGCGGCGAATCCATCTCCTTCCCGTTGCAGGGCCTGATCCAAGGGTGGCAGGACGGCATCCCCGGGATGAAGGTCGGCGGCCGGCGCGAGTTGGTCATCCCGCCGCGACTGGCGTACGGCGAATCCGGGGGCCACCGTCTGGCGGGCAAGAGCCTCATCTTCGTCATTGACCTCATTGACGTCTCCTGAGACTCTTCAGCCCGACCGCTGCCCCGGCTACGCTTGACGCCATGCCAACCTATGAGTTCCGTTGCCGATCATGCGGGTCTACGTTCGATGTGGACAGGCCGATGGCCCGATCGGCGGACCCGGCGGCGTGCCCTGCCGGTCACGAAGACACGGTACGACTTCTTGGATTCGCCGGCGGGCTCACCGCAACCCCGCAGCCATCGGGTGGCGGCGGGTGCTGCGGCGGCGGGTGCTGCGGCTGAACGCCCGCCGCGGCGGGCATCTGACGGGGACACTGCGGCGCCGCCGTCAGATGATGAACTCCGACAGCGAGTAGATGACCAGTCCCGCGAGGGATCCCACGACGGTGCCGTTGATGCGGATGAACTGCAGATCACGGCCCACGGCGTTCTCGATCCGTCCCGCCGCCTCCTGGGCGTCCCAGCGCTTCACCGTCTCCGAGATGACCTCCACTGCGTCTGCCCCATAGCGCTGCACCAAGTAGGCGGCACCGGCGGCCACCTTGTCATCGACTCCGGCGGCGAAAACCTCATCGGTGGCCAATCGAGTCGCCAAGTCCGCGAGGTAGTTGCCGGCACGCACCCGCAAGTCGGAGTGTGGATCCTCGAGGGCTTCGAGCACCAAGTCCTTGGCCGCGGGCCAAAGTGCACTGACGGCGCGCTGGGCCTCTGGGTGGCGCAGAACCACCGATTTCCAACCTTCCACCCGCTCCACCATCGCCGGGTCGGTCTGCATGTGTTCGGCGACCCGGGCCAGGGCGGCATCCAACTGCTGGCGCGCCGGATCTTCGGGATTGTCCCGCAACTGATCCACCCACTCGGCGAGCACATCGGCGCCCTTGTAGCCGATCCGCTCATGCAGCCAACGGATGGGCCCGTCCTGCGACACGGGCCCGCGGTCGGCGATGACCGCTGCGATGCGGTCACGATTCTCGAGCACCCACTGGTGCAGCGCGGTCAGGACGCCGTCGACAACACCGTGGTGGCTGCCGTCCACCACCGCCGCTGCCAGCAGCCGTCCGACGGGCGGGCCCCAGGCGGAGGCGGTCAGTTGGGAGAAGACCGCATTGCGCACCAGCGACTGCACCTGCTGGTCATCAATGCCCAAGAGGAGTTCGCGGCCCAGTCCAGCGCCCTCGCCCACCAGCCGCTCCCGGTGGGCCGGGTCATTCAAGTACTGCGAGATCCGCACCGATGGATCGACCCGCATCACCTTCTCGCGGACGTTGTCAGCGGACAGGAAGTTGCTGTGCACGAAGGAACTCAGACTCTCGCCGAGCTGGTCCTTCTTCGTGGGGATCAAGGCCGTATGGGGGATGGGCAGTCCCAGCGGCCGCCGGAACAGCGCTGTGACGGCGAACCAGTCCGCGAGCCCGCCCACCACCCCGGCTTCGGCCGCCGCCCGGACGTAGCCCCAAACAGCAGCGTCGGTGGTGGCTTCCATCCGCCGGGCGAACAGGAAGACCAGGGCAGCCACAACCAACAGCGAGGTGGCCACACCTTTCATGCGCAGCAGACCGCGGCGTCTGCTTTCCCAACCCGCATCGGCGGCAACCGGCGCGGGGGCTGGGGGCATAGCCAGACGCTAACGCCTTGCCCGACGGTCAGGGGGCGTCGGGATCGAAGTCGCCGAGCCCGCCGCCTTGCGCACCGGCGGCGGAGCTGTTGCGCTTCGAGCTGGCAGCTGGATCTGCGGCGTCGCCGGGGTCGTCCAGGATTGATCCGATCAGCCGCTTCGGGTGCATCTGCGCGATGTCGTCGATGGCTTGCCGGGTCTGCTCGCCGTCCCACCCGGCGGCGTCCTGCAGCGAACGGGTGGCATCAGCGGCAGAGGCGCGGATCGTGCGCACCCCGGCCACGATGGACTTCACGGCGTTCGGCAGCTTGTCCGGGCCGAACACCAGCAGGCCGAGCAGCACGATGACCGCGATCTCGCCCATACCGATGTTGAACACGCCTCAAGCGTACGGTCCGTTCTACTCGTCGGCGGTGCCGAGTGTGACATCAACATCGCCCTTGCCCTGCAGTTCCAGCCTCACGATGTCACCGGGGGCCTCGGAGCGGATGGCGACCACCAGCTCGTTGGCGTCGGATATGCGCTTGCCGTTGACCCCGACGATGACATCACCGGCTTCGAGCGATGTGTCGGCGGCCGGTCCGCCCTGGGTCACCTCGTCGATCTTCGCCCCGGACCCGCTGAAGCGGGTGTCGAGGGTCACACCGATGATCGGCGTGCTGGAGCTGCCGGTGTTGATGATCTCCTCTGAGATCCGCTTCGCCTGGTTCACGGGTATGGCGAATCCGAGACCGATGGAACCGGCCTCCTGCCGATCAGCCACCGTCGCGATCGCCGAATTGATGCCCACAACCCTTCCCTGGGAATCGAGCAGCGGCCCGCCGGAGTTGCCCGGGTTGATGGCAGCATCGGTCTGCAGCGCCGAGATGAACGACTCCTCCCCTTGACCCCCGGCCGTGACCGGCCTGTCGAGGGCGGAGACGATCCCCGTCGTAACGGTCCCCTTCAATCCGAGCGGCGAGCCGATGGCCAGCACAGGATCACCGACCCGAACTGCGTCGGAGTTGCCCAGGGGTGCTGCCTGCAGGCCCCTGCGGTCCACCTTCACGACACCGAGGTCGTACGACTGGCTGCGACCGACTATCCTCCCGCGCACGGACTCGCCGTCCTGGAACACGACCGTGATCCGACCGCCGTCGGCCGCATCGGCGATCACGTGGTTGTTGGTCAGGATGTAGCCGTCGGACTGCAACACGATGCCGGAGCCGGTGGCGCCCCGCCCGCCACTGGAAATCGCCAGCGACACCACTGTCGGCAGCGCCTCGTCGGCTATGGCGGCCACTGAACCCTCCGCCAGCGGCGGCAGATCCGAGGTGGACTGCGGCAGGCTGACCGCCACGGGCGAGGCGCCGTTCTCCAGCGCGAAACTGGCCAGCCCGTATGCCGCCATGCCCCCGAGCAGACCCGCGACCAGGCCGGCTGCCACGGCGAGCGCGACGATCCTGCTCCCCGAGTGACCGCCCGAGGCGGATTGCCCGGCGGCTACCGCCGGGGCTGTGGGGATGAACCAGTCGTTTCCCTCGCGCGGCTGCGAGGTTTGCTGCGAGGTTCCCGGCGACCCGTACGCCGGCTCAGCGGCAGGGGCAGGCCGGGCATAGGCCTGGCCGGTTCCCGCCGCAGGCCACTGCCACCCGCCGTCGGACGGGGCGCTCGCGGTGCTGGGCTGGGCGTCGGCGGGATTTCGCTGCGGATCGGCGGGCGGCTCATCCGCTGCGACGGCGGCAGGGTCCG
>JAQAZZ010000023.1:0-3008 GCA_032127075.1 Micrococcales bacterium | reverse complement strand
CCGCGCCGCTGCAGGTACTTCGATGCGAAGAAGCCCTCGACGGCGGGCAGGTAGAAGGACGCGACGCGCCAGAGCACGGTCGCCCCCATCGCCGCGGCGGCTGACACCCCCAACGGCAGCAGGAACGCCGACATGACCGCCTCGGACACTCCGATCCCGCCCGGCACCGGGATCACACCCTGCAGCAGGGCCGTGGCCACCACCACCGCGGTGCAGGTGATCAGGCTCAGATGCACCCCGAGGGACTGCAGCGCCAGCCACAGGGCCAGACCTAACAGGAACTGCACCGCGATCTGGCTGCCCAGCAGTCCCAGGGCGAGTTTGGGCGACCGCAACACCTCGGTGAGGGCTCCCCACGCATTCTTGATCTCCGGCACCACGCGGTCGTGCACCTTGGGCACCCGCCACACGACAATGACCACGGCGACCGCGAGCCCCACGACGAGTGCGATCACGGCGCCGGAAACCCCTCGACCGGAACTTGCCGAACCGGAGTCGGGTGGCGCGAGAGTGATTGCCCCGGTGAGCAGCGCCACTACGACGATCGCCGCCTGCACGAGGAATCCGGAGAAGGCATCGACCGCACCCTTCGTCACCGAAACCGCCGGCGGAACGCCGTACTTGTACAGGAACGCGCCTTCCATCGTGACCCGCCCTGCGACGCCGGGCACCGCAAAGGAGATGAACGCGACCGCGGGCTGCAGGATCGTCATGGGGCGCAGTGGGATCGCCCGACCCACCGCCGACATCATCGCCGTGCCCTGCGGCAGGAACATCAGTTGGCCCACCAGCACCGACGAGAGCACCAACCACCAAGTGGCGCCCTGCAGCGAGGCCCAGATCTCGGAGTAGTCGATGCCGGTGAGCAGGGGGACGAGGGCGCTGAGGAACAGCAGCACGATGATGATCGTGACGATGCCCTTCGCGTCGAGCCGCCGCAGTTTGACCGGCTCTGGCACTTCGCTGCCGGTGGCGGCCGCCACCCCGTCGCGCAGGGACGCCAACAGTTTCGAGGACCCTTTGACCGACCGCTTCTCGCGACCGGTCAGCGCCGGCGGCTGCAGGTAGCCCAAGCAGGTGGCGAGGCGCTGTGCCCCGAGCCCGGTGTGCGCCGCCGCCACCGCGCGATCGACGCCGACCGCGGATGCTGTGGCGAACAGCAGGTGCACGATGTCCTGCGCCGCGTCGGGTTCGCGATAGACCACGGATCCGTCCGCGAACTCGCCGATCACGAATCCGCCCTCGCCGAGCCGCACCGACCGGGCACCGAGGTCGCCGTGGGTGAGTCCGGCGGCGTGCATCGCGGCCACCTGTCGCCACAGGGCTACCAGGGCCGCGTCATCGGGTTCGTCGGCCCGCGACAAGTCGGCCAGTTCCGTGCCGTCCCTCGTGGTCACGAGCACGGCCACTTCATCGGTGACGCTCGCTGCGGCCATGACCCGTGGCACGCTGACGCCGGCGCGTTCCGCCAGCATCGTGACCAGCGCCTCATGCTCAACCGACTGGACCCGGGACAGCGTGATCCGGCGGCTCCCGCCGCGGTACATCAGGGCATGCCACACCTTGGCGGCTACCTGGGAGTCGGTGGCGTCGCGACCGTAGGCCTTGACCTCCACGGCAACACCGTCGGACGTTGTGCCGATCAACCGGCGAACACCCCACGACTGGTCGTGGGCGATCTGGAGGTCGGGGACGTTCAGATCGACCCTGTGCAGCGCCGCCTTCACCGACTCGGTGTCCGGGTAGCCCGACGGGGACCCGAAGACCAGCAGCACCCCGCCGGCGCAGACCAGCGCGACTCCGACACCCGCGGCCACACCGGACGGGACGGAAAGGGCCAGGGCCACCGCGGCTGCGCTGATCACCACGACGATGCCCCAGCCGAGCCGGCGGATGGGCCGCGCCAAATGCGGCGAAGCCGCGACCAGGACTGCGGTCACCGTGCCCACCCGCACCATGGGGAACTGCGGCCTGGGCGATCCGGAGATCAGCTCGGTGAAGAACGGCGGCCAGAGCTCGTCGTAGATGCCCGCCAGGGTGAGTGACGCCGCGCCGGTCAGGACAGCGGCGAGGAGGACATCCCTGAGGGCGGCCCAGCGCCGCTTCACGAGGAAGGTGATGATGACCGCCACCGCGTACACCAGGCCGAGCGTGTAGCCGAAGGCCAGCATCGCCACGGCCCACTCGGGCAGGGCGGCGGCGAACTGGGTCAAGGCCTCCTGCAGCGGATCGGACAGCCCGAACACGAAGACCGCCCAGCAGGTGAACACGATCCCCACCACCACGGTGGTGGCGTCGGCGGCGCGGCGTGCCCGAGGCTGGTCGCTCACTGCGGTCAGGAACGACCGCTCATGCCTGGGCATGCCTGCCTCGGCGGTGCTCATGCCTTGGCATGCCTGCCTCGGCGTTGCTCATGCCTTGAGGCTATGGGAGCAGCCCCCCGCCCTGCGACACATCCGGCACGCGCGGGCGTGTTCCCCCGAAGCGGGTGATGCCGCGGCGGAGTCGCGCCGCGCGCGCCAGGTATCGGCACGGGACGCGTCACGCCTGGCTCACACAACTTCGTCGGCCACCGGCAGCGTCCCGTCGGCCACTGCCCGCTGGAACGACCCGTAGTCCTTCAGATTCTGATCGGCATACCTCACCGAGAACTCTGCGATTGCGTTGTCCAACTTCTTCGAGGATCCCATGTAGGCCGACATCGCCACCGGGTCTCCGGACCGGGCATGGCCGCGGGCCATCGTCCGGGCGCACAACTCGGCGTAGAAGCGCAGCTGCCTCGGGGTGCCCTGCTCGACGTTCACCGACCCTTTCCAGTCCCGCAGCTGCCGCACGTAGAACTGCCGGTCCGCCATTCCCGTGGTCCATCCCAGGAAGATGTCCGTCTGGGCTTGGATCAGGCGTTGGCCTTCCACAACGCGGCGGCCGTGGTGCGGGAACCTGCTGGGCTGCAGGTGTTCCTCCAGCACCGATGCACCGGCCTCCTTGATCTGCAGGAACAGCGGATC
>JAQAZZ010000022.1:0-3038 GCA_032127075.1 Micrococcales bacterium | reverse complement strand
GAATCTGCACCTTCGGCATCGCCAGCATGATGAAGAGCAGCAGCAGCGCGGAGGGCATGAACAGTCCGAGTACATTGCGTCGGGAGTCCACGATGTCACGCGCGTAGCGACGAATCGGCCCTTGGTCGCGCGGCAGCAGGTAGGCCTCCTCGCCGGCCATCATTCGCTCCCGGCGCTGGCCCATCGCCGCGCGCCGCTTGATCTTCTCGGCCTTCTTCTCCTCCTTGGTCATCGTGGAGCGCAGTTCCTTGCGTCGCTTGCGTGCCTCGGAAGCGGTCGCGGGAGCGGGAGCGATCGGACCGCGGCGCTTGGTGCTCTCGTTGCGCTTCGGGGTTGGCCGGCCCTTGGGTGCGGTGGCACCGGCCGTGGGCTCCGGAACCGGGGCGGTCGCGACGGCCGGGGCGCCCTCGGCGTCGTCGTCTTTGCGGCGGCCCAACAATCTCACGCCCGTCAGGTTACTTCGCCGTGGCCCCAGCGCGGAATGCGGCTCACGATGCCGGGCCTTACCCTGCTGGGATGACGCCACGAGGAGCCGGTGCGGGCCTGCGGGTGTTGATCGCCCCGGATTGCTTCGGGGAGAGTCTGACCGCGGTAGCGGCCGCCGATGCTATCGCCGCGGGGTGGCGTCGAGGCCGTCCCGCAGACCGGCTGATCAGGGCACCCCAATCCGATGGTGGGCCGGGTTTCGTCGACGTGCTCGTCGCCGGACATCCGGGGATTGTCCGCCGGCGCAACCGGGTGAGTGGCCCACTGGACAACGCCGTCGACGCCGAATGGGCCCTGGACCCGCACACGTCGACGGCCTACATCGAGTGCGCCCAGGCCTGTGGTCTGGGGTTGCTCGGCGGCCCGCCGACGGTGCACACCGCTGTTGTTGCGCACAGCAGAGGTGTCGGGCAGTTGATTGACGCCGCGGTGCGTACCGGCGTGCGCACCGTTGTCGTGGGTCTGGGCGGCAGTGCCTGTACGGACGGCGGCCGGGGAATGGTGGAGGCCCTCGGGGGACTTGCGGATGCCGGCCGTCGGCTCGCGGAGGTCAGGCTGATCGTGGCCACCGATGTGGAGCACCCGCTGTTGGGCCCCCGCGGAGCGGCACCGGTGTTCGGCCCGCAGAAGGGCGCCGACCCGACCACCGTGGTGCTGCTGGAGCAACGGCTGACCGAGTGGGCGGGGAGACTCGAGGCCGTGGCGGGCCGCGCCGTGTCAACGATTCCGGGAGCCGGCGCCGCCGGCGGGCTCGGTGCGGCGCTGCTGGCGCTGGGCGCGGGTCGTGAATCGGGCGCCGGCCTGGTCGCAGCTCATACCGGGTTGGCCGATCAGATCGCCCGGGCCGACCTGATCGTGACCGGGGAGGGTCGTCTCGACGAGCAGTCGCTGCACGGCAAAGTCGTCGGTGCCCTGGCCGGCGCGGCCAGGCCGGATGGCACGACGGTGCTGGTGCTGGCTGGTCAGGTGGATCTGGCGCCAGCCGCCCGTGAGGCGGCGGGCATCACCGCGGCCCATGCACTGGCCGACTACGCGGGGTCGGTTCAGGCGGCGATCGACGACGCCGCCGCACAGCTTGAGGGCCTGGCTGAGCGCACCGCGGCCGGACTGTCGAGGGAATAGGCCCGATACCAGGTAGCGTTGGGTAGGTAGGCGTTCCACCGAACCCCACTCCAGTGCACAAGGGAGAAGTAATGTCCCCATCTGATCAGATCCAGTCCGACCAGGTCCAGTCTGTTGATACGGCCGCCTCGACCGAGACACACGGCGTGACCATGACCGACGCCGCAGCCGTCAAGGCCAAATCCCTGCTGGACCAGGAGGGCCGCACTGACCTCGCGCTCCGCATCGCCGTGCAACCCGGAGGATGCGCGGGCCTGCGCTACAACCTGTTCTTCGATGATCGCGACCTCGACGGCGACCTGGTCGCCGATTTCGGCGGAGTGATGCTGACGGTCGACCGGATGAGCGCCCCGTACGTGCAGGGTGCCTCCATCGACTTCGTCGACACCATTGAGAAGCAGGGCTTCACGATCGATAACCCGAACGCCGGCGGATCCTGCGCCTGCGGCGACTCGTTCAACTGACTTTTCGGTCTGGGACCGGTCAGATTTGGACCGGTCAGCACTGGACCGTTCAGTACTGGACCGTTCAGTACTGGACCGCTCAGTACTGGGCGGTCGTGCGCAACAGATATGAGCACACCAGCAGCTGACCGTCCTGGCGCAGGAGTTGAGCCACACCCTGCTCCTCGTCGCGGGATCTGCGCGAGGTGCTGGCCGGGCTCACCCGCATGGTGAACAGCGCCTGCGCCTGGTATGACGACGACAGCACGATCTCGTCGATCGACACGACTTCGGCTCGGGCGAATTGCTTACCGAACGCGTCGCTGGCCAACCTGGCCAGCGCCAGATCGGATCTGCGGTCCTTGACCCCGTCGAACATGCCGCACAGGTTGTTACGGGCGATGGTCTCGGTGTCGCCGTCCGAGAGCGCGGTCAGGTAACCCTGTATCGCCACCTTCGCAGATTGGTCGGTGAATCCCGTCGCCCCGGACGTGGATCGGTCACCCCCAGCGGCCAGGACGGCGGCGACGAGGGCCCCGGCCAGTGCAACGGCCAGCAGACTCCACCACAGCGCCCGCCGGTGACCCGGTGGCTTTACGAACCCGACGGGCGGCGGCAACGGACCGGGGTAGACCCCCGGGTAGGGATAGGGCTCACCGCCGTACCCGGGCGGCGTGGGAAACCTTTGGCCCTCGGCACCGCCGGGGGGGTGCGGCGGATACGGGCCGGCCATCGTTTCGTCTCCTGGAGGTTGTCGGCTCGCGGGCGATTCGAGCGCGAGTCGGGACGCGTACGCAGGCTAGCGCACCGCCGCCGGGATGGGTGGCGGCGCGACCGCGGGTAGTGTGACGTAGCTCGGCGGTAGCCGAGGAGCCGTAGCAGAAGAGATGTAGCGGAAATGAAAGGTGGAGGCCTCTAGACCATCGCGTTGACCGGATCCATTGCAACCGACCACCTGATGAGGTTTCCCGGGAAGTTCTCCGAGCA
>JAQAZZ010000021.1:0-5177 GCA_032127075.1 Micrococcales bacterium | reverse complement strand
GCCCGTGGTGCCCGTGGTGCCCGTGGTGCCCGTGGTGCCCGTGGTGCCCGTGGTTCCCGTGGTGCTCTGTGCCCGTCGTGCCCGGTGCCCGTCGTGCCCGGTGCCCGTCGTGCCCGTCGTGCCCGGTGCCCGGTGCCCGGTGGTCGGTGCCCGGTGCCCGGTGCCCGGTGCCCGGTGCCCCGTGCCCGGTGCCCGGTGCTCGGTGCGCGGTGCCAGGTGGCCGGTGCGGGGTGCCCGGTGCCCGGTGCCCGGTGCCGGGTGCGGGGTGCGGGGTGCAATGGGATCTGCGGCGTTTGGCGTGGGGCGCGGCGGGTTTGCATTGCTGTCTGTTCCTGGCGCTGGGCATCCCACGACACCAAAGCCCGGTTAGGCGGGGTTCCGCCGAACCGGAGTGCCTGCCCTTCGCAGCCCGGTCTCGGACCCGCTCGCGCCCGCGATCGGGACCCCCGCCCTTGCTGATGGCTATGTTCACGAGGCACCTGGTCCAGCGTGCCGAGGTAGGCCATGGCCCGTGCCCAGTGGGTTACGTTCGGGTCGTGGATCCGGATTCGGCGCTCTCCGAAGCGCTTGTCGCCGTGACCGACGGCTTGGAGCTCCCCGACACCCTGAACCGAATTCTTCGCATCGCCCTGGAACTGTCCGGTGCGCGATACGCCGCCCTGGGCGTGCTGGGCGCGGACGGGCAGCTCACGCAGTTCCTGCACACCGGAATGTCGGAGGCGACGGTAGCGGGCATCGCGAACCCGCCCACGGGCCGCGGCCTGCTGGGTGAGGTCAACAAGGCGGGCAGGCCGATCAGAGTTGCCGATGTGGCTGATCACCCCGCATCGGTGGGTTTCCCCGAGGGGCACCCGCCGATGGCGTCGTTCCTCGGAGTACCCATCGTTGTCCGCGGGCGCACCTTCGGCCGTCTCTACCTCACCGAGAAACCAGGTGGGTTCGACGCCGACGACGAGAAGCGGATCACAACGCTCGCCGCTGCCGCCGGAGTGGCGGTCGAAAACGCTCAGTTGTTCGTGACGGCCCGCAGCGGCGCCATGCACCAGTCCGCGGTGGCGGCCATGACCAGGGCCGCGCTGCAGGAGGACGGCGGCGAGGTTCTGCAACTGCTTGCCGACAGCGCCCGGGCACTCAGCGCCGCCAGCGCCGCAGCGGTCGTGACCCCGCAGGGCCAAGATGCCCTGATCGAGGTCGTATCCCTCCCCGGTGCCGCGAACGGCATCGACATGCGCTTGGCCCAGCCTGGGGCGGGGGTGGATGCCGGGTTGTTCGGAGCCGTGACGCCTGCCCCCGCGCCGCCGCCTGGGTCGTTGGGCGAGGTGAGCCGGACGGCCGCTCCGCTGCGTGAGGCGGGGGAGGACGCTGGGACGTTCGGTGCAGTGACGCCTGCCCCCGCGCCGCTGCGTGAGACGGGGGAGGACGCCGGAGCGCTCGGTGCAGTGACGCCTGCCTCCGCGCCGCTGACGGGCTCGGGGGAGGACGCCGCTTCGCCGCTCGCCTCCGACATTGACGCGTATCCAACCCCGCGGGCGGTGGCGGATCGAGCCGCGACGCCGCCGGCTGCAGCCATCCGCGCTGACGGGGTGGTGGCGGCAGCCGGCTCGCCGGCGCCGTCGCCGGTTCAGGACCCCCTTCGTCGCGACGACGTCGAACAGGCGGTGCTCGGCTGGATGCGCACCCGGTCCGCGGGCCGCCCACTTGTCGAGTGCCTGCGGATTCGCCAGCCGGTCATCGAATCCGACTACCCGCCCGGCCTCGGATCCACCCACGGCCGTATCGGGTGCTTCCCCATAGCGGAGGCTGAGGGCGACGGACGCGTCTTCGGGCTGCTTGTCCTGCTATGGCGCGAACCGGGGCCGGCGGGTCCGCCAACGCCCGGAACAGCCACGACCGCGACGGTCGCCCACGCTGATGTCGTCGCCTCGTTGACTGACCACGCCGCCACGGCGCTGCTGCTCAATGACGCCCGGCAAGCGGAGGAGCGCCTCGTGGTGTTCCAGGACCGCGACCGCATCGCCCGCGACCTGCACGATCTGGTGGTGCAACGGCTGTTCGCCAGCGGCATGTCGCTGCAGGTCCTGAACCGCACCGCGGAACTGTCGGCGGAGTCCCGCAAGCGGATCGATGGGGTGGTCGGGGATATCGACGCCACCATCGCTCAGATCCGCGAGACCATCTTCGAGTTGCGCGAGGGCTTGACGAACCGCCGCCGACTCGCGGATAGGCTCGCCGACGAGGTCGAACTGATGGGCGATGCGCTGGGGTTCTCCCCGCAGTTGGACGTGTCTGCCGAACTGACCGATGTGGAATACGACGAACTGGTCGCCGACTGCGTCGCCGTCACATGTGAGGGTCTCAGCAACACAGCACGGCACGCGGGAGCCTCCCAGGTGCGCGTCGATGTGGTTACCGATGATTCCGGTCTGCGGATCAGCGTGGTCGACGACGGCCGCGGCCCGGGGGATTCCTCCCGCCGATCCGGGTTGGCCAACCTGCAGCGGCGCGCGGCGTCCCACGGTGGCTCATGCGCCCTGCAACCGGCGCCGGACGGCGGCTCCGAGTTGCGGTGGTGCGTGCCACTGCCACGGGGCTGATCCGCCATTGTGCTGTTCCGGGGGTGCGGGCGGCGGGCTTGCGGCCCAGATAGCCCTCGATACGCGGCTGGCGCGGTGTCCTTGGCCGCGGCACCCGTCGTTCGGCTGGTCAGTTGCTGTGGGGGATCTTCCCCTGCGCCACAAGCACCGCGGCTTGCGTGCGCCGCTTGAGCCCGAGTTTGGCCAGGATCGACGAAACGTAGTTCTTCACCGTCTTCTCGGCCAGTGACAGTTCCTCGCCGATCTGCCGGTTGGTCATGCCCTGGCCGATCAGGTCGAGGATCCGGTGCTCCTGCTCGGTGAGGTTGTCGGACTGCTCCCGGTTGCGCCGCTCGTCTCGTACATGCGCCATGACCCGCTGCGTCGTGGCGGGATCCATCAGGCTGCGGCCCGCGGCGACCTCACGGATCGCGCTGACCAACTCGGTGCCGCGGACCTCCTTGAGCAGGTAGCCGCTGGCCCCGGCGGCAATCGCCTCCAGCAGGGCATGGTCGTCGGAGTAGGAGGTGAGTATCACCGATCGCGCCTGCGGCCACAGCGCGGGGATCTCCCGCAGCAGATCCACGCCCGTGCCGTCCGGAAGCCGCATGTCCAGCAGGATCACATCGGGCCGGACCGCCGGGATCCGGTGGCGCGCGTCGGCGACGGAACCTGCCTCGCCGACCACCTCGATGTCGCCTTCCAGGTGCAGCACCTCGGCCAGGCCTCGGCGGACGATCTCATGATCGTCCACCAGGAACACCCGGATCGTCATGAAGCCTGCTCCGCCGCCACCACACGTCCAGTGTCCCGCGTGAACCCCAGCCAAGACAAAACCGCTCCGGCCGCGCACAGACCGGCGCAGATCAGCACCGCGGTGCGGTAGCCGGGCAGCACCGCGGGCCCGGACAATTCCTCCCCGGTCAGCCCAGCCATCAGCGGCACCACGGCCACGGCCACAAGGCTGGCGATGCGCGCCACGGCGTTGTTCACCCCTGAACCGGTGCCGCTGCTGGCGACCGGGATGTCGCCGAGCGCGGTGGTCGTGATCGGCGCGACCACAAACGCCAGCCCGACGGCGAACACCAGCAGCCCGGGCAGCACATTCAGCCAGTAGGTGGCGCCCTCGGGCAGGAACGACAGCATCACCATGCCCACGGCCATCAGGCTGGCGCCGAGGGTCAGCAGCGGCCGCGAACCGACCTTCGGCAGGAGCCCGCCGATCGGCGACGACAGCACTGCCAGGATGATCGTGATGGGCACCCCCGCCGCGCCGGTCGCCAGCGCCGACCAGCCCAGGCCGATCTGCAGCCCCACGGTGAACAGCAGCAGCAGCGCGCCGAGCGCCCCATAGACAACAAACGTCACGATGTTCGCCACGCTGAACGAGCGGAACCGCCACAGGGCCGGCGGCACCATCGGCGCGGGCTCCTGGGTACGCTCCCGCTTCTTCTCCAGGAACCAGAACCCGACCAGGACACCTGCCCCGGCAGCCACCAGCGCGAAAGCCGGGACAGCGCCGAGCTGCTCGAATTCGATCAGCGGCCCGACGATGAGTGCGAGGCCCGTGACGGTCATGAACGCTCCGAGGAGATCGACCTGCGCGGCCAGTGGTCCGGGTTTGCGCTCGCCGGGCTGCCCGGGGATCGCCCGGCAAAGCCACAGCGTGGCCGCGCCCAGGGGGACGTTCATCAGGAAGATCCACCGCCAGCCGCTGGCAGAGGCGTCCACCAGTGCACCCCCGACGAACGGTCCGATTGCGGTGGTGATCCCGGCCAACCCCGACCACAGGCCGATGGCGCGGCCGCGGTCCTCGTGGGTGAACAGTGAGGACAGCAGCGCCAGCGATCCGGGCACCATCAGTGCCGCGGTCACCCCCTGCGCCGCCCGCGCCCCCACGAGGAACGCCGCGTTCGGGGCGAGGCCGCACATCACCGAGGTGACGGCGAATCCCACGATTCCCCACACGAAGACCCTCTTGCGGCCCAGCAAGTCGCCCAGCGCCCCGCCTACCAGGACCAGCGACCCGAGCGTGAGCAAGTAGCTGTCGAGCACCCACTGCATGGTGGCGAACCCGCCGCCGAGGTCCTCCTGCATCTTCGGCAGGGCGACTTTGACCACCGAACTGTCCAGGAAGCCCATGCCGCTGGCGAGGATTGTCGCCGCCAGGACCATCCGCCCTTGCCGGCTGGTGAACCCCAGGGACCGCTGCGCCGGTTCGCTCATCGCGTCACCGCGGGCCGGAGGGCAGCCGGTCAGCCCGAGTGGAGAAGATCACGGGGTCACCGCCATCGTGGCCAGCAGCCGCTGCGCTAGCTCGCTGTCCCCGCTGATGCCCACCGACTCCGACTGCCCCCGGCCGCACATCAACCGGACCAGGTCGGGCCACGCCAGCCGCAGCGACACCGTCGCAGCCGAGGTGTCGGCGTACCGGGACCGGCCGTCTTCGCCGCGCAGCACGCCTGCTTCGAACACCACGCCGGGCCCGGTGACCTCGATCCGCAGCGAGGAGCCCACAGGGGCGTCGGTGTTCTTCGCCCAGACCGCCGGCAGCCCCTTGACCAGCTGCCGGGCGGTGACCCACGCCGCCGGGGTGTCCAGATC
>JAQAZZ010000020.1:0-3707 GCA_032127075.1 Micrococcales bacterium | reverse complement strand
CCGACCCCCTTGACGCTGCTGTTCACGGGACGCACATGGCGCTACGAGCTCAAGCCCGTCGAGGGCGGAACCAGGATCCGGGAGACCTGGGACGTGAGCACCGAGGCCCTGCCGACCCGCTTCCTTCTCAAGCCGCTGCTGGCGGAGCACACCCGGGAGAGCATGGAGCGCACCCTCGCGCGGATCGAGGAGCTCCTGCGGGACTAACCCGCGGCCCCACCCCTGCCCCGCAGCTCACGCCGTCTGCCCGCGACCGGGGCCTTCCCCGTTCCGCGTGCGCGGGAAACGGATGGACGCCCGTGCTTCGCGGGGCTCTGGGCTGGCGGACGTCGCCCAGCAGGCTTTCGAAGCGGGTGCGCCAGGACCCCGGGCGGTGCCACACTCACTCTGTGGCTTCGAGCGACGTCGTGCCCTCGCCGGGCGCGTGGCGACCACCGCCGGGAACTCGCCCTGCTTGGAACTGGGTCCCTCCAGATCACGGCCTCACCCCGCGGTTGGACCGCGTCCCACACTGGGTAAGAGCCTGGTACCGGACTCCCCTCCTGGATCGGTTCGCCTACTCCTGGATGTGGGACCACGGCGGCTGGGACATCGTCCCGCCCCGCGACGACGGCACCGATCCGAGCTCCGGTCAGCCATCCTCGGTTCCCACGCCCTCTCACCCATCCCCCGCCTGAAACGACTCCGCACAGGCGGCTCGCGGTCACCGACCGCAGGGTGAGCGATTCGCGGCGGAGTGTCGCGGGTCGCGAGGTCCGAGTTCGGGCTCGGGCGGTGTTGGCATTCGCCGCCAACCACGCAGTCGGCCCGCGGCAGGTCAACGTGTCTTCCCTCCGTCGAGGGGGTCGCGGAGCATGCGCCACATCGGAACGCCGAGAGGCCCATGAGCCGGGTCGATGTGGGCGATGGTACGGAAGCCAAGCTTGATGTAGAGGGCCTCGTTGCGAGGGTTCTCGGTCTCCAGGTAGATGGGCAAGTGTTGCTCATCGGCGAGGCGGAGCATGGGCCGCAGAACGATCACGCCGTATCCGAGGTTCTGGCGCTCGGGGCGAACCCCGACCGCCGACAGCGACCAGCACTTCTCCGGGGCTACGTCGGCCCGGCCCCGGCTGAACTGCCGCATCACCGACATCCATCGGCCGATCTCGCCCGGTGTCAAGCCGCTCGCCATCCACGGCAACGCCCGCATGGCCCGCAACATCGCCAGCGGTCCGTAGCTGCCCCTGGGTGCCTCCCACACCGACACGGCGTCCATGGTCGGCATGCACAGCACTCGACCGACGGCGGCGTGCCCGGTCACGATGGCCCGGAACGCAATGGGGAGTGCCTGTGCCCGGCGCTTCGAGTCGGGAATGAGCGCAGTGAACAACGGATCGTCCTGGAACGCGGCGGCTAGCACACGAGCCGCCTCACGCTCATGACCCTGCGGCAAGTCCACGACCGCCGTCCCCATCGCAGCCTCCAAGCCTGCCGCACTCTCCGCTCCCACCTAAGTTCAACACCTCGGATGTCAGTGGTGGTAGGGGCCATCGGCCTACCCGTCACACTGGCATGCAGTCCTCGACTCGACGCAGCGTCCATATGAGCGGCGCTCCCAGCCCCGGTGGCGCGCGTTTCGCGGCGGGAGGACGCGGTGTGTGCGGGCGGGGGTCGAGCCGGTGCCCGCTGTCAATGGTCGGCAGGCTCCTGCTTCTTGGCTGCACGAACGAGCCGCAGATCGGGGCCGCTCAGGAACTTCGATAGCCGGCTGTCCCCGCCGTAGTCGATGTAGGTGATGTCCACATGGGTGAAGCCCACCGCCTGCACCATGTCCCGGACATCGTGTTCGGACCAGACCCAGAACCGGTCCAGAGTCCGGTGGGTTTGGGTCCCGGTCGGAACCCGTTCACCGATGCACAGCACGGCTCGACCGCCGTGGCTCAGCACCCGGAAGATCTCGGCCAGCGCGAGCGCCGGGTCGGGGAAGGTCTCGAAGGAGCCCATGCAGGTCACCACCGTGAACCTGCCATCGGGCCACGGCAGGGCGCCCACGTCACCTTGCACGATCTCCGCCGTTCCCGTCGCCAGGCGATCGGCCATCCGCTGGCGGGCCAACCCGACCTGAATGTCGGACAGGTCCAGCCCCGCGACGTAGCGCACATGCGCGGCGTGATCGGCAAGGAAGATCCCCGACCCACACGCGACCTCGAGCAACTCGTCCTCAGGTTGCGGGCGTACCGCCGCGGCCATGGCCGTGTAGATCGGAGCGTGCCACCGTGGCATCACCCAGCGCGCACAGACCCAGCCGAGCGGACCGCTCGGCGCCCCTGCCCACGCCTGCGCCGCCCCGCCGAGCACACCCGTCACCGCGTCACGAGACATGCCGACCACCGAGGACAACGACTCACCAAGCCGAGCCCTTGACTTCACGCTCACGGCAACCACCCCCAACCACTGCCTACCCCATCAGAACCAGCGGTGCCAGTGCCATTCCTCACGGTCGGTCCGAGGATCCGGCAGTCGGCGCCCGCTTGGCGGCGATGTCGGCCACAGATGGCGGGGCATCCTCAGGCAGCGCCGTCGGCGCCACTTGGCTTGAGACCAATGACGATGTCGATCTCGACCATCCTTGCCAGGCCGTACAGAGCACGCACAACCCTGCCTCCTGTGATCGGTACCCAGGAGACGGTGACCGGATCGAAGCCTGCCGACTCCGTCATGCATCGGGCGGCTTCTTCACTGATCGCGGTGTACGTACTCGCTATACCGCGGGCCGGGCGGGACTCGACACCTTCAGGCAGACGTTCTGCTGCGAACGAGATCAGGGCTCGCCCGCCCGGGCGCAGGACGCGGAAGAACTCGGCCAGCCCCGCCTCCCCAGCGGGGAAGTTGGGGAACGCGTCCATGCATGTGACGGCCGTGAAGCTGTCGTCCGGCCAGGGCAGCTGGGCCGCGTCAGCTTCGACAACTTCGGCGGTTCCCTCGGCGATCCGTTCGGCCAGCCGCTCGCGGGCCAGGCCGACCTTCGTCGAATCGAGGTCCACGCCGACGACACGCCCGGCGCCCGCAGCGTAGGTGACCAGGAACTCACCCCAGCCACACGCCACGTCGAGCAGTTCGTCCTCCGGGCGCACGTCCAGCACGTCGGCGAACGCTCGATAGGTCGGCCCATTCCCAAGCGAGTTCAGCCTGCTGCCAACCCGACCCGGAGCCACGCCAGTCGACGCCGCCTCCCACACCTGTGCGGCCCCGGGTGATCGTGCCGCCCACGCCACCGCACCAACGGCCCCGGCGGCAACGCCTGCAAGGATTGGAACCCGACGCATGTTGACCCCCTCGCGAATCTCAGCCACTTCTGGGCTACCACGTCGCCATGTGGCCCGACAACAGGCGATAGTCCCGGCGTTTGCTGCGAGGCCGGCGTGCGTCGACCACGGGCGATAGTAAGCATTCGGCGGCTCTCCTCAGCAGTCAGCTCGAACGCCGGACTCTCGGGAGATCCGCGAACTGGTGGCGCGTCACTCTGGGCGGCAGGGACGCGGATCGCAGTCGCTCGCCCTGGGTAGCCGGATAGGCGGCAATAGGCAGCGCCGCTGACCGGGACGGTACGCGGCAAAGTGGGGCACAGTTCCCGCCCAACGGGATTCCGAACGGTGCTAGTTGGGAGGGCCGGCTTGGGGCACTGCCCCCGGGGTCGGACAGACAATGTGTCTTCCTGACGGCGCAAT
>JAQAZZ010000019.1:0-2948 GCA_032127075.1 Micrococcales bacterium | reverse complement strand
GCCCGGGGTCTGGCCGTCGGCGTAGACCGGCTCGAGCGGCATCCCGCAGGGCGCGGTCCCCGGCTCCGGGGAGCGGAACGAGGGGTTCATCGGGTCCACATAGTACAGGACCTGCCGTTCCCCGGGCCCCGAAGCCTCGCCGCCGGAGCGGTGCGCGAGCCGGCCCGCGAAGAAAGCGGCAGGTATCAGGACTGCGAGAAGCAAGAGCAGCGAACGCTGGCGCATAATGTATAAGTCTATCCTATAAAAGGTCTGCGGTGCACCCGCCGGGTGTAAAAAAAAGGAGGGCCGCCAGGGCGGCCCTCCCTTTCCGGACGAGGTCGGTCGGGGTCCTAGTAGTCGAGACCCATGACGTAGTTGTGGGGGTACTCAGCGTTCTCGGTCACGGAGAACGGCCGCATCATCTCGTTGTCCTCGTGGTCGACGATGTGGCAGTGCCAGACGTAGCCGTGGCCGTGGTTCGGGCTGAAATCGTACCCGGCATCCGCGGGGAGCGTGGCGACGGGCAGGTCGGGCTTGGCGAAGCGCACGAGGAAGCGCGTCACCATGCCGGGGAGCGCCTGGACGGTGTCCTTCCAGCCTATCTCCTGCGGGGCCGGGGGGACCGGGAGGCCGATCAGCGAGAGGGTCGCGGCCGGATCGGGGTTACCGCCGAGCACGCACTGCGGGGGGAGCCCCACGTACCTGGGATCGCCCTTCGCCGGAGCCGTGGGGGAGCAGGCGGGGTTGCCTGAGTCGTTGTAGTTGAACGGAGGACCATAGCCGTCGAGGGGGAGCCCGACGGCAGTGTAGGTCGCGTTGTAGGCGGCGAGGTAGCCCTTGACGTCGAGCGCCTGGCGGTTCAGGACCTGGAACCCGACCAGGTGCGGGTGCATCGGGTGAGCGTCGGCGGTGAGGTTGAGAATCTCCCAGAGCTCCGTCTCGCCTTCGTACGGCAGTTCGGAATAGTAACTGGTGTTCTGAACGGAGGTGATATCCTTGAAGTCGTTCTTGAGGGTGATCGGATTGGTGTAAGTCGGGCGCGGCTTGCTGCCGTCGTACAGGGTGTTGTTGACGAGAACCTCCAGCGGGCCGCCCGCGCCGATGGCCTCGTTGACCGTGAGACGGCGGGTCTTGTGGATCGTCACGCCCGCGGCGGGCGTCGTGCCGAGCGGCGTGGTCAGCCGGTTCATCGCGGGACGGATCGCGCCGAGCGTGGCCGGGTTGTACGTGTTGTCCGCGACCGCCGGGACCGCCGCGGGGGCGACCCGGAACTGCATGATCTTCCCGGTGGTCGAACCGTTGACAGGAGCGCCGCCCACCCAGGGGGTCCGCGCGGTGTTCTGCATCTCGAGGGTCTGGCCGGCGACGGTCGAGAAGTCGATGATGACCTCGTAGCGCTCACCCGGCATCATGGTGAGCTTGCCGTTCGCCTTCACGAGCGGGTTGACCTGCTGCGGGGTGTCGAGGTAACCCTGGTCGGTGCCGATCACCCAGAGCGAAGGGCCCTTCGCTCCGGTGGTCTTGCTCATCAGGAACAACTCGTAGGCGCGGGCGTTCGAGCCGTTGAGGAAGATGAAGCGGTAGCGCTTCGGCTGCACGGCCATGAACGGCCAGGCCTTGCCGTTGACGACGATCGTGTCGCCGACGAACTCCGGGATCCAGAAGGGGTGCTCGGGGTTGATGCCGACGTTCGGGAAGAAGAGCTGGCCGTTGGTGTCGAACATCCGGTCCTGGATGATCAGGGGAACGGTGAGCAGCGAGAGATCGGTCAAGGGATTTGTACCGAGAATCGTGTCGTTCAGGCCGAGGGGGTGCAGGCCGGGCGCGAGGGGCATGGCGGGGTCGATCAGCACATAGCCGCCCGCGATGCCGGCGTAGACGTTCAGGCGGGTGGCGCCGAGCATGTGGTCGTGGAACCAGATCGCCGCGGCCTCCTGCCCGTTCGGGTAGACGTAGCTCGCGCGGTCTGGGAGCGCGCCGACCCAGTTGACGCCGCTGAGCGCGTAATTGAGGCCGTCAGCCTCGTTGAGGACGAGCGTCCCCTCGGAGAAGGGGGTGATGACCGAGGGCGCCCAGGTGAGGTTATCAAGGTTCTCGTAGACCGCTCCGGCGACCTGGATGACGCTGCCAAGCGGGTAAGCGGGATCCGGCAGTAACGGCGCCGACACGAGGAGGCCCGGCAGGCTCTGCACGTGCCGGGTGTAGAAGCCGTGGCCGACGATGCCGTACGGTGTAAACCAGGAGTCGGGGCCGCCGTCGAGCACCGACGGGACCTCGCCGCCGTGGATGTGGACCGCGGCGGGGACCGGCGCGTAGTAGGCCTGTGTGGCCGGGGGGATCGGCGGGACCTGCGGCCCCAGGAAGCCGTAGTTGTCGTTGCAGGCGGCGGGCATCAGCATGGGTGGCACGAGCGTCTGCGCCGCGTGCCAGCAAGCGTTGAGTTCGGCGAAGTCACTGCCGAACGTTAACGGGGGCGGTGCAATGTTGAGACCGACCGGGTCGCCCCAGATCAGCGTCTGGTCGGTGGACGTGGCGTACGCCATGACGTTCGCCTGGTTCGCGTCGGGAAGCCGGTTGTAGAAGGTCATCTGCGTGGGTGTGTGACGCTCGGCGACCACCACCGGACCGAGGTAGGAGTGCGGCAGCAGCCCGTTGTTGCAGGTACCTTGCTGACCCGGACCGTTTACCTGGTAGCCCCAGACCCAGGTCGCCGGGGCGACACCGGGGACTGCGCCGACCACCGGGGTGCCCGGCGGCAGGACGTTCGACTGGAATTCGCAAAGGCTGACGTCGATGTTCGTGGAGCCGATTCCAAGAGCGTTGATTTTTCCCAACGCGACCGGCACCTGGGTGAGCCCGCCGAGATCGAGCAGATCCAGCGGCTGCGCGAACTGCGGGATCTTGGTGGCGGACAGCGGCGTCTGCACCACCGGCGGGTTGACTTTGGGGGCCGCGAACGCCGGTAC
>JAQAZZ010000018.1:0-3431 GCA_032127075.1 Micrococcales bacterium | reverse complement strand
CCTCGTACTGCTCGACATCGCCGATGTCCTCAACGACACAGGGATGCGCGACGCGGCAGTTGCTCGGATGCGCAGCGACTACCCGCAGGTCTTCTCGCAGATCGGCTGGAGTTTCGAGAGTTCCAGCCACTACCACGGCGTGAACTATCTGGGCTGGACCGAAGCTCTTTTCGGCCTGCAGGCCCGCGGCTTCACCGCCGATACCGCCGCCCTCGAGTCGGCCCTGGCGCGGGCCGCCGACGTTTCCGCACACTTCATCGGCCCCTCGGGGGTCCCCGTCATGCTCGGCAACAGCCGCGGTGACGACGGATTCCTGCGCCCGCGCACCGTCCCGTCGCGGCCGCTGACCATGGTTGACCCGGAGGCGGGGGTTGCGTTCGGCCGCTTCTCCTGGACCGATGCCAACACCACGGCGTGGACTGCCATGAACCGCCCCAAGCGGGGGGCGCACGGCCATAACGACCGGCTCTCCGTCACCTGGGAGACCGGCGGGGCGCCGGTGCTGATCGACCCGGGTCAGCCCGACTACGAGAGAACCGACCCGTACACGGCCTGGGCGAGGTCTGCCGACGCACACAACACGTCGGTGCCGGTGACCACCAAGCGGGACCGCACGAAACTGGCGTCTCTGGCGGTACAGCGGGGGGACAAGACCGACCAAATCGAGATGACCAGCACCCACTCCGGCTTCCTGCAGCAGCGCGAGGTGCTGATCGACCACACACGCAGGTCGCTGTGGGTGTCCGACGCCGCCGAGTCGGCTCAGGCCCAGCACTGGCACCTGGCGCCGGAATGGACGCTGGACCGGATCGAGGGCAACGTCGCCTACTTGGGCGATACCCAGGGGCGAATCCTGACGGTGACCACCACTCCCGGTGCGGCCATCTCCTCCTACAGCGGCAGCACCACACCCATGGCCGGCTGGTACGCCACAGGGTTCGAGGAGGTCATCCCGGCTACGGAGTTGATCATCACCGGTGCCCGACAACTGGACACCCTGTTCGTGATGGGCAACGGGACACCTCCCGAGGACGTGAAGGTCCTCAGCAGCACAGAGCCGCGGAGCAAGAAGGTGAAGCTGGAGTGGAGCGCCCCGACGCCGCTGCAGACGGTCGAGCCCAAGCTCGGTGCCAACGCCACGAAGAAGCAGAAGCGCAAGGCGCGCAAGAAGGCGCGCAAGCTTGCGCTGAAGCAGGCGTCGGCAGCGGTCAAGATCAAGGGCTACCGCATCCAGGTGAAGGTCGACGGCGGGTGGACCACGGTTGTCAACAACACCAAGTCCGCCGATACGTCTGCTGTCCTTCCCGGCCTGGCCAACGGCACTCCCTATCGATTCCGCGTGGCGGCGCTGGCCAAGGGAACCCAGACGCAGTTCAGCAGGCAGAGCAGGAAGATCATCCCGTTCACCACGCCGGGACCCGTTGTGCTGTCCGCGGCCGCTTCGGCCGGATCGGCGAAGAAGCCGAAGGTGAAACTCGACTGGCTCGCACCCGCCCGTGACGGTGGGGCGCCGGTCACCGGCTACGAGATCAAACTGCCCGGTCAGGGCTGGAAGCCGCTCAAACGGCCGCGCGCCAAGGTGCTCATCCCCGAGAAGAAGGCCGCGCTCGTGCTGCGGGCTGTCAACAAGGGCGGCGGCGGCAAGACGATCAAGGTGAAGCTGAAGCGGAAGAAGGACGGGACGATCCTGGTGGACGGTGAGGTGCTGGTGCCTCCGGTGCCGCCGACTCCGCCGCCGACCGTCACGCCGACCCCGACCCCGGAGCCCTCAACGGAACCCGACCCAGACGAGAGCACCGAGCCGGAGACAGTGGGCTGAGGGCAGCCCCACCCCAGAGCAGGCGACGGGTAGTTGCGGTCCGACGGCATTCTGTTGATCTTGCCGAGCATCCGTTCCGTCGTGCTCCGCTGGGCATGGCTGCGGGACCCTTGACGCGCACCGTCCACGGAGGTGGATCCGCCGGCGTGCCACGATGAGAGGGGTCGTGCACCGGAGGGGCGGGTTTGGGTGATGGGGTCGGTTGGCTCACCGTTGTGGCACGAGGCCGATGCTCCCGATGTGGTGGCAGCGCTGGACACCGACCCGTCTCGCGGGCTGACTGTGGCTGAGGCACGGCTCCGGCTGCAGCGGTTCGGGTCCAACGAGTTGACCCGGGCGGGGACCCCGCCCGGTTGGCGCATCCTGTTGTCGCAGTTCAATCAACCGCTGGTGCTGATCCTGCTGGGTGCTGTTGTGGTGACGGCAGCCATCGGGGAGTTCATCGACTCGGCGGTCATCCTGGGCGTCGTGCTGGTCAACGCCGGCATCGGCTATGTGCAGGAGGCCAAGGCGTTGCGGGCGATCGAGGCGCTGGCGCGCAGCATGGGTGGCGAGGCCACCGTTGTGCGAGGGGGCGAGCGTCACATGGTGCCTGCCGCCGCGGTGGTCCCGGGCGATCTGGTCGTGCTGCAAGCAGGGGACAAGGTTCCTGCGGACCTGCGGCTGCTGCGCAGCCGCGAACTGCGCCTCGACGAGTCGGCGCTGACCGGGGAGTCCCTACCCGTGGGCAAGAGCCCCGACCCCGTGCCACGCGAAACCGTGCTGGCCGATCGGCGCAACATCGCGCATTCCTCGACGCTGGTGACGTCCGGCACCGCGTCGGGTGTGGCCGTCGCCACCGGCGACGACAGTGAGATCGGCAAGATCAACGAACTGATCGCCGCTGCGGATGTCCTGGCCACCCCGCTGACGCGCAAGATCTCCCGGTTCAGCGAGGTGCTGCTCTGGGTGATCCTGACGCTGGCGGCAATGACCCTCGGCATCGGCGTGCTGCGGGGTGAACCGTTGCTGGACATGTTCCTGGCGGCTGTGGCCTTGGCAGTCGGGGCCATCCCGGAGGGGCTGCCGGCCGCGATGACCATCACCCTTGCCATCGGTGTGCACCGCATGGCGCGCCGCAACGCCATCATCCGGCGACTGCCCGCGGTGGAGACGCTGGGAAGCACCACCGTGATCTGCTCGGACAAGACCGGCACCCTCACCCAGAACGAGATGACCGTGCAGCGGGTGTGCGCGGGCGGCCGGGAGTTCGCGGTCTCCGGCTCCGGCTACGAGCCGAACGGCGGCATCACGGAACAGGGCCGCCCGCTGGCGGGAGCGCTGCCCGCGCCCCTGCGCGAGACCCTGCTGGCGGGGCTGCTGTGCAACGATGCGCGCCTGTACGAGGAGGACGGCCAGTGGCGCATAGTCGGCGACCCGACGGAGGCAGCGCTCATCGCTGCGGCGGCCAAAGCCGGCCTGGAGGACGAATCCCTGGAACAGGAATTCCCGCGGCTGGAGGCGCTTCCCTTCGACTCCAAGTACCAGTACATGGCGACCCTGCACGACTCACCGACGGGCCGAGTCGCCTATGTCAAAGGCTCGGTGGAGCGGATTCTCGCCAGTTGCTCCG
>JAQAZZ010000017.1:0-2619 GCA_032127075.1 Micrococcales bacterium | reverse complement strand
ACCCAGCGACCCCTGGGCGGGGGATCCGACCCGAGACGTCAGGACACCGCATTGATCCGGCCGCGGCCGCCACACTGGTGACATGCTGGCCACGTCCACGGCGTCCACCGTCCGGCGGACGCGGGTTGCGAGGGGTAGAGGAGACAGATGAGCGACAGCTGCGACGTCGTTGTGGTCGGGGCTGGCCTGGCGGGCCTGTACGCCGCGACGCACCTGGCACGCGCAGGGCTCGATGTTGTGGTTGTGGAACGTGCTGCTCATGTAGGAGGACGGGTTGCCACCGACCTCGTGGATGGCTTCCGGCTGGATCGCGGCTTCCAGCTGTACAACCCGGCCTACCCGGAGGGCCGGCGCGCGTTCGACCTTGATGCGTTGGACTTGCGGCCGTTCGCCCGGGGCGTCGAGGTGTTTCCGGAGTCCGGTGGTGATGGGGTCCTCGCGCTCCAGCCGAGTCGCACGCCGGCCACACTCATCACCGCCGTGCGGGGAACCGCGGGCAGGCCCTGGAATCTCGCCGCGCTGATCAGCTACGCCGCCCGTTGTGCGGCGCAGTCGCCGCAATCGCTTGCGGGGCGGCCTGATATTGCGATCGGGCAGGCGCTCGCCTCCGCGGGAGTGGGGGATCGCGGGATCACGGAGCTGATGGCGCCGTTCCTGTCAGGGGTCTTCGCCGATCCAGACCTGGCCACCTCGCGCCGATACGCCGACTTGGTGCTGCGGTCGTTCGTGCGCGGCGTCCCCGGCGTACCGGCAGCCGGCATGGCTGCCCTACCGGCACAGCTGGCCGCACGCCTGCCCGGGAACACCCTCCGGCTGAACGAGCGAGTTCGCGGCGTGACGGGCTCGTCGGTCGCCACGGACTCGGGTGAGATTGGGTCGCGTGCCGTCGTGGTGGCAACCCCGGCGCACCATGCCGCCGAGTTGATACCGGGTCTGCGTGTGCCGCCCATGCGGGCGTTGACAACCTGGTATTTCCGCACGCGCGCCGACCTGGGTGATCGGCGCATGCTGATGGTCGGCACCTCGCTGCGGCCGTTGGCCAGCATCGCGGTTCTCAGCGCCGCTGCTCCCACCTACGCACCCGCCGGCTGGTCGCTGCTGGCGGCGTCCGCTGTCGGCTTCCACCCCGACGCTGCCGCGGCGAGGGACGCCGCAGCAGCGGTGTCGTCGGCGCTGCGGCTGCCCGCGGCGGAGTTGGCGGAAATCGCGCGGTACCCGATCCGTCACGCCCTCCCCGCGGCGGTCCCCCCGTTCGCGCTGCAGCAGCCCGTGGAACTGGGGGAGGGGTTGTTCGTGATCGGCGACCACCGCGATACGCCGTCGATCCAGGGCGCTCTGGTCAGCGGGAAGCGTGGCGCGGCGCAGGTCCTGCGCCACCTGCGCAAGCCGCTCACTCCCGCCCGCCGACCGTGATCGCGGTACTCCTTTCGCGGATCTCAGCGACGTAGGCGAGGGTCTCCGGGTAGGGGGGGACGCCCCGGTACTGCTCAACAGGCCCCCATCCCGCGTTGTAGGCGGCGAGAGCGAGGTCCAGGGGGTCGGAGTCGATGCCGGAGGCTTCGGCCAGACCGATGAGATGGCACATGAGCCGCCCCTGGGAACGGATGGCGTCAGTTGCTTCCATCGGGTCGGCGGTTCCGTTGCCGTTCGCGTCGAACCCCCAGGCACCCCACGTCTGCGGCATGAACTGGGCGATTCCCTGCGCGCCGCTTGCGGAGACTGCTTGTGGATCCCAACCGGATTCCTGCTGGATCTGCGCCGCGATCAGCCGGGCGTTGATCGCCGGGCACTCCCTGGCTGCCTTGCGCACGTCAGACCGATAGGTGTCAGGCACGTAGTCGCCTCGGCAGCCAACAAGCACTAGAGCCGCCACGGCTGCGGCCCCCGCGGTCACAACAATGCGCAGCACTCGTCCAGGGTAGGTCGATCCACGCGGCTCCCGGCGAACCGATGGGTGACAATGGGGCGTGTTCGACGTTGTCCTGGTGCATCCGGAGATACCGCCCAACACGGGCAACGTGATGCGCATGTGCGCCAACACCGGGTCGCGGCTCCATCTGGTGGCTCCCCTGGGCTTCGACACCGACGACGCGAAACTGCGGCGGGCGGGTCTGGACTATCGCGATCTGACCACCATGACCGTCCATGCGGACTGGGAAGCTACGGTCCGCCTCTTCGCGGGTCGGCGGATGTTCGCCTTCACCGCCAAGGCGCAGCACCGATATACCGGCACGGCTTTCGAATCGGACGATGTTCTCGTGTTCGGCCGCGAATCCACTGGACTTCCCGACGCAATCATCGAAGAGTTCCCGCCGCAGCGGCGACTGCGGATACCCATGGTGGCGGGCAGCCGGAGCCTCAACTTGTCCAACGCCGCCGCCGTGGCCGTCTTCGAGGCGTGGCGCCAGTTGGGGTTTCCAGGCGCCGAGTGATCAACGCCGCCGCGGGTGGCAGACTGTCCTGATGATCGACCTCCGTTCCCTGGCGGCGCTCGCCGAGACCCACGCGGAAGCCGTGGCTGCTCCGGTAGCGGAACTGCGGATCGGCACCGTCGGCTACGACACCGACGCCGCCCCGGCGATCATGGCCACGGTCAACCTTTCCCGCGACTCCACCTAT
>JAQAZZ010000016.1:0-2604 GCA_032127075.1 Micrococcales bacterium | reverse complement strand
CACCAGCCACTGACCCACCGGATTCATGTGGCTGGGCGTCTCCGCCTCGAGGTTTCTGAACGGGTTGGAGTGCACGTCACGGCCCACGAAGCAGCCGCCGGCTGCATCCCGGTTATCCGAACCGGCAAAGGCATTCAGGCCCAGTTCGGTGATCGGGTAATTGCTCATATCGCCGTCCGAACGGTGCGCCGGGTGACAACCCTGGCAACCGCCGTTGCGGCCCATGCCGTCATCAAACTCGGTGTCCTTGTGATTCAGGTGAATCGCTTCTGTCAGTGGCGGAATCAGCATAGATCCCGGGGCGATTTCGGAAAAGAGCTCGTTGCGCGGGTCGCTCACTTCGCAATCCTGGTCCGGACCACAGTAGGCTGACTTCACCACGGCAATTACGTTGTCCGCGTGACAGCGCTGACAGATCACGGTGTCGTGACCCAGGCGGGTTGCGGTAGTTCTGTCCGGACAGGGTTTGGATCCTTTCGTGCATAACGGATCATAATTACTCGTGAACGAAGTACCGTGTTCCTGGTCGTGCAGCGCCAGCATACTGAACGCCGCACCCTTCAGGCGCGAATACCAGTCCGAATCACCCGCAGCAATACCATACTCTGAATTCCAGAAGGTGATCTCTGCCTGCACCAGTGCGGCAATGCCCGAAATCGTCTGGCCGTTCTGCGCACTGTTGACCGAAACCCCGTCACCCAGCGCATGACAGCGCTCGCAGTTCGGGATATCGATCGGCGCAGTGCCCATACCGATCACAGGCTGGCCTCCGTCAAGTACTGGCGCGCCGATGCCATCAATTGCAGCCGGATCGTAATAATGCATTTGGGCGTTCATTGCCACGTAGGGCCGCAACGAGGTCTCATCCACCGCGCCCGGATCGGTGAAGAAATTGATCGTGTCCTCGAACGGTGTCAACGGCAGACCCAGTGCCTCCCAGATACGCGGTGAGGTCAACGTCACCGGCAGATCCTCCAGCACCTTCATCTGTGTATAGACCACCGTGCCGCTATCGGTTGAGTAGGTCAGTATGTTGCCGAGACCGGCCCCACCGGTAACGCCGGGGCCCATCGGGTGCAACGCGGCACCGGTGCTTTCCGGGTAGACCACGTGAACGCCGAGACGAACCTTGTCCGCTTCCGGCGCATTGCCTCCCGGATGACCTCCGTGACCCTCCAGATTAGGAACTCCACTCCCCTCCGGATCATAGATATACAGATGGTTCCAGACGGCGTTCCAGTAGTTGTCGTTTCCATCATCAGTGTCGCCGTCGCCCTGCAGCACGCCGGTGCTGCCATCCTTGCCGCCATAGACCAACGCGCCGTCGATATTGACTTTCGCCGCATCAAACACGGTGTTCCACATCATCAGTGAGTTGCCTTCCACCTGGCTGATCAGTGTACTCAACTGCTCCGCGCCATGCTCTTTTCCGGGACCGATATCACGCGGCTGGGCGTCGTGCCAGTAGCGCAGCACGTACTTCTTGAATTGGCCATTGGAATCCAGGGCCGGGTCGCGCACCACATAGGGGCGGCCCAGGCCGTCCACGATACTTGGATCTGCCTCGAGCATCTGCGGATAACCGCCGTTACTACCCGCTCCCTTCTCGGTCTTGACGACCTGGGCCAGGATTGAGTTATAGGGCGGCAGCACACAACAGTAGGAGAATTCGAATCCGGTGCAGTGCATGCCCAGTTCGTAGTTCATCATGATATTGAACGCGTTCTTGGGCGGACCGCCGACATCTCCTCCCCCGGAAGACTGTATGGCGATGCTCCTCGTGGCGGAGCCGGTGGCGTGGTCGCTATCGGTCACGCTGGCGGTGATGGTGTGCAGCCCGACGCTGAGGCTCGAGGTGCTGAAGCTGCCGCCGCTGCCGATGCCGCCGTCGCGGCTGGAGGTCCAGGCCAGTCCGGCAGTGAGGTCACCGTCTTCGGTGTCAGTGGCGCTGCCACTAAAGTTGACGTTAGTTCCCTCGATGAAGCTGGCGCCGTTGGATGGGGCGGCGATCGAGACCTGCGGGGGCGTATTGGTCGCGATGGTGGTGATAGTGATGCCGATCGAAGCGGAGCCGGTGGCGCTGTCGCTATCGGTCACGCTGGCGGTGATGGTGTGCAGCCCGACGCTGAGGCTTGAGGTGCTGAAGCTGGCGCCGCTGCCAATGCTGCCGTCGCGGCTGGAGGTCCAGGCCAGTCCGGCAGAGAGATTGCCGTCTTCGTCGGTGGCGCTGCCGGTGAAGCTAATCGAATCGCCTTGGGTATAGTTGGAGCCGTCGGGCGGAGCGGTGATCGAGACCTGGGGGGGCTCATTTACCGCACCTAGCCCGCACCCACCGGGGAATGTTCCCGCATTGGACACGATTCGTTCAACGGTCACGTCCTTGGACACTCCCTTGACCCGGCAGGGTATGGTCGAGGGGTTTATGGACTGGTATTGCCATCTGCCACGGCGATCGGCCGAGACTATGGCTAAGGGCTCGCCCGAGTCGGCATCAGAAAGGGTAACAGTCGCGAAATCTTCGCCCGTGCCATTGATATAAAGGGCGTCGGCGTGCCGCCTGGCGTCCCAGGAAGCTTCGCTGATCTGCAGGGGCCCTGCCAGGAC
>JAQAZZ010000015.1:0-36084 GCA_032127075.1 Micrococcales bacterium | reverse complement strand
CGGTCGTCGAAGGCCTCCAGATGCACTGTGCCGAAGCGGAACCAGGGGCTGTTGCGGACCTTGACGTCGATCCGCGCCCACCCGCGGACGACGGTGACGTCCACAACTCCGCCGACCTTGGCGCTGTAGCTGATGCCCGGGTCGAACTGGCCGGTCTTGGCCTTGCGGACCTTGATCCCCGCGCCGCGGCGGATGAGGATCGCATCCCGCATGGTCAGCCGGCCGTTGCCGTCCGCGCCCAGGGTGCCGGTGCTGGGATCGAGGTCGAAGTCGGCGGGAGCCTCGAAGTCGAACTCATTGGCCACCACCACGGCCTTGTAGGTCTTGGTCTTGCGGTTCAACCGCTGCAGAAGCAGGCACAGGAAGTCCTGGTACACCTCGGTGGCAACGGGTTGCTGTTCCAGCGCGGCGCTGATGTCCAACGGGCCGGTGCGCCACAGCGCGGCTTCCTGCAGTCCGACGAGGTCGGGTTTGCGCTTGCGGATCTCATCGGCGAGACCTTTGGCCCGCACGGGCATGTTGCTGGCCTGCATCTGCGCGAAGATCGCCCCGTTGGCCGCGATGAACTCCGGGGTACCGGTCGCGCCCAGCGCCGGCCCCAGATCGGCACCGAGGAAGATGTTGCGCGTCATCACGGTGACCGTCTCGCCTCGGCCATCCCCGGAGTCCCCACCACCGGCAGTGGCAGCTGTCGCTGGTGCCGCGGCCGCGAACGTCAGCGCAGCCGCTGTGGCCGCGACCGCTGCGGCCGTGCTCGGTCGGGCGGTCAGGAATCTCATGTGGGTCTCCCTCCACGGCGCTCCGGCCCGAGCCTATCCCGCAACCTGCCGACGACGGGCTTGCGCCGCTATCACTCGGCCTCTCGCACTCGGCCTCTCGGCCTCTCACTCGGTCACTCGCTGTGATGGCCCGTGTTAGGGTGCGCAAATGCCGGATAGGCCGGCATCTTGGGGATCCGGGGGGATCTGGATGAAGAAGAAGACACTGGGCATCGGCGTGATGACCGTGGCTGCCACTGCACTCGCTGCGGGTACCGCGTTCGCCACACAGCCCTACGGCAACGAGTACCTCGACGGGACAGTCGCGAACGAGTACGTGGAGAAGGGCCACAAAGTGACCATCTGCCACCGGACCGGTTCGGCGAGCAACCCGTACGTCGTCATTACCGTGGACGTCGCGGCGATCAACGGCAAGGGCGTCAGGGACCATGACCGCCACGACCAGGTGGGCAACGGCCCGATCGGCGACATCATCCCGCCGGTGGCTGGCTACAACGATGACGGCAAGAACTGGGACGGTCAGTGGACCGCTGAGATGGCCCAGGCTGGCGAGGTCACAGCCAAGGACTGTACTCCTGGCTACCCGGCACCGTAGCCGAGCCTACCCTACTGATTCGCGGGTTGGTTGACTCTGGATGAGGGTCAGTCAGACACGCCCCCGGCCACCGGCAACGACCCCGGTGCCCGGGGGCGTTCTGCGTCCAGGCCCGCGCCTCGGCGGCGGCGAGGTCATGGCCAGCCGCGGCTGGCCGTAACCTAGAAGCATTCGCCAACGCCCGGAAGGGGCACTCCCATGGTCGTCGTCATGCAGTCGGCTGCGCTCGACATCGAGATCGAAGCGGTCGTGGACCGTGTGGCAGAGGCGGGCGGCGAGGCGTTTGTGTCGCGCGGCGAGAGCCGGACCATCATAGGACTGATCGGCGACGTGACCCGGTTCGCGGACCTCAACCTCGAGGGTATGCCCGGCGTCGATGAGACGGTGCGCATCTCGACGCCGTTCAAACTGGTCTCGCGCGACCATCACCCGCAACGCTCCACGGTGTGGGTGGGGCGCGGCGATCACCGCGTGCCCATCGGACCGAACACGTTCACGATCATCGCCGGGCCCTGCGCCGTGGAGACCGACGAGCAGACCCTGGCGGCCGCTCGGATGGCGCTCCAGCTGGGTGCGACCGTACTGCGCGGCGGGGCCTACAAACCCCGCACTTCCCCTTACGCGTTCCAGGGGTTGGGCCCTGCCGGACTGCAGATCCTCGCCGACGTCCGCGACGAGACGGGGCTGCCGATCGTCACCGAGGTCGTGGACCCCGCCGACGTCGACACCGTGGCCACCTTTGCCGACATGCTGCAGGTCGGCACCCGCAACATGGCCAACTTCGGCCTGCTGCAAGCTGTCGGCGCGGCCGGCAAGCCCGTGCTGTTGAAGCGCGGGATGAGCGCCACGGTCGAAGAGTGGTTGATGGCCGCGGAGTACATCGCCCAGCGGGGCAACCTGGAGATCGTGTTGTGCGAGCGCGGCATCCGGACCTTCGAGACCGCCACCCGCAACACCCTCGATATCTCCGCGATCCCGGTCGCCCAGACACTGTCCCACCTGCCGATCATCGTGGATCCCAGCCACTCCGGCGGGCACCGGGAACTGGTGGTACCGCTGTCCCGTGCCGCCGTCGCCGCCGGTGCGGACGGACTCATCATCGACGTGCATCCGCACCCGGAATCAGCCCTGGTCGACGGCGCGCAGGCGCTTACGTCGGCGGATCTGGGTGAACTCGCCGAATCCCTGGCCCAACTGGCGCACGTGATGGGGCGCAGCACGGCGCCGGTCGGCGAGCCGGTGTCCTGACCGGGCGCGGACCGCGAACCTCGGGCTGGGGACCGGGCTACTGCTCCGCGAGCATCCCGGCGACCATGAACGCCAATTCCAGCGACTGCTCCCGGTTCAACCGCGGGTCGCACGCGGTCTCGTACCGGAAGCCGAGGTCGGTCTCCGCCACACCCTCGGTACCGCCCACACATTCCGTGACGTCGTCGCCGGTCAGTTCCACGTGCAGCCCACCGGGGTGGGTGCCGAGGGTCCGGTGGACGGCGAAGAAGCCCCGTACCTCCGCCACGACGTCGTCGAACGACCTGGTCTTGAAGCCGCTGGGGGCCTCGCGGGTGTTGCCGTGCATCGGGTCGCACACCCACACCACCGGCAGTTGCGCCCGCGCGACCGCCTCGACGATGACCGGCAACCGGTCCGCCACATGCGCGGCACCCATGCGGCTGATGAGCGTCAACCGCCCCGGGGTCCGCTGCGGGTCGAGCCGCCGGATCAGTTCCACGACCTCGTCCGGGTCCGCGGTCGGCCCGAGTTTCACTCCGACCGGGTTGCTCACCCGAGAGGCGAGATCCACGTGCGCACCGTCCAACTGCCGGGTGCGTTCGCCGATCCACAAGAAGTGGCCGGACGCCCCGAACAGCTGCCGAGTCACCGGATCGATCCGTGTCAGCGCCCGCTCGTAGTCCAGCGACATCGCTTCATGGCCGACGAAGAACTCCACCCGCCGGAACTCCTGCGGGTCCGCGCCGCAGGCGTGCATGAAATCCAGGGCGCGCTCGATGTCCCCCGCCAACCGCTCGTAGCGCTGCCCCGCCGGTGAGTCCCGCACGAAGTCCCGGTTCCAGTCGTGGACCTGCCGCAGATCGGCGCTGCCGTCCTGGGTGAACGAGCGGATCAGGTTCAACGCCGCGCCGCTGGCCAGATACACCTGCAGCATCCGGCGGGCGTCAGGTCGGCGGGACCGCGCCTCGAAGGCGAGATCGTTGACGGCGTCACCGTAGTACGACGTCAGCTCAAGCCCCTCGCGCAACTCCACCGGCTTGCTGCGCGGCTTGAAGTACTGGCCGGCCATCCGGCCGATCTTGACCACCGGCAGCGACCCGCCGTAGGTGAGCACCACCGCCATCTGCAGGACCGTGCGCAGCCGGGCGCGCAGCGATTCGGCGGTGTTGGCGCTGAATGTCTCCGCGCAGTCGCCGGCCATCAGGACGAACGACTCGCCACGCTCCGCGGCGGCCAAGCGTTGCATCAGGTGGTTGCAGTCGCTGCCGGACACCAGCCCGGGGGCCCGGGCGAGCGCGGACGTCACAACGGTGAGCTCGTCACCGTCCGGCCACGGGATCTCCTGGGCGACCGGGAGCGGGGGCCAATCTATGACGGACACGCGTCAAGGCTACCTGCGAGTCCGAGTCGGGTCACATCGCCGTCAGGCCTTCTGGTCCACCTGCTGGGCGGCGGAGCGGTCCTCCTGGTTGGGAACGGCCGCCGACTGGGCGCGCACCTGAGCCTTGGCCGCCGCCGCGTAGATGTCGGAGTACTTCTGGCCGCTGAGCTGCATGAGGTCGTACATGATCTCGTCGGTGACCGACCGCAGCACGAACCGATCCTCGGACATGCCGTAGTAGCGGGACAGATCCAGTGGCCTGCCGTAGCGCACGCCGATGCGCCGCAGCCGGGGGAGGATGTGCCCGGTGGGCTGGGCCTCGAACGTGGCGATCATGGCCACGGGGATCACCGGCACCTCGGCCTCGAGCGCCATGCGGGCGGCACCGGTCTTGCCGCGGTACAACTGGCCGTCGTGGGAGCGGGTTCCCTCCGGGTACAGGCCCAGCAGATGCCCTTCCCGCAGTATCCGCAGCCCGGTGTTGAGCGCAGCCTCTGACGCCTTGCCGCCGGAGCGGTCGATCGGAACCTGGCCGGTGCCGCCGAAGAACAACCTGGTCAACATGCCTTTGATCCCGGTTCCGGTGAAGTAGTCGCTCTTTGCCAGGAAGGTGGCGCGACGGTGCAGCACCAGCGGGAGGAAGATCGAGTCCGAGAAGGACAGATGGTTGCTCACCAGGATCGCCGCACCCGACTCGGGGACGCTCTCCGCTCCCTCGGACCACGGCCGGAACAGCACTTTCAGCCACGGCCCGAGCAGGAACCTTTTCAGGAACCAATACAGCACCGTTACCCCTCTCGTGGGCTCAAGTAACCACCATGCCGCACGACGTCTGCGGATGCCCAGCGGTTCACGCCGACATGCCGCACCCGTCACCGGTTTGATGCAAGATCCGGGCGTCACGATCGTCGGGCACCGGGACGGCCCCTTGCGGCCGCAAGGCATGCAACCATGTAGCGACGGACTGCGGCAGCGGGGCTGCGCCGACTGTGGAAGGCAACGGCCCGTCGCGGCGTTGCACTGGGTGTTGGCGTCGACTGCAGGTGTCGAGTCGGGCTGGAACGCGGTGGAGGGAGTGGACGTGGCCGAACGTGCGGTTCTGTGCCGGGTCACGCCCGACCTCGTGGCGCATCTGGTCCAGCTGTTGTCGGATGCGGGTCTGTCGGCCCGGGGCGAGGCGGACGGGGAGTTCGTCCGGCTGACTGTGCCAGCGGACCAAGAGGAGCATGCCCGCTCCGTCATCGGCTTGGTGCTGCCGGGGCTGCTGGAACCCGAAGCCGACACCGTTCGCCTATCCGACCGGCTGGTGCGCAGCGACTCCGAAGCCGAACCAGAGCCCGAACCAGAACCCGAACCCGGTCTACGGCTGTTGGATGGCAGGTTCGCGCTCGGCGGCGGCAACGCTGCCCCGCCGGCACCGCCGGTGCCCGATCATGACGAGTTCGTCCCGCCGCCGCCGCCTGCCATCCCGCCGCCGCGTGACCGGATCTCCCGTTTCGCCTGGGGCGGGGTTATCCTCGGGCCGATTCTGCTGCTGCTCAGCGCACTGCTGAGCCTGCCGAGCATCATCACCGCCGCGGGTCTGGCCATGTTCATCGGGGGGTTCGGCACGCTGGTGGGCCGCCGCGAAGACTCGCCGCGGGAAGGCTGGGACGACGGCGCGGTCGTGTAGTTCCGCGACAGTCGGCCCACATCCCATCGCGGAATCTGGCACGCTTTGCTCGACCAAGACGGAGGCGAAGTGTCACTCACCGAACGCATCGAGATGCATGGCCACCTGCTCGACGACGGCAGCCTGTCGCGGGTGCTCGGCGAGATCCTCGGCGCGGATACCGACTATGTGATCGAACGGTTCGTCGTCGGCAAGCGCGACGGCGACTTGTCATCGGTGCGGGTCGCAGTGACCGCACCCGACGACGAGGCCCTGCAACTGGTCCTCAACCGGCTGCAGCAGTACGGCGCGAACCTGACCGACCCCAGCGAGGCGGTGCTGGCCGAGGTTGACGTGGCCGGCTCGTTCCCGGAAGGTTTCTATTCATCCACCAACCTGGAGACCGAAGTCCTCATCGACGGAGTGTGGCGCCGGGTGCCCAACCCTGAGATGGACTGCGGGATCGTCCTGCGAGACGGCATCCCCTTCACCAAGCCCATGTCGGAGGCGGAAGTGGGTGACAGGGTCATCGTCGGCACGGGCGGCGTGCGGGTCAAGTCCGAACCCCGTGCGATGACGTTCGACGAGACGACGTTCGAGTTCATGAACTCGGTAGTCTCCAGCGAGAAGCCGCAGGCGCTGCAGGTCCGCAAGATCGCCGACGAGTTCCGCCGGGTGAAGGGCGAGGGCAAGAAGATCCTGTGGGTGGCGGGCCCGGCGATCGTCCACACCGGCTCCGGCCCGGCGATGGTGGCGTTGATCGATGCCGGCTACGTCGATGTGCTGTTCGCCGGAAACGCCCTGGCCACCCACGACATCGAATCCCACATGTACGGCACTTCGTTGGGTGTGGATCTGACGAACGCGGCCGGGGTCGAACACGGCCACGAGCATCACATCAGGGCCATCAACCGGGTGCGCCGTGAGGGCTCGATCGAGGCCGCGGTGGCCAGCGGTGTGATATCCGGCGGAATCATGCACGCCATGGTCACACACGGCAAAGACTTCATCCTGGTGGGTTCGGTGCGCGACGACGGCCCGCTGCCGGATGTGTACACCGACGTCATCGAGGGACAGAAGGCCATGCGCGCCGGGATCGGCGATGTCGGCTACGCGATCATGGTGGCCACCATGCTGCACGCGATCGCCACCGGCAACCTGCTGCCCGCGTCGATTCCGCTGGTGTGCGTGGACATCAACCCGGCGACCGTCACCAAACTGTCCGACCGCGGCTCGGCCCAAGCCGTCGGCGTGGTCACCGACATCGGCCTGTTCATGGAGACGTTGGCCGCAGAGTTGGTGCCGGGCTTCCGGCCCGGCGGCTGAGCAGGGCCTACCGGCTCCGAGCAAGGTCACCTGCGCCGGAGATCCCTGCCTCGTTGCCCAATTCGGCGGGAATGATCGGCGGCAGTTCCCTGTTGCCCTTGCCCACGATGTCTTGGGCGAAGACCCGCCGGGCCGGGGCCAGGAGCAGATCCCCGGCCTCGACCACCCCGCCGCCCACGACGAAGACCCCGGGGTCGAGCAGTTCGGCGACGTCCACCATTCCGACCGCCAGCCAGGTGCCGATCACCTCGAAGGCCGCCACCGCGACCGGATCCCCCCGTTCGGCGGCGGCGGTGATGTCGCGACCCGTGATGCCTTCCGGTGTGCCGTCGCCCAGCGACAGCAGGAGCTCCGCCTCCTTGCGGCGTTCGCCGGCCAACTCCCGTGTCGTGCGGACCAGGGCATTGCCGCTCGCGTAGGTCTCCCAGCATCCGCGGCGGCCGCAGCCGCACAGCCGGCCGTCAGCCACGACTCTCATGTGGCCGATCTCAGCGGCCATGCCGTGGGCGCCGCGCTGCAGCTCGCCGCCGGACACGATGCCGCCGCCGATTCCGGTGCCCACGGTCACGGTGACCAGATCCGCCACGCCTCGCCCGGCGCCGAAGCGGAACTCCCCCCATGCCGCGGCGTTGGCGTCGTTCTCGATCACCGTCGGCAGTTTGGCGCGGTCCTCGATCAGTTCCCGCAGGGGTTCGTTCTCCCACGCGAGGTTGGGCGCGAACACAACCCGGGAACGCTGCGCATCGACCAATCCGGCGACACCCACGCCGATGGCCTCCAGCGGGTACTCACCGAACTGCTCCGCGAATTCACCGATGGCTTCGATCACGGCCAAAGGGTCGCGCGCCGGTGTGGCCCTGCGGGTCTGGACCAGGATCTCGCCGCTCTCGTCCACCACCCCCGCGGCGATCTTGGTGCCGCCGACGTCCACCCCGAGTGTTAGAGACACGATCGACCTCCCCTCCCTGGCAGGCTACTGATCGTCGCCGATCGACTCCTGCTGTGCGCCGATGTCGCTGTCTTCGGCGGCTGGGGGGTCCGGCTCCGCCAGACCGTCCACCGGGCGTCCATCCTGCTCGGCCATCGATGCCGGGCCTGGTGGGGCGTCCTGTGGCTCCGGCCAACCCTCGAAGTCGTCGTCCAGCGGCACATGGCGCACCCGGTCGTCGTCGGCGGCCCCGGGGCTGCCGACGATGTGCCGCACCGTCTCGGCGAACTCCATCGCGGCGCCGGTCAGCCGCTCCACGGTCTCCGGGTTCAGCGACTTCGCCCGCGCGATGGCTTGGCAGACGGGGCAGTATGCGCATTCGGGAGCGTCCCCCGGCGGCACCGGGTTGGTGACGCCGCGCACCGAGGCGAAGCTGTCCATCAACCGCGCGCCTGCCCGCAACGCGGCAGGGTCGGCCAGGAACCTGTCCCGCATGGCGGTGAACAGTCGGGCAGCCTCCTCAGCTGCCGACCCGAGGTTCTCCGGTGGCGGTTCACCCGCGCTGTGCCACCACGGCTGGTCAGTCATTCGGCAACCTCCCGCGGCAAGAATCTCACCCGCAACACCCCTTCGGCCAGCCCCGCCCCTACGATTCGGTGGCGCTGCAGCGCGGAGGGCAGGGCGAGGACCCGGCGGTAGCTGCCGACTGTGACGATCAACTCGGTACCGCGCTCCGCAAGGTCCACATCGCCCTTGGCCGCCAGCGGCAGGCGCAGCAGGACCACGATCTGCTCCCCCAGCCGCTCCAACCGCATCGGCGGCTCGGCCGGCGGCAGGGACAGCGGATCGGCTTCGGGATACACCTCGGCGGCCAATTCCCGCAGTTCGGCCACGCCCACGGGCTCGGCGGCCCGGTAGGGCGCGGTCAGCACCGGTATGGGGCTCATGTCGCCACGAGCCTGCTCCAGCCGCTCCTGCTGCGCCTCCGCCCACGACGTCCGCCAGTCGTCGGCCCCCGCCGGGAAGAGCCTGTTGGCGATGGCGGCGTCCACGCGGTAGCCGAACAGCGACAACGACGTCAGGGTGCGCCGCGCCTCCGCCAGCACCACCGCGTCGGGCGTGAACACCAGCCGCACCGACGACTCCGGGGCGGTCAGCACGGCCTGCACATCCGCCAGATCGTTGTGCAGCCGCTCGACGGCGTCCAGGACGTCGGTGTCCGGCATGGGCACCCCGGCGGCCCGCGACAAGGGTGTCTTCAGCGCGGTGACAACGCGGCGCTCCACCGGCCAGATCCGCCGCATGTACCAGTCCAGCGCTTCCGGCAACGACAACAACCGCAGCGTCTCGGCGGTGGGGGCGCAGTCCAGCGCCACGAGGTCGTACCGGCCGGACCGGACATGATCGCGCACCTCGAGCAGGGCCAGGACCTCCTCCGCACCCGGCAGGACAGTCAACTCCTCGGCCGCGACGTTCTCCACCCCGGCGGTGCTGAGCACGCGCAACAGGTAGTCCTGGACGGCGCGCCAGGACCGTTCCAGCAGCATGCGGGAGTCGATGTGGAGCACGTCCAGCCGGTCCGACAGCGGTGTCGGCGCGCCAGGGTCGACATCCACGCCGAAAACGTCGGCCACCGAATGCGCCGGGTCGGTGGACATCACCAGAGTGCGCAGCCCCAGATCCGCGGCCGCCACCGCGCTGGCGGCGCACAAGGTGGACTTGCCGACTCCGCCCTTGCCGGTGAACAGCACCACGCGCCGCTGGGTCACGGGCGGGACTCCACGCGCTCCTTGAGCCCCTTGAGTGCGGTGCGCACAATCACCTTCTCGGCGCGGTGCTTCAGTGCGCCGATGATGGGGACGGCCAACTCCATGGACAGCCGATAGTTCACCACCGTCGATCCGGGCCCTTCGATCCGGCAGGAGTAGCGACCCCACAGGCCGGTGACGGTCTGCCCGGACGTCAGGTGCCAACGGACCTCCCGGTCGCTCCAGGAGTCGTAGCGGTACCGGTGGGTGTCTTGGATCGGCCCCGAATCGAAGATCATTTCCACATCCCGGGGGCGGGTGTCCGGGTAGGCCGCGTCCACCCAGGCGGATCGGACGCCCGGGCACCACTGCGGATAGGTGGAGATGTCGGCGATGACGGCCATGATCGTGGCGGGGTCGGCGCCGATCTCGATCTGAGACTCCGTGCGCTCCGCCATGGCTCCACGCTACCGCCGAAACCGGCCCGGCGGACATCACCGGCTCAGTCCAGCAGGAGCCGATATGGCTGACCGGTCGCCCGGAAGTGCCCCACGTTGATCACCTGGGTCGCCCCGATCGTGGTTCGCGCAGCCAACGGCTGATGGACATGGCCGTGAAGCGCATAGCGGGGCTGCACGTCGCGGATGTAGTCCAGCAGCGCGACACTGCCGCGTTCCAGCCGTCGGGCAACCGTGTCGTAGCAGGATTCGGGCACAGCCGGGGGAATGTGCGAACACAGGATGTCCACCTCGCCGAGCCGGTCCACCTTCGCCAGGTACTCCTCATCGCTGATCTCGAAAGGGGTCCGGTACGGCGTGCGCAACCCCCCGCCGACGAACCCGAGGCGCAGACCGTCCACTTCGCGGCTCTGCCCGTCGAGCAGGATGTGGTCGTCGCGGGTGAAGTCGGGCCACAGCACGGGCAGGTCGACGTTGCCGTAGGTCATCAGCCCCGCCGGCATGGCAGCGAACAGATCCGCGTACTGGGCCGCGACCTGTTCCGAGATCGCCTGCCACGGCTCGGCCCCGATGGCTTCCCATAGCTCCCGCCCGAAGGCCCTGGCCTCATCGAAGCGCAACTGGACGCGCATCTCGATGTAGCGCCGCGTGTTCTCGGCGCCGAACAGGTTGGCGAAGATCCCCTGGCTCGGATCCTCGTAGTCCAGGAAGAGGATGAGATCCCCCAAACAGATGAACAGGTCCGCATCCCGGCTGGCCGCCGCGAGCCCGTCGGTGCGATAGTGCACGTCGCTGACGAGGTTGATCCGCATGCTTTCACGCCGTTCCCACTGGCGGGGCGACGGCGGCCGCGGTAGATGTTGCCACCCTGGCGGGAGTCCACCAGCGCACTACCACTCCCCGGTGCCGGGCGGGCGACCCTCTTCCAGCTCGGCTTTCAGCGCCCAGACGGTGCGTTTCCAGCCCATGGCGTGGCTGCGTCGCAGCCGGTCTGCCGCCCGGCGGCCCCGGGGCGAATCGGGCAACGCGCGGGCGTCGGTGTCGGAGTCCGGCAGCGTCGGGTCCGCGCGCAAGTAGTAGTGCAGGATCGCACCATCGCCGAAAGGCTCCACCCAGATCTCCACCGAACCCACCATCTCGCCGGTCACCGACCAGCGCAGCCCTTGGTCGCCTCGGTCCATGAAGATGTGCAGCGTGAGTCCCGGCCACCACTCCCGCCAGCGCTGTCGCTCCGCCACAACTCCGGCGAGGCGCGCGGGCGGCACGACGATGAACGTCTCATCCACCAGATCAACAACGGGCACAACTCCATATTGCCCCATGTCCGGCGGGTTGCACCGCGGGGTTGAGCCGGCGACACGGGACCGGACCAGTGACACGGGACCGGTCCCTCCCACTGTGGCCGCGCCTGTTGCGTAGGCTCGGGCCAAAACCCCAGGAGGATCAATGCAGGAGTTCACCGAGCCGACGCTCATCGAGCCGCCGACCGTAGGCAGCACAGCGTCTTTCCTCGTCGAGAGTGAGAAGGCCGCACCCAACGACATCGCCGTATCCATCCCCACCGCCGACGGCACATGGAACCCGATGACCTACGCCGAGTTCGCCGACGAGGTGCGGTTGATCGCCAGGGGCATCGCCGCCAGCGGCGTCGGGGTCGGCGACCGCGTCGGCATCATGTCCCGCACGCGCTACGAGTGGACCCTCGTCGACTTCGCGCTCTGGTACGCCGGGGCGGTCCCGGTGCCGATCTATGAGACCTCCAGCGCCGAACAGGTCGAATGGATCTTGGGTGACTCCGGCGCAGTGGCGGTTTTCCTCGAGACCGACGAACATCAAAAGGTCCTCGACCAGGTCCGGGGCGGACTTCCCAACATCGCCGACGTGTGGGTGTTCGACGCAGGGGACATGGACAAGCTGCGCCAAGCCGCCGATGCCGTGAGCGTCGACGAGGTGGAGCAGCGACGCGAATCGGTGGCGCCCGACGACCTTGCCACGATCATCTACACGTCGGGCACGACCGGACGGCCCAAGGGCTGCATGCTCACACACGCCAACCTCATGTTCGAAGTCGATTCAGTGGTCGCATGCGAGCCGGAGATGTTCACCGGCGGCAACTCCACGCTGCTGTTCCTGCCGATTGCCCATGTCTTCGGCCGGGCCATCGAGGTCGCCTGCATCCGCGCACGCATCCGCCTCGGTCACACGGCCGATGTCAAGAACCTGCTGCCCAGCTTGGAGACGTTCCAGCCGACGTTCCTGTTGAGCGTGCCACGGGTGTTCGAGACCGTGTTCAACAAGTCGCAGGCCAAGGCTGCAGCCGGCGGCAAGGAGAACATCTTCAACACCGCCGCCGCCACCGCCATCGACTACAGCAGGGCCGTCGACGCCGGCGGTCCCGGACTGTTCCTGCGCCTCAAGCACGCCCTGTTCGACCGCCTGGTGTACAGCAAGCTGCGTGCGGCCATGGGCGGCAAGGTCACCCATGCGATCTCGGGCGGCGCCGCACTCGGTGAGCGGCTCGGGCACTTCTACCGGGGTATCGGCATCACGATCCTGGAAGGTTATGGGCTGACCGAGACCGCCGCCGCATCGACGGTGAACCGGGTGGACCACTTCAAGATCGGTACCGTCGGTCGGCCGCTGCCCGGCACCGCGGTTCGGATCGCCGAGGACGGCGAAGTGCTGCTCAAGGGTCCGCAGATCTTCCCCGGGTACTGGAACAACGAGGCCGCCACGAAAGAGGTGCTGGCCGAGGACGGCTGGTTCCGCTCCGGCGATATCGGCACCCTCGATGACGACGGTTTCCTGCGGATCACCGGCCGCAAGAAGGAACTCATCGTCACCGCGGGCGGCAAGAACGTCGCACCCGCCGTGCTGGAGGACCGGCTGCGCGCCAACCCGATCGTGAGCCAATGCATGGTGGTCGGGGATGCCCAGCCGTTCATCGCCTGCCTGGTGACCCTTGATCGGGAGTCGCTGCCGGTCTGGTTGGAGAACAAAGGCAAGTCCGCGCAGATGGCCATCGAGGATGCGGTGAAGGATCCCGATGTCATCGCGGAAGTCCAGTCAGCGGTGGACAGCGCCAACAAGGCGGTGTCCAAAGCCGAGTCGATCAAGAAGTTCACGATCCTCACCGCCGACTGGACCGAGGAGGGCGGCCAGCTGACCCCGTCGATGAAACTGAAGCGCAACGTCGTGATGGCCGAGGCGGCCGACGATGTGGCGGCGCTCTACACCAAGTAACCGCATTGCGGACTCAACTCATCCCGCCGCTGCCCGGGGGTCGCGCAGCGGCGGGATGAGTCCGTGATCGGCCAGCACCGCCAGCGCCGCGCCGTCCCGCTCGTCGAAGTCGGGCGGGCCCAGCAGGACCGTCACCACACAATCAGAGCAGGCAGCCCCTCGGGCTGGACAGGTCGCGCAGTCGATCTGCATCGCACACCTCCATGGTCATGGTCGCGCTCGTGATGTTGTGGTCACTCGCGCGGTCTTCGTGGTCACTGCCGTGAATCCATCCCGGGCCCCGTGGGGCACTGGTGATCGATCACCGGTGTGAACGTGACCGAACCTAGCGGGGGCCCCCGACAGCCCTACGAGACGATGTCCTTGCGGCGGAAGTGGCGCCAGGCGACGGCCAGCAGCACGCCGCTATAGGTCAGCGACACCAGAACCCCCCGAGCCATGTCCCCCCAGACGATGGGGTCGTTGATGGCATCGATCCACGCTCCCAGATAGTGGGTCGGCAGCACCTCTCGCACCACCGCGAGGTCCTCGAGCTGGTCGAGGATGCTGAACACGATCACCAGCATCACCGCACCGCCGACAGCCCCCAACGGTGCATCTGTGAATACACCCAGACAGAAGGCGATCGCGGCCACCACGAGAAGTGCCACGGCCAGATAGGCGATGACGACGGACAGCCGGAACAGCGCCTCCCCCGTGGGGATCACCGCCCCCGCCGGGGTCCGGACCGAGCCCCAGCCGAACAGGACCCCGCCCGACACGAGGGCTGACAGCGGCAGAATCAGCAGGCCGCTCAGCGACAGGATCAACGAAACGACGAGTTTCTGGCGCAGCAGGCGGGAACGCGCCACCGGCAGCGCCACGAGATACCGCAGCGAACCCCACGACGCCTCGCTGGCGACGGTGTCGCCGCAGAACAGTGCCACCACAACGATCAGCATGAAGGTGGAAGAGGCGAAGACGACGAACAGGGCGAAGTTCACCGCGCCGTTGGTGGCCAGATCGACCAGCCGGGCGCCCGACACCGGGTCGTCGCCGCGGTCCCGTGCGAACAGCAGTGCCATGATCACCGGGAAGAGCGCCAAACCCGCCAGCACCACCTTGGTGCGCCGCCGCCGCCATTGCCGCAGCAGTTCCACCCGCAGCGGGAGAGCCCGTTCGCCGGACCATCCGGGAGCCGAGCCGTCGGCGGCCGACGAACCCGGTGGTGCCGCCGCCCGCAGCCGATCGTGGATGCCGCGTGAGGTGTGAGTCGTCATCGGGCTCCGATCAACGAGAGGAACACTTCTTCCAGGCTCCGGCCGCCATGGTCGCCGCCATCGGCTGGCACGAGCTGGTCGAGGCTGCCCGACGCGACGACCCGGCCGCGGTTCATCACCACGGCGTGGGTGCAGGTCCGCTCCACCTCCGCCAGCAGATGGCTGGAGACGATCACCGTACGCCCGGTATCGGCGTAGGTGCGCATGACCTCGCGCATCTCGCGGATCTGCGGCGGGTCCAAACCGTTGGTGGGCTCGTCGAGCACCAGCAGTTCCGGCAGCCCGAGCATCGCCTGGGCGACGGCCAGCCGCTGCCGCATGCCCTGGCTGTAGGTCTTGACCCGCCGATCCACGTCGTCGCCGAGGCCCGCCACCTCCAGCACAGTGTCGAAGTGGGCGTCGGCCATCGGACGGCCGGAGGCCCGCCAGAACAGATCCAGGTTCTGTCGGCCGGACAGGAAAGGCAGCAGTCCGGGTCCTTCGACGAGTGCGCCCAGCCGGGACAGGACCGGCGCGCCGGGCCGGACCTTGTGGCCGAACACCCGCAACTCGCCCTCAGTGGGATGGATCAGCCCCATCAGCATGCGCAGCACGGTCGTCTTGCCGGCGCCGTTGGGTCCGAGCAGTCCCAGGACCTGGCCGCGGTCCACCCGGAACGACACATCGCTGACGGCTCGGAACCCGCCCGCATACTCCTTGCCCAGGCCCGTCACCATCAACGGCGTACCAGCCAGAGCGTCGTCGATCTGCGTCGCCGCACGGCGACGCCTGCGGCGCAGGGCTCTGGCCACCCCGACCCACACAGCGGCGACGGCCGCGAGGGCAGCAGCAACTGTCAGCGTTGCGGTGTAGTCCACCGGCACCGGTTCGACGGCCACATCAGGGATCGACACCGCCGCTGGTCCCACCAGGGACACGGTGTAGGTGCGGGCTGTCTGCGGCAACGAATAGCCCTGATCGGTGGTGGCCAGTACGACAGCCAGTCGGTGGCCGGCGTCGATCTCGCGCACGATCGCGGGTAGGACGACAGTCAGTTCCCGGCTGCCGCTGCCGTCGATGCGCACCGGCGCGACGAGGCGGCTGGGTAGAACCACGCCTGCCCCGTCGGGGGCGACATCGAGCAGTTTGGCGAACAGCGTGGCACCGGGTGCGTCGGTTTCGACTCGCACTCGAACAGTGGGGGATCCGACGATGGTTGTCGGCTCAGGCAGCGGATCGGTACGGAACACAGCGCTCTGCCCGGGGATGTCGGGCAACGCGCTGGTCGAACCCCGCACAAGAGTGTTGATCACATCGCCGAAACCCGGCAGGGATGTCACCTGCGCGGGGCTGCCGCCCGCTGGGGCCACAATCGTCTGCGGCGGCCCGGACAGTGCCAGTTGCGAGCGTGGCGCCGGCACAGCCGCACCGATCCCGGGGAGGGCCGGTGCCGCCAATACCTCCGGATCGGCCCCGGTACGCGCACCGAACAGGGAGGCCGCCGCACCGGTGGCCTCGAAGCTGGTGTCGGCCGGTGTGCCGGAATCGCTCAGGTAGCGGTCGAACCATTCCAGCGTCAGTGCGTCCAACCGCTCTGCTTCCGGGTCGCCGCCGTCGTGGCCGCCCGCGTACCACACAACTTTGACCGGGGTGCCGTTCGCGGCGATCCCCTGGGCGTTCGCGTCCCCTTGGGACAGCGGGAACAGGGAGTCGGATTGCCCCTGGATGAGAAGGGTGGGCGCTCGGACATCCGCCAGTACCGAGGCGGGGCTGGACTCGCGCAGCAGCCGCAGATCGCGCCGTGCGGGGACTCCCGTTGCCGCGCTTCGCTGGTAGGCGGCGCAGACATCGGGGGCGAAGCGACCGCAGACCGTCGCGGTCGCGCCGGATTCGACGTCGGGGATAGAGCCGGACCCGAAGAAGACGCCGGCCCATTGCCTCTTGAACACCCCGGAGTCGCCGATCGCGTCGAAGGCGGCGGGGGTACTCGGCCCGTCGGCCGCCGCGAACTGCGGGAACAGCGCCTCCCCCAGGTCGTGCCAGGTGATGCGCGGGCTGATCGCGTCAACACGCTGGTCCAGTCCGGCGAGCATGATCGCCAGCGCCCCGCCGTAGGAGCCGCCGGCGACGCCTACCCGCGGATCACCGGGAGCGTCCAGGATCACGTCGTCCCGCGCGGCCAGGGCGTCGAGCAGGGCTTGGCCGTCGGCGATTTCGAAGTCCGGCGCATTCAGGTGGATCAGCCCCCCTGAATCGCCGAATCCCCGGGCCGTGTAGGTCGCTACGACGTAGCCCTCGCGGCTCAGGGTGCGGGCTTCATCGGCGAGATCCGCCTTCGAGCCGCCGAACCCGTGCGCCAGCAGGACCGCCGGGTGGGGGCCGGCGAGGTCCGGGCTGAAAACGCTGGCATCGATCGTCACCGGTCCGCCGCCGGGTTCGGGCGGCCCTTGGACCTCAAGCGGTTCCTCGGCCACGGCCGGCCCCGTATCGCGGCTCACCGCGAAGAGGATCAGCCCCAATGCGAGTACCACGAGCGCGACGGTGCCGATGACAAGCCAACTCCGCCCGCCGCGTGACAGGGAATCCCGCGTAAGCCGCACGTCCGCAAGCCTATCCGCGGTCCCGCTGAGCGGCAGTCTGTGATCGCTTCATCCACCGGGCAACCCCAGCGTGGGCCCGTGGCGACTCTGTCCGCCGGCCACATCCGGGTCGGGTCCGCTCGCGCCGCCCACCGGAGTGCCCTTCCTTTCCAGCCGCTCGGATGCCAAGGTGGAGACACCCTTTCAGCAACGGCCCGATTGAGAGCACCGGGGACCGGCTACCCCAGGCGCACGGGGTCAACCGTGCCTCGACGCGATGAGGAGCGACCATGCCACCAGCCATCGACGTCCACCTGGACACTGCAGCGCCCGCAGCAGCGATCTGGGCGGTGATAACGGATCTTGCAGGCTCACCCGACACCATTTCCGGCATCACATCGCTGGAGCGCCTCGATTCGGGGTCTGGCTTCGCTGTGGGCACCCGGTGGCGCGAGACCCGGGTGATGTTCGGCCGGTCGGCCACCGAGGAGATGACGGTGGTGGCCCTGGACCCTGGCCGCTCCTACACAACAGAGGCGGTCAACCGGGGCGTCCGCTATACCTCGCAGATGGCAGTGGAGCCTACGGGTGCGAACACATCCAGGCTCTCCATGCATTTCGAGGCCGAGGCCAGCGGGCTGCTCAACAAGACCCTGGGAGCAGTTGTCGGCCGTCTCATGGTGGGTACGACGCGCAAGATGATGCAGCAGGACTTGGTCGACATCGCCGCCGCCGCCACGCAACCGCCCGGCTAGAGTTCCCCGGACCAGGCGGTCAGGGCCCGCCCACCTCGTTGGGGCTGTCCTCGATGCCGTGTCGGGGGACAAGCTCTATCCGGTCGGTGGCACCACACCAGCGGCACGCCACCCGTTGGATCTCCTCGACCGGCACAGCGACTTCGGAGATCTCCGGCTCCCCCGCCATGGTGAAGTGCCAATACTCCTCGACCGTGCGGGTGCGCAACACGTCGAACCGCGTCAGGTTGCCGCAATGACCGCAGCGCCAGCGCGTGGACTCATCGGGGGTGTAGATCGTCATGTTGGCGACCATCGTAGTCCTCCCGCAGGGCCACCGAGTGTCCGTACGTGGAACGCTACGACCGGTGTCGGCTACCTGCCGTCGCCGGAGTCCGGCGCTTCGCTGGGATGGCCGTCCTCGCCGAGGCTGGGCTTGTGAAGCACCGAACCGTCGTGGACGACGGTCGCGGCAGCTTCGCGCTCCAGCAACGGCTTCTCGAACTCCACATCATCGCTGAGGTGCTCGTCTGCGTGGCCGATCTGATCCGCCGTCGGCTTCTCGATCGTGTCGCCGTAGAAGAACCGGGACAGCCGGGCCCGAACGCGACCGGACCGGTACTTCGGATTGCGCACACCGGAACTGTCCGTCTCCGGCGGGATGGGGATCGGCTTGGAGTCCGGCTTCGCCTCGATGACGGCCCGCTCGGTGTCGTTGAGCGGGGCGTGCACCTCGATGAACTCCCCATGCGGAAGCCGCAGGATGCGGCCGGTTTCGCGGCCGTGGAGCAGTTTCTCCCGATCCCGACGCTGCAGGCTCAGGCAGATCCGTCTGGTCAGCCAGAATGCGATCGCGGGCAGGGCTATCAGTGAGATCCGCAGCAGCCAAATCATGAAGTTGATGGACAGGTCGAACCCGACGGCGATGATGTCGTTGCCACCGGCTATCCACAGCACCGTGTAGAAGGTGATCGCCATGACCCCGAGCGCGGTCCTGGTGGGCGCGTTGCGCGGCCGCTCCAGCAGATGATGCTCCCGCTTGTCCCCGGTAGCCCAAGCCTCGAGCCAGGGGTAGATGGCCGCGGCCGTGAACACCAGGCCGGGAATTATCGCGGCGGGGACGAGGACGTTCAACGACAGCGTGTAGCCGAATATCGACCATTCCACCGGCGGCATGAGGCGTAATGCACCGTCGAGCCAGCCGATATACCAGTCGGGCTGCGTGCCGGCGGAGACCTGATCGGGGGTGTACGGCCCGAAGATCCAGATGGGGTTGATCTGGACGATGCCGGCGATCATGGTGATCAGCCCGAACACGAGGAAGAAGAAGCCCCCCGCCTTGGCCATGTACACCGGCATCAACGGGTAGCCGACCACGTTGTTGTTCGTCCGCGCCGGTCCGGGGAACTGGGTGTGCTTCTGCGTCCAGACCATCATCAGGTGCACTGTCACCAGGGCCAGGATGATGCCGGGGATCAGCAGAATGTGGATCCCGTACAGCCGGGAGATGAAATCGGTGCTCGGGAATTCGCCGCCGAACAGCAGGAAACTGGCCCAGGTGCCCACGATCGGCACCGACAGCACGATGCCCTCGGCGATCCGCAGGCCCGTGCCGGACAACAGGTCGTCCGGGAGGGAGTAGCCGCTGAAACCGGCGAGCAAGGCGGTGGCGGCCAGCGTGACGCCGACGACCCAGTTCAGTTCCCGCGGTTTGCGGAAGGCTCCGGTGAAGAACACCCGGAACATGTGGACCGCGATGGCCACCGTGAAGAACAGCGCCGACCAGTGGTGGATCTGCCGCATCAGCAGGCCACCGCGCACTTCGAAGGAGATGGCGAGCGCGGAATCGTAGGCCTCGGACATCTTGACGCCCTTGAGGGGGACGTACGGGCCGTCGTAGATGACCTCGACCATGCTCGGCTTGAAGAACAGCGTCAGGTATACACCGGACAGCAGCACGACGATGAACGAGTACAGCGCGATCTCGCCGAGCATGAACGACCAGTGGTCCGGGAAGACCTTGTTGAGGTTCCGGCTGAGCCAGGAGTTGGAGCCGACGCGTTCGTCGACGTAGGTGGCAGCCCCAGCACCCGTTCGCTCGATTCCGCTCAGTTGTTCGGTGCTCATGACTTGTTGACCTCCCAGAAGCTGGGACCGACCGGTTCGGCGAAGTCGCTGACGGCGACGAGGTAACCCTCGTCGTCCACAGTAATGGGCAACTGCGGCATCCGCCGATACGCGGGACCGAAGACAACATTGGCCGAGTCCGCCAGGTCGAACATGGACTGGTGGCATGGGCACAGCAGCAGGTGGGTTCGTTGCTGGTACAGCGAGATCGGGCAACCGACGTGGGTACAGATCTTGGAGAAGCACAAGAGCCCCTCGTAGTCCCAGTTCTCGCCATCGGGGGCCTGCTGCGACTGGATCTCCTCGGGGGTCATCCGCACCACGATCACCGCGGCCTTGGCGCGCGCGTTGAGGTTGCCCTCTTCCTCCTCGACCTCCACGAGGTCGGCCGGCACGGCGTTGACCAGGCCGCCGACGGGCACCTCTTCGGCCTTGATGGGCTGATAGGTGATGTCGGTGACCAGTCGGGTGCCGGGCCGCCACAGCGTGGTCTTCAGTTCAGCGGACGGCGTGGTGACATCCGCAGGTTGTAGCCAAAGATCCCGCAGGGACACGACGAACGGGATCGGCACCAGTGCCATCGCCCCGATCAGCGTGCGCCTGATGATCGGGTACTTGGCGAAGGCGCTCTCTTCCTTGCCCACCTCGTAGATGTCGGCGACGAGTGCGGTGTCCTCTGCCGGCGACTTCATCGGGTGCCGCTCCTCGACGACCTCGACGTCGGTCATGAGCTTCTTGGCCCAGTGGACGGCGCCGGCGCCGATGAGGAAGATGGCCAGCCCGAAAGTGATGCCCATGGCGGCGTTGAGCGCGCCGATCGGCCCGATGTAGGGCAGCGAGACCACCGCGTCGCGCGGGATCGCAACAAACGCCACGATGAACAGCACGACCATCACCGCCGACAACATGAACATCGCCGCCACTTGGCGGACCGCTCTCGCCTGGGCCCGGGGGTCGGAGTCGGTGCGGCGCAGGTGATGTGCGACGTCGGCGGGTGGATGCTGCCCGGGCTGCAGTTCCGTGGTTGTACCGCCCGATGTGGCGATCTCCTGACCGGTGGTGTTGTCCATACCGTCCTCGCTCATCGAACCTTCGCTCCGATCCAGATCGCCAGCGCGACCGCCAGCAGCATGCCCCCGATCCAGATGAACAGGCCCTCCGTCACCGGGCCGAACCTACCCAGCGACCAACCGCCCGGATCTTCGCTGGTCCGCAGCGCGTCGATGTAGGCGATGATGGCCTGTTTCTCCTCGACCGGCAGGGTCGAGTCCGCGAACACGGGCATCTGCTGCGGACCGGTGAGCATGGCCTCATAGATCTCTCGCGCTGTCGCACCCATCAGGTTGGGGGCATACTGGCCGTCGCTCAGCGCTCCGCCGCGGCCCGCCGCCTGATGGCACTGGGAGCAGTTGGCGCGGAACAACTCCCCGCCTTCGCCGATGTCCGCGGCGCTGGTGTCGAGGTCCTCCTCGGTCGGAATCGCCGGGCCGGGCGCCAGCGAGGCGACATACGCCGCCAGCGCCGCGATCTGCTCTTCGGTATATTCCGGCGGTTTCGCCGCGGCCTGCGGCCCGGGCTTGGCCAGCGGCATCCGCCCGGTGGTGACCTGGAAGTCCACGGATGCGGCGCCCACACCGATGAGGCTGGGGCCGGTGTCGGCGCCTTGGCCGTCCATCCCGTGGCAACTGGAACAGCCCTCCAGGAACAGCCGCTTGCCCTCCTCTATCTGCAGGGAGTCGGCCTGGACGGAACGGGCCTGGGTCGCGGAGTTGGCTATGGCGTACATGCCGCCGGTCAGCACCAGACCCAGCATGATCACAACCAGCACCGCAGCCGGGTGGCGCCGATGTGTGGCCAATGTCTTCACCGTTTCACCTCTTCTGCCTCACGGCCGGAATCCCGGTCTACTGCAGGATGTAGATCATTGCGAACAACGCGATCCACACAACGTCGACGAAGTGCCAGTAGTACGACGTGACGATGGCGGACGTGGCCTCCTGGTGCGTGAACCGCTTGGCCACGTAGGTGCGCGCCAGCACGAACAGGAAGGCGATCAGGCCGCCGGTGACGTGCAGGCCGTGGAACCCCGTTGTCAGGAAGAACACCGAGCCGTACGCGGAGCCGGAGAACGCCAGGCCCTCCTCGAGCAGGGCGGCATATTCATACACCTGCCCGGCGACGAAGAACGACCCCATGACGAAGGTGATCACGAACCAGAACCGCAGCCGGTCGCGGTCGCCGCGCTCCGCCGCGAACACGCCCAGCTGACAGGTCACCGAGCTGAGCACCAGCACCGTGGTGTTGGCCGCGGCGAACGGGACGTTGAGCAGCTGGGTTTCTTCTTCCCACAATTCGGGGTTGACTCCGCGCGAGGTGAGGTACATCGCAAACAGCCCAGCGAAGAACATCAACTCGCTCGCGAGCCAGACTATGGTCCCGACGGACACCATGTTCGGCCTGTTGGCCGGAGCATGGGCCTGCATGTCGACAGCGCTTGCAGTAGCCACGTGCGGATTCTTACAGAGTCCTGACCGGACTTCTTCACGACCCCCCGATTCCCGGCCGGTTTCTCGTCCGGATCGCGACACCGGCACCAGCATGGAGTCATCCTTGGCAGCCACGACTACATCGCGTCGCTGCCGCCGGTCGTGGGCGCCGGCTTCCGGGAAGCCGCCGGTCGGGGCCTGGCGCTAGTATCGCCGCATGGCAGCGCGCAGGCTCAAAGTTCTGGTCTACTCCGACGACCGTGGCACCCGCGCCCGGGTGATCGAATTGCTCGGTCCGAGGCCGTCGGCGGAGCTGCCCGCAGTGGACTATGTGGAGACGGCGACCGAGCCCGCGGTGATCCGCAACATGGATGCCGGCGGGATCGACCTGGCCATTCTCGACGGCGAGGCCGTGCCCGCTGGCGGGATGGGCATCTGCCGGCAGTTGAAGGACGAGATCTTCCAATGCCCGCCGATCCTCCTCATCGTCGGCAGGCCCGCCGACGCGTGGCTCGCGACATGGTCGCGGGCCGACGAGGTTGCGCCGCTGCCGTTGGATCCCCTGGAACTCCCCGAATCCGTGGCCGCGTTGCTGCGCCGCCGGGTGGCCGCGCTGCCCACCGGCTGAGCACAGCCACGACCCGACTACCCTGCTGCAGGTGAGCGATCCCACCTGGCCCCAGATCTTGGAACACCTGCTCGCGGGCGACGACCTGTCGGCCGATCAGGCCCGCTGGGCCATGGCCGAGGTCATGGCCGGCGATGCCGCCCCCGCACAGATCGCGGGTTTCCTGGTAGCGCTGCGCGCCAAGGGAGTGACGGGAGCCGAGCTGGCCTCGCTGGTCGACGTCATGCTGGAACACAGCGTGGCGGTGTCGGTGCCCGGAATCACGGTGGACACCTGCGGCACGGGCGGGGACAACTCGGACTCAGCGAACATCTCGACCATGGCGGCCGTCATCGTGGCCGCGTGCGGCGAGCAGGTGGTCAAGCACGGCAATCGATCCGCCTCATCGCAATCCGGTTCCGCCGACGTGCTCGAGGCGTTGGGGATTCCGCTGGAACTCGACGCCGAACAGGTGGCCGAATCGGTTGCGGCGGCGTCCATCGGCTTCTGCTTCGCGCGCACCTACCATCCGGCCATGCGGTTCGCGGGGCCGGTGCGGGCCCAGTTGGGCATCCGCACGGTCTTCAACGTGCTGGGTCCACTCGCGAACCCGGCCCGGCCGAAGGCCCAGGTCGTGGGGGTCGCCGATGCCGCTATGGCCCCGATCGTCGCCGCCGCACTGGCCCGCCGGGGCACCTCGGCCCTCGTCGTGCGTGGCGATGACGGGTTGGACGAGATCACCACCACAACAACAACCCGGATCTGGGACTGTCGCGGCGCAACCGTTCAGGAGCACACGATCGACGCCGCCGAACTGGGCATCCCCCGCGCCGAGCCCGCAGAGCTGGCGGGCGGCGATGCCACCCGCAATGCCGAGATCATGAGGACGGCCCTCGCCCCGGCTGACCCCGGCGACCTTGCCGCAGTCCGCGACGCGGCGATCATCAACGCCGCAGCGGCGCTGGTGGCCGCGGAGTCGGCACGCACCGGGGCGGTGGCGGACTTGGCGCCGGCGCTGGCCGCTCAGGTGGTGCGCGCGAAATCGGCCGTGGCTTCGGGAGCGGCGAGCGAGATCCTGGAGACCTGGGTTGCCGCCACCGCCGGCATGCGCGAGTAGGTCTCGCGGCGGGGTGGGGGCAGCGGTTTGGGGACTGCGCCCCGGAAGCGCTGCGGCGCTGACAGGGGCGAACTCAGTTCTCCGTTCAGCGCGACCAGTCTGACCCCCGGTTGCCACAACCACGCCAGCACCAGCGCCGTCTCCTCCGGCAGCGCTGCCGTGTTCCCCCACGAGGGGGCCTCAACATGTTCCGCGACCGCGACCGCGGCTGCCACAGCCTCGCGGGGATCGTCGCCGGGCGCCACCCGCGTCACTCCGGCGAGTCTGCCGTACCGGATGACATGGACTTCCCAGTCCCGGCCCACCGCCGCAGCCGCGACGATCTCCGGGCATGAGCCCAGCCGGACCCGCTCAGACATCCGTTGCGCTCCCGACAGGAGGCTGCGCAGACGCTCTCGCTCGCGGGCGGCCGTTTCGAAGTCCTGTGCCGCTGCGAGTTCCCCCATGCGCTGCTGCATGGCTTCGACGATCGGCGATGGATCTGTCAGCGCGGCGGCGGCCCCTCGCGCGATGTCGGCATAACCCTCATGGACGCCGGTGTCGCGGCAGGGCGCGCTGCAGGTGCCCAGTTCCGCGGCAATACAGGCCGGCGATCGTACCGACTTGGCCACCCGTTGCGTGCAGGTACGCAACGGGAAGGCGGTGAGGACCGCTTCCCGGGCCATATCGGCGGCCCGCGAGGAGGGGAACGGCCCGCAGTACACCGCTCCCTGGCGGACGTCTTTGCCCACGGCCCGCGCGACGGCCAGCCGCGGGAAGGGCTCCGCGGTGAGTTTCAGCCACACCGCCTTCTCCGGGTTGCGGGATCGGCGGTTGTAGGGGGGTCGATGCTGCGCGATCAACCGCACCTCGCGGACCTGGGCCTCCAGGTCGCTGGCGCAGGGGATCGGCTCGACCCGCACGGCGATGCGGACCATCTCCAGGATCCGACCGCGCTTCTCCGCCGTGGTGAAGTAGCTGCGGACCCGATTGCGGATGGACTTCGACTTGCCCACATACAGCGGCTGCCTGTCCGGCCCGACGAAGACGTAGACCCCAGGGGTCTGGGGCAGACCGTCGGCAAGGGTCCTCTTCTGACGCTGCTCCCGGGTGACCCGCGAGGACAGTTGCAGGACATCTTCCAGATGGGTGGCACCGAACGCGGCGGCCCGCTCCAACAGCCCGTGCAGCACATCCACGGTCGCCCGCGCATCCGACAGCGCCCGGTGGTTCGACTCCGTCGCGGCCCGGAAGTGCCGGGCGAGCGTGGCCAACTTGTTGTTGGGCACCTCGTCGCGATGCAGCAGGACCCTGGCCAGGCGGGCGGTGTCCGCCACGGCGAACCCGGGCCAAGGCACATCCAGCCGGTTGCAGGCGGCTTTGAGGAAGCCGATGTCGAAGCCGGCGTTGTGCGCGACCAGGACCGCACCGCGGGCGAACTCCAGGAACGAAGGCAGGACGGCAGCGATGCGCGGCGCGGCGGCCAGTGCGGCGTCGGAGATCCCCGTCAGAGCCACGATGAAGGGCGGCAGGGGCACACCGGGGTTGACGAGCGTCTGGAACTCCCCCAACACTTCGCCCCCGCGCACCCGCACCGCACCGATCTCGGTGATGTGGCAGTCCTGGGGCGATCCGCCCGTCGTCTCCAGGTCCACCACCACGAACTCCACCTGGCTCAGCGGCACACCGAGGTCGTCGAAAGCGGCCTGCTGGGCGAGGGCCCCTCCCCCAGGCCCCGGGGGCGTGCGGGTGCTGTTGTCCACCACCATGCAGCGACCGTAGGCCAGGCGTCCGACACCATCGGGGAGCCACACACCGCAGCGTGCTATCCGGCGCCGGGATCGCCGTCGGCGTGTCCGAAGTGAGCCGAGCGGCGTTGCACCGGCGGCCGGGAATACCCTGGAAGTGGCAAGGGGGTCATCATGGCTACGACTCAGGCCCCGCAGTCCGGTTCGGTGTCAGACCGGGCGTGGGAACAAGCCCTCCACCAGTTGAGCGAGACCGGCGTGTTGCCCCGTGGCGCGGCAGATTCCGTCCGCACCGAGCACGACAAGATCGTCGAGCAACAGTCCGGCCGCCGAAACCGCGGGCGCATTGTCGAACTGGCCGGCTACGCCGGGGCCGCACTGACTGTCCTGGGTGTGACGGGGATCTCCTCGCAGTTGTGGGATGACTTCGACACATCGGTGCAGGCTCTCGCCCTGGCGGGGTTGGCAGTCGGTTTGGCCGCTGCCGCCATCGGGGTCGCCCTGACGGCGCCGGGGGGAATCGCGGGGACTCGCGGAGCGGGATCGGTGGCACGCACCCGGCTGGTCGGTGTGCTGGGGACCGCGGCCGCAGTGTTGTTCGCGGGAACCGCCGCTGTGATCATCGACGCCGTGTCCGGCGATGGGATAGGACCTCGGCTGTGGCAGGTATTCGCGGTGCTCCTCGTCGGTTCGGCGCTGACGGCGTGGCTGGCACCCGGCGCCGCGCCCACCCTCGGGGTCGGCGCGGGGCTTCTGGGGACTGTCCTTGCCGGCGTCGACAGCCTCGGACTGACCGACAACCAGCTCACCCCCGGCTTGGCCCTGATCGCCCTCGGCGTCTTCTCCGGGCTGGTGCTGCCGCGGGTCCTGCGTCCGCCGGCGCTTGTCGAGGCGCTGTCGATCGCCCTGTGGCTGTTTGCCGCTGCCATGACACTCGATGCCGGAATCGGCGGTTTCGGCGACCAGCAAGACGCTGTCGGCGCCGAGTGGGTGGGGCGGCTCGCCCTCTTGGCGCTGCTCGTGGTCGGTGCCGGGTTGTTCGTGCGCGGCGGCCGGTGGCCATGGGCGGCTGGCGCGGCACTGGCGCTGCCGATCTGGGTGCAGATCGAGTTCGCCGGCGCGCTCGGCGGCGCGGTGGCGATGATCATGGCGGGGCTGGCCCTTGTCGCGATCAGTGTCGTGCTCACCGTTTCCCGGCGGACGCGGCGAGCGGGCGCGCAGGGGGAGTCTCCGGACGAGCGCGACGCGGACGTCGCCGTGGGCGCACCGCCCGAAGGTCGGTGACTGGTGCGGCCGGATCAGCCGGACGATGAGTCCGATGGGGAGCCGACGACGGTCTTGCCTGCCGGCAAACGATGCCGTGGCGGCCACGACCAGCCGCGCAACCCCGCGTTCCACGCCACGTTGGGGCTCGTTCCCGCTCTCAGCAGCGTGATCCTCGGAATCGCGGTGGTCATCGCGCTGCTGGGGTTGGCGGCGTGGCTGCTGCCTTCGGCGGTCGGTTGGCTGCTCGCGCTGCTGGGGATCGGCCTGCTGTTCTCCGCAGCAACGCAGTTCTGGCTCGGCCACCGCGGCGCGTGCCTGGTGTGGCGCACGCTGCGATGGTGGCTGGGTCCGATCGGGAGTCTCGTCGATCCCATCGAGATGGGGTGACGGGATCGCTCAGGCCTTGAGGGCGCTTCCGCTCTTCCAGTCCTTCCAGGACTCTTCCCACATCGTCCAACCGTTGCCGAGATCCTGCGAGACGCCGGTGTTCTTCACGTCGACGACATCGCCCACCTTGGCGAAGTTGAACAGCCAGACCGCATTCCCGGGAGCGACGTTGATGCAGCCGTGGCTCACATTTGCGTATCCCTGCGATCCCACCGACCACGGGGCGGAGTGGATGTACTCGCCCGACCAGGTCACCCGCATCGCCCAGTAGACGTCGAGCCGGTAGTAGTCCGGATCGTCCTTGGAAACGCCGAGGGTGGCTGCGTCCATGACGACGTGCTGTTCCTTGCTCATGATCAGCTTGGTGCCAGAGCGGGTCTCATGGCCGGGCTTGCCCGTGGATGTCGGCATGGTGCGGACAACCTCGCCGTTCTTGCGCACGACCATCTGCTTCGCCGCGGAATCCTGGGTGATGACGACCTTGTCACCGATCTTGAACTTCTCCAGCTTGTTGTCGAGCGCATAGGCGTCGTCGCCGGAATTGATGCCTTTGATGTCGGCGGCGAAGGTGACCTTGGTGTTCGCCGGCCAGTACTTCTTGGGCCGGTAGGTCGCCTGGGAGTCGCTCTCCCAGTTCCACGCCCCGACAACCGGTTTGGGCGAGTTCGTGGTGACGTGCATCCGCTCCTCGATCGCAGCCTTGTCCTTCACCGGCTCGTTGAAGGTGACGATGATCGGAATGCCCACTCCGTACGTGGCCCCAGCCGACAGGTTGGAGGTGGCCACCAACTCCCGCTCCGGGACGAATGTCTTGAACGTCTCACGGGCAGTGGTCGCGTTGCCGCGCATATCCACCGCGGTGGCCCGGACTGCGTACTTCGTGCCGAAGTCCAGGTCGGCGGTGTCGATCTGCCACCCGGTACCGCCGGCCACGACGCTGCCGCCGACGCGTTCTCCGCCGGGGTCGGTCACGACGACCTTCTTGATGCGCCCCTCTTCCACGGAGATCACCGGCGGGGCGTCGAATGTGACGTTCTTCTTCCCGAACAGAGAGGACTCGATGATGGCCTGGGATTCAGTCCAAGGCGCGGTGACCATGCTCAGCGTGGGACCGCAACCTGTCATGGCGACGGCCGCGGTGAGCGCCCCGATACCTGCGGCTGCGCGCCGCCGACCGGTCGTGCGAGTGGCGTCCGATTCGGACACGTGGGCCCCCCAACGTGGATGGTGACTGCTTCGACGGGATTGTCTCCTGACCCAGTGTCGGGCAAACATCAAATCCCGTCCACTCCAACACAGCGCACAAATGTGGCTATTGCGTAACATCTCGAGGACGCTGCGGTGAGAATCATGCGCGTTGAAGCACCTTCACCGGGATGTTGGTGATGTGGGCCACGATCGTGGGTGAGGACTCTCACACCGGATCGCACGCCAACTGTGCCGAAAGTCGACCGGAGGGTCAGTGGGCGTGGTCGCCGTAGTAGTACTCGAACAGCCAACCGCTGACAGCCATCATCAGGATCAGCACGCCGAAGGCGAACATCCACGCGGCGAAGATGAAGCCGAGGACCACGACGAACGTGGCGAAACCCACGGCCAGCGGCCACCACGAGTGGGGGCTGAAGAACCCGTATTCCGGGTCCGCCTCCTCTATGGTGCCATCTCTGCGATCCTCCGGGCGGGGGTAGACCCGCCGAGAGGTGAAGAGGATGTAGAAGCCCGCGATCAGCGCCAACAGTCCGGTGAACAGCAGCAGGACCGTTCCGATGGTGTCGCGGCTGAGCCAGCCGTACACGGCGGCGACGAGGGTGTAGAAGAGGAAGCCCGCGGCGAAGAGCCAGCCTTCGATCTTCACTTGCCCGTCCCTTCGCCGTCGGTGTCTGCTGATCCGCTGGAGACGGCGTCGGCGAAGTGCCCGACCACTTGGCCGCCGCCTTGACCGTATTCGGGATGGTGGAGGTCGAAGGCAGGCCGCTCGGAGCGGATCTTCGGCAGCGACGTGAAGTTGTGCCGCGGCGGTGGGGACGAAGTCGCCCACTCCAGCGAACCCCCGTATCCCCACGGGTCGTCGACACCCACCAGGGGCGCCTTGAACCAGGTGTAGAAGACGTTCACCAGGAAGATGACGGTCGACACCGTCAGCAGGGCGGCACCGATGGTGGACACCTGGTTCATGTCGGTGAAACCGTCGCTTTCCAGGTAGTCGCCATAGCGGCGCGGCATCCCCTTCACCCCCAGCCAGTGCTGGATCAGGAAGGTCACCTGGAAGCCGATGAAGAGCAGCCAGAACTGCCACTTGCCCAACGTTTCGTTCAACTTGCGGCCGGTCCACTTCGGCCACCAGAAGAAGTAGGCGGCGAACATCAGGAACACCACCGTGCCGAAGACGGTGTAGTGGAAGTGCGCCACCACGAAGTAGGAGTCCGACACCGGGAAGTCCAGGGGCGGCGAGGCCAGGATCACCCCGGTCAGACCGCCGAACAGGAAGGTCGCCATGAAGCCGAGCGTGAACAGCATGGGTGTCTCGAACGTCAGGGATCCCCGCCACATGGTCCCCACCCAGTTGAAGAATTTCACCCCCGTGGGCACCGCGATCAACATCGTCATCAGGGCGAAGTACGGCAGGTAGACCGAGCCGGTGACGTACAGGTGGTGCGCCCACACCGCCATGGACAGCCCGGCGATGGCGATGGTGGCGAAGACCAGGCCCTTGTAGCCGAAGATGGGCTTGCGGCTGAAGACCGGCAGGATCTCGCTGGCGACGCCGAAGAACGGCAGCGCCAAGATATAGACCTCCGGATGGCCGAAGAACCAGAACAGGTGCTGCCACAGGATCGCCCCGCCGTTGTCGGCGGCGAAGACCACTGTGCCGAACTTGCGGTCGATCTCCAGCACCACCAGGGCGGCGGCCAGGATCGGGAAGCACATCAGCACCAAGATGCTCGTGACGAAGGTGGTCCAGGTGAACACCGGCATCCGGAACATGGTCATTCCGGGCGCCCGCATGCAGAAGATCGTGGTGATGAAGTGGACCGCGCCGAGGATCGTGCCCAGACCACCCATGGCCAGACCCATGAGCCACATATCGCCGCCGATGGATGGAGAGAAGACGCCGTCGGACAGCGGGGTGTAGGCCGTCCACCCGAACGAAGCCGCCCCGTCGGGTGTGAGGAGGCTGAGCGAGGCGGTGAGCCCGCCGAAGAAGAACAACCAGAAGCCGAACATGTTCAGCCGGGGGAACGCCACATCGGGCGCACCGATCTGCAGCGGCATGATGGCGTTGCCCAGCCCGACGAACAGCGGTGTCGCGAAGAGGAACAGCATGATCGTGCCGTGCATGGTGAACAGCTGGTTGTACTGCTCCAGACTCACGAACTGCATGCCGGGCGAAGTGAGCTCCGCGCGGATGATGACCGCCATGATGCCGGCGATGAGGAAGTAGACGAAGGACTGGATGAGGTACAGATAGCCGATGATCTTGTGGTCGGTGCTTGTCAGCCACTTGACGATCGTGCGGCCGAGCCTTGCGTTGCTCTTGGGCTCCCAGGCCTGGCTCTGGTCGCGTTCGGCGACGAGGTCCGACGCTTCCTTGGGGGGTTCGGCGAGGATAGTCACAGTGTGTTCTCTCCCTCCGGCCCTGGCTCACCGGATCGGTTAGCCCTGCCCGTCTCCAGTTGACCGGTCTGACCCATATCGCGGAGTTCTTCGACGTGGGCGTCGAACTCCTCTCGGGGCACGACCTTGACATTGAACAGCATCCGCGAGTGGTCCACCCCACACAACTCGGCACACTTGCCGGCGAATTCGCCCTCGCGGTTCGGGGTGACCTGGAATTGGTTCAGCTTGCCGGGGATGACGTCCATCTTGAACAGCCAATCCGGCACCCAGAACGAGTGGATCACGTCGGGCGAGGTGAGTTGGAAGCGCACTGTTTCATCGACCGGCAGCCACAGCGTCGGGAAATCCTGCGGCGTGCCCACCTCGTAGACGTCTTCATCGACGTAGTTGAACGCCCAACTCCACCGGAAGCCCACCACGTTGACGGTTTGGGACTGGTCGTCGGTGAGTTCCAGGATTTCGGTCTGGTCGCGGGCGGTGAACCAGAACAGCCCGAAGATCATGATCAGCGGCGCGACCGTGTACAGGACCTCGATCGGCAGGTTGTAGGACACCTGCTCGGGCATGTCCTTGCGATTGCGTCGAGAGTAGAGGATCACCGCGAGGATGATGAGCACCCACACGAGGATGCCCACCGGCCATGCCGCCACCCAGGCGCCTTCCCACAGCGACTCCACGATTTCGGCCTCTTCGGTCGCCGGCTCCGGCAAGCCGATGAAGAGGATCTCGCGGGCGGAACAGCCCGATGTGGCGAGCAGTGCGGCGGCGGCGATCCCCGCCATGCCCATCCTGCGTCGCAGCCGAGTCGTGCTCCCGGGATGAGCCACAGCACCAACCCCTCAACCAGCCCCCTCGGGGGCTGCCGCGGACTTCGCGGCACAGCGGACAATCTGCCGTCGGGGCGAGACTAGCGCAAGCCACCCTCGACCACGCCCGAGGGTGGCGAGTAGCGTGCAGACATGTCCGCGACGGCAACCGACGGGGCCGTCCCCGGCTGGGTGGACCGGGGTTCCGCGGCGTGGCGCTACCTGGATGCCGCCTCCGGGCTGCCGTTGCAGCCGACCGCTCGGACGGCGCTGGTCGAGGCGTTGCGGACCGGCTGGCCCGATCCCACGAGGCGCTACCCGTTGGCGCGGCAATCCCGGCGGATGTTGGACAGCGCCCGGCATTCGCTGGCCAGCGCCCTGGGAGTCGCTCCTGAGGGGCTTATCCTGCTCGGGGGTTTCGACGAAGCAGTTGCGACCGCGCTGATCGGCTTCCCGGGCAGGCTGCTGGTGTCCGCGGTGGAGGACATCGCCGTACTCAGGACGGCCGACCTGCTGCAGCGGCAGGGCAGGATTGTGCAGATCATCGATGTGGACCGGGGGGGCCGGATCGACCTGGCGGCAGCGGCTGCGGCCGCCGAAGCAGGTCCGTGTGTTGTTGTCGTGCAGGACGTGAACATCGAGATAGGCACACGGCAGCCGATCGCCGCCCTGCGCGAAGCGGTGGGCGCCCGCACCCCGCTGGTTGTGGATGTCCGCGCGACGCTGGGCCGCGAGCCGATGGCGGTGCACTGGGACGCTGCGATCGCCGTGCCGCAGCTGTGGGGCGGACCGCCGGGATGCTCGGTCCTGGCCCTGCGCGATCCTGACCGGTTCCGCCCCGAGCGCCCACCCACCGACGGCCAGCGCGACATCGAGCCAGCCTCGCCATCAATCCCCCTGGCCGCGACCGCCGCGCTGGCGCTGGAGACATTCCCTGTCGACCACACTGAACGGCTGCGCCCGCTCACTCGGATGCTGCGCGACACCGTCGCCGCGCGGATCCCGGACTCGGCCGTGATCGGCAGCGCCGATTCTGCCTGGATCACGATGTTCACCTTCCTCTATGTCGCCGCCGACGAGTTGATCGATGAACTGGCCAGGCGCGGCTGGTCGTGCGCCAGCGGGGCCTCCTGCACGTCCGATACCCGAAGGCCGCACCACGTGCTGACCGCCGTGGGGGCGTCCACACATGGCAGCCTGCGGGTCTCGCTGCCGCCGTGGTGCGACCGGGGACTCGTCTCGGCGTTCGTCGACGATCTGGACGACGTCGTGGCTGGACTGCGCCGCGATGCGGGAGTGACGGACCTGTGAGCGCCGCCGCGGAGCCGGTTGCCGACGTCACCGTCGACGCCCGCGGCAGGATGTGCCCGGCGCCGGTGATCGAGTTGGCGCGGGCCGCGCGGAGACTCGGCACCGGAGTGGTTGCCGTGCTGGCCGACGATCCGGCGGCGGCGACGGACATTCCGGCCTGGTGCTCGATGCGCGGTGCGCGGCTGATCTGCGTGGCCGACGCACCGGGGGCGCGGCGGTACTTGGTCGCCGTGGGCTGATCAGTCGCCGGGGGCTGCGGAATCGAAAGCCGCGGGAACCGCGGCCACCGCCGCCAGTTGGCGCAGATACTCAGGCCTGCCCACCTCAACAACCCCCATGGTGCCCAGATGGGGACTCCACCACTGGACGTCGAGCAGACGCTGCCCGCCTGCGGCTGCGAGGATCTGCACCAGGGCAACCATCGCGGTCTTGGATGCGTCGGTGGCGGCATGGAACATCGACTCGCCGGCGAACAGCCCCCCGACCTCCACCCCGAACAACCCGCCGACCAACTGCGGCCCATCCCACACCTCGATGCTGTGGGCCCACCCCATGTGGTGCAGTTGGCGGTAGCACAACTCGAATTCCGCCGTGATCCAGTGACCGGGACGTGCGCGATCCGCGCAGGCCGCGACCACGTCGGGGAAATGCTCGTCCACCGAGACCCGGTAGCGACGCATGGACCTGCGCAGCGATCGGCTGACATGCAGATTCTCCAGTGGCAGCACCCCGCGGGGGTCGGGCGAGAACCATCCGATGAGGTCGTCGGCCCACGGCATGGCGAAGAGACCGCGGCGGTACCCGGCCAGCATCAGCGAGGGGTCGATTGCCGAGCCCAACGCGAGGATCTCGGCGCCCGGCTCGGCAGCAGCCGGATCCGGCAGTTCCACCGAGGGCGGACCGGGGTCGAACCTGGCCACGACAGCGGGTGGCCGTCAGGAAACGCCGAGGTGGGCGGCCACCTCGTGGCCGGCCTGCGGGCCGAATGCTTCGGCAAGTCGCTCGGCGAACTCCGCGTGGCTGAAGCGGTACTCCTGGGGCCCGACCGTTTCGATCACATAGGCGGCCAGGGTGGCGCCGATCTGCGCGCACCGCTCCGGCCCACTGCCCCACGCCATGCCGGCGAGAAACCCGGCCCGGAAGGCATCGCCGACGCCGGTGGGATCTGCCTTCTGCTTCTCCGGGGCGACGCCGACCTCGATCAGCGGCTCGCCGCGGCGCTCCACCCGGGCACCTTTGGCGCCCAGGGTGGTGATGCGCACCGGCACCAGCTGCAGGACGTCAGCCTCGCTGAGACCCGTGCGCTCGTGGATGAGTGCGGACTCGTACTCGTTGTTGAACAGGATCGCCGCACCATCGAGGAGGTTGCGGATCTCCGCATCGGCCATCGAGGACAACTGCTGGGAAGGGTCTGCGATGAAGGGCACGCCGCGGAAGCGGCACTCCTCCGCGTGGTTCCCCATGGCCTCCGGGTCGTTGGGGCTGATCAGCAGCATGTCGATGCCGCCCAGCCGGTCCATGACCGGCTCCAACTCGATGAGCCGGGCGTCGGCCATGGCGCCGGCGTAGAACGTGGCGATCTGGTTGCCGTCGCTGTCGGTGGTGCACACGAAACGCGCCGTCTGATGGACCTCGGAGATGTGCACTGATGCGGTGTCCACTCCGTGGCGGTCCAACCACGAGCGATAGTCCTCGAAATCGGGACCCGCCGCCCCGACGAGCGTCGGTGTCAGCCCGAGCTGGGCCATGCCGAAGGAGATGTTCGCCGCTGATCCGCCACGGCGCACCTCGAGGTGGCTGGCCAGGAACGAAACGGAGATGGCTTCGAGCCGTTCCTGCATGAGGGATTCCGCGAACCGACCGGGAAAGACCATCAGATGGTCGGTGGCGATGGAACCGGTGACTACTACGCGCATGGTGCTCCCCGTCGCTGTGTGTGGGCAGCGACAGCCTAGGGCACGCGGATGCCAGCAGCTGTCAGTGGAACGAATCGCCGCAGGCGCACGACCCGGTGGCGTTGGGGTTGTCGATCGTGAAGCCCTGCTTCTCGATGGTGTCCACGAAGTCGATGGTCGCGCCGCCGAGGTAGGGGACGCTCATGCGATCCACGACCACGTTGACGCCGTCGAAGTCGATGATGCTGTCGCCGTCGAGGGAGCGGTCGTCGAAGAACAGCTGGTAGCGCAGCCCGCTGCAGCCGCCGGGTTGCACGGCGATCCGCAGCGCCAGGTCGTCCCGGCCCTCAGCGTCGAGCAGCGCCTTGACCTTGCTGGACGCGCCATCGGTGAGGATGACGGTGGAGGTAGCGGTCTGGGTGCTATCGGCGGTCATTCGGCACTCCTGTCGTGTGGGTGGTCCGCCTGGTCACTCGGCAGACTCTGCAAGGGTAGAACGAACAGCCCCATACCGCTATTCCCCGCGCCACCACACCCACCGTCGGCGCGTAGTTCGATCATGGTTGCTCCTCTCACCACTCCCCGTCGCGGACTTCGCGAACGATGCGCAGGACGGCATGGTCCGGCAGGTCCCGCAGTTGCCTGATCAGCGCGCCGAACAACTCCGGCCGGCGCCTGATGGTCTCCTGCAGGTCCGACGAAACCCTGCCCGCCAGCGCCAGCAGCACATCTGGGTCCTCCCCCAACGCCTCGGCCAAGGAGACGATCCGCGCCTCCGACGGCGGCGCTGCCTCGCCGCGCTCGACCTTGCTCAGGTAGGACGGCTCCACCCCGATGCGGGCTGCCA
>JAQAZZ010000014.1:0-6728 GCA_032127075.1 Micrococcales bacterium | reverse complement strand
GGCCGTATCCACCGGCCAGTAGACATCCCCGATGCGGCTGCCCTCGATCTCGCTGTCGGCGGGAAGTGTCAGCTCCACGAGGTTCGCGTCGCCCTGGCGGAACGTGAAGAGGCGCACGAGGTCCCCGACCGTCACCGCTTCCTCGACTAGCGCCGACAGCATCCGCGGCGTCGACACTGCCACATCGACCCCCCAGGACTCATCGAACATCCACTCGTTCTTGGGGTGGTTCACCCGTGCCACGACACGCGGGACGCCGTACTCGGTCTTGGCCAGCAGCGCGACGACCAGGTTCACCTTGTCGTCGCCGGTTGCCGCCACCACCACCTGGCAGTTCGGCAGATCCGCCTCGGCCAGGGAGTCGATCTCACACGCATCGGCCAGCAGCACAGCCGCACCCGACACCAGGTTGCGGGAGATGATCTCGTCGTCGCGGTCGACGAGAAGGACATCATGGCCGTTTCCCAACAGTTCCCGGGCGATGCTGCGCCCGACTTTGCCGGCCCCGGCGATGACGACACGCATCAGGACGCCTCGTCCGGCGGCTGCCGCAGAGCTTCCATCACGCTGTCCTCCTCGTCCACGCGCATGATGACATGCAAGAGGTCGCCCTCTTGCAGCACCGTGTCCGGCTGTGGCAGCAGCCCCTCGCCGTATCGGGTGACGAAGGCGATGCGGGTGTCGCTCTTCTGCCCGATCCACCGGATCCGGTGCCCGATCCAACCGGGATGCACACTGACCTGGGACAGGATCACGGTGCCGCTGGGGTCGCGCCACTCCTCCCACAGATGGCCCGGGAGCAGCCGCCGCATCATCTGGCCGGTGGACCAGGCAACCGTGGCCACGGTGGGGATGCCCAGGCGCTCGTAGATCTCGGCGCGCTTGGGGTCGTAGATGCGGGCCACGACGTTCTCCACCCCGAAGTTCTCCCGGGCGACGCGGGCGGCCAGGATGTTGGAGTTGTCGCCGCTGCTCACGGCGGCGAAGGCGTGGGCGTTCTCGATGCCCGCCTCGCGCAACCGGTCCCGGTCGAAGCCCACCCCGATGACCGTCTGACCGGCGAAGTTGGGGCCCAGGCGGCGGAACGACGCCGGACTGCGGTCTATGACGGCGACCGAGTGGCCCTCATCCTCCAGCTTCACCGCCAGCGAGGAACCGACACGGCCGCAGCCCATGATGACGATGTGCACGCCAGACCCTCCTGAGTCCACCCGAACGGGTTCACGCTAGCACCGCCGCCCCAACGGCGCCCCGCCGCGGCTGCGGCGGCGTAGCATTGGCGCTCGTGCCGATCTCGGAGTTCACCAAGCGTCTTATCGTCGGCCGCGCGATGCGCAGCGACCGGCTGGACGAGACCCTGCTGTCCAAGCGGATCGCCTTGCCGGTGTTTGCCTCGGATGCCCTGTCGTCCAATGCCTACGCCACCCAGGAGATCCTCATCGTGCTGGCCCTCGGCGGCGCGTCGTTGTACTCCTACGGCCTGTGGGTGGCTGCGGCGGTGGTGGTCGTCTACTTCGTCGTCGTGGCCTCGTATCGGCAGAACGTCCACGCCTATCCGTCCGGCGGCGGCGACTACGAGGTCGTGTCGCAGAACATAGGCCCGCGTGCCGGTGTCCTGGTGGCAGCCGCGCTGATGGTCGACTATGTGCTCACGGTCGCGGTCAGCATCTCCGCCGGAGTGGCCAGCCTCGCGTCGATCTCCAGCTTCGTGGACCGGCACACCGTGACGATCGCCCTGCTGGCCATCGCCGCCATCACGGCGCTGAACCTGCGGGGGGTGCGCGAATCCGGGACGCTGTTCGCGATCCCCACCTACTTGTTCATGGTCACGATCGCCGTCATGGTGGGGGCCGCGCTGGTGAAGCTCGCCACAGGTGGTGAGGTGGTCGCGGAGAGCGCCGGCTGGGAAGTTGTCGCCGAGGATCAGTTCGCCGGCCTGGCGCTGGCATTCCTCGTGGCCCGGTCGTTCTCCTCGGGTACGACGGCGCTGACCGGTATCGAGGCCATCGCCAACGGCGTACCCGCCTTCCAGAAACCCAAGAGCAAGAATGCCGCGACGACGCTGCTGGTCCTCGCCGTCATCTCCACCACGATGTTCTTCTCCATCACATGGCTCGCGCTGGAGAGCGGGGTGCAGGTGACCGAGCGCGACGACGAGCTCATCGGCCTACCCCCCGGGGAGACGCAGAAGACCGTGATCGTGCAGATCGCGCGGGCCGTCTTCCCGTCGGCCGGGTGGATGGTGGCGATCGTGTCGATCACCACGGCGCTGATCCTGCTGCTCGCGGCCAACACCGCCTTCAACGGCTTCCCGGTGCTCGGCTCGGTCCTGGGCCGCGACGGGTATCTGCCCCGGCAGCTGCACACCCGCGGCGACCGGCTGGCGTTCAGCAACGGGATCATCTTCCTGGCCATGATGGCCGGTGTCCTGGTGCTGGTCTTCCAGGCGAACGTCAGCGCGTTGATCCAGCTGTACATCGTGGGGGTCTTCGTAGCCTTCACGTTCAGCCAGGGCGGGATGGTCCGGCACTGGAACCGGCTCCTGCGGGCCGGTCCGCAGAGTGCGGCCGCTCGCAGCATGCGCCGCTCCCGGATCATCAACAGCATCGGGGCAGGCCTGACCGGGACGGTCCTCGTCGTCGTGCTGGTCACCAAATTCACCCGGGGTGCGTGGGTCGTGTGCATCCTGATCCCGCTGCTGTATCTGCTCATGGAGGCCATCCACCGCCACTACGACCGCGTCGGCGAGGAACTGGCCATCGCCAGCGAAGATGAGAAGGTCACGCTGCCGTCGCGCGTCCACGCCCTCGTGCTGGTGTCGAAGATCCACAAGCCCACACTGCGGGCGCTGTCCTACGCGCGGGGTTCCCGGCCCACGGTCCTCGAAGCGATCACGGTCAAAGTTGATTCCGACGACACCAGGAGGCTGGTCGCGGAGTGGGAGCGCCGCGAGCTGCCGGTGCAGCTGCGGGTGCTCGATTCGCCCTACCGGGAGATCACGCGGCCGATCCTGGACTATGTCAGGAGCCTGCGCCGGGAGAGCCCGCGGGACCTCGTTGCGGTCTACATCCCCCAGTACGTCGTCGGGCGCTGGTGGGAGACGCTGCTGCACAACCAGTCGGCCCTGCGGCTGCGAACCCGCCTGATGTTCTCGCGGGGAGTTGTGGTGGTCACCGTTCCCTGGCGCCTGCAATCGGCGAAGGCGCGCCGATTGCCGCCGGACCCCACGGTGGCCGCGGCAGTGCGCCACGGCGTCGGCAGCTCGGTCGCGGGCCGCGGCGGCGAATGAGGGGGCTCCGATCGTTGACGTCGGCGCCCGAGTGGAACTGACCATCGGGGCAGCGGCCGCTGGTGGCAGCTGCGTGGCCCGCCACGACGGTCGGGTGGTCTTCGTGAGGCACACCCTGCCCGGTGAGAGGGTGGTCGCACAGGTGACAGGTGTCGGCGGCGGCGGGCGGTACTGGTTCGCCGACGCCGTTGCCGTGCTGGAAGCAGCCGAGGGCCGGGTCGCGCCGCCGTGCCCCTTCAGCGGCGCCGGCGGCTGCGGCGGCTGCGACTACCAACACGTCGAGGTGCCGCTGCAGCGCCGGTGGAAGTCCGACATCGTGGCCGAGCAGCTGCGCCGCCTGGGCGGTACGGAGGCGGCGGTGCCGGTCGAGTCTGTGCCGGGCGACGCGGGCGGGCTGTCGTGGCGCACCCGGATCCGCTACGGGGTCGATCCCCACGGTCGCCTCGGCCTGCGCGCCCACCGCAGCAGCACGGTGGTCCCACTCGACCGCTGCCGGATCGCCGACGAGCGCATCCAGGCGGCGACGATGTCCGGGCAGCCGCTCACCGAGCGCCGGTGGGAGGGAACCGACGAGGTTGTCGTGGTGGCGGGTGCGGACGAGGTCGTCATCTCGCCGCGCCCGGGCCCCGAGCCCGGCGATGTGCTCGAGCGCGCCGCAGGGCGACGGTGGCGGGTCGCCGCAGACGGATTCTGGCAGGTGCATCCCGGTGCGGCCGACGCCCTCGTGGGGCTGGTGCTGCAACACTGCCGCGGCGATTCGGTGTGGGATCTGTACAGCGGGGTCGGATTGCTCGCCGGGGCGATGGCCGCCGCCCGGGAGGGCCGCACCGTAGCGGCGGTCGAAGGCGATCGGCGGGCTGCCGGGCTTGCCCGGCGGAACCTGGCCGACTTGCCGGGCGTTGCTGTCCATCACCGCGATGTCCGCCGCTGGGTGGCCGACCCGCCCGGACCGCAGCCGGACACCGTGGTGCTGGATCCGCCGCGCCGCGGCGCGGGTGGCCGCGTGCTGTCGCACATCACGGCGACATCGGCCGGGCGCATCGTGTACATCGCATGCGATCCGGCATCTTTGGGCCGCGACACGGGTCTGCTCTCGGGGGCGGGTTGGCGCCTGGTGTCAGTTGTGGGGCTGGACATGTTCCCGATGACCCACCACACCGAGACTGTGGCCGCCTTCGAGCGGTGACTGGTCTCGGGCGACGCCGCCCGAGGCCACTAGACTGCAGGGGCCGCAGCCTGACCCGCCACGATCCCCGCCGAGGAGCCGCAATGAGTCTGGACAGTTACGCCGCCCGATCGACGTTCACCGTGGGGAACCGTGAATACGGGATCTACCGCCTCGATGCGCTGCCCGGTGCGCGCCACCTGCCCTTCACCCACAAAGTGCTGCTGGAGAACCTCCTGCGCACCGAGGACGGCGTCAACATCACCGCCGAGCAGATCCGGCTGATGGCCGAGTGGGACGCCGACGCGATCCCCAGCAAAGAGATCCAATACACCCCCGCGCGCGTCATCATGCAGGACTTCACCGGCGTGCCGTGCATCGTGGACCTCGCCACCATGCGCGAGGCCGTCGCCGACCTGGGCGGCGACGCCGAGAAGATCAATCCGCTGTCGCCCGCGGAGCTGGTGATCGACCACTCGGTGATCGCAGACTTCTTCGGCACCAGCGACGCCGCGGAGCGCAACGTGGACCTGGAGTACGAGCGCAACCGGGAGCGCTACCAGTTCCTCCGGTGGGGCCAAAGCGCCTTCGACAGGTTCAAAGTGGTCCCCCCGAGCACGGGGATCGTGCACCAGGTCAACGTGGAGGCCCTCGCCCGGGTCGTGATGGTGGACGACGGTGTGGCGTTCCCCGACACCTGCGTGGGCACTGATTCGCACACCACCATGGTCAACGGCCTCGGCGTGCTCGGCTGGGGAGTCGGCGGGATCGAGGCGGAGGCCGCCATGCTGGGCCAGCCGGTGTCGATGCTCATCCCGCGCGTGGTGGGATTCCGGCTGACCGGGAAGATGCCCGACGGGGCAACCGCCACCGACCTGGTGCTCACGATCACCGAGATGCTGCGCAAGCACGGCGTGGTGGGCAAGTTCGTGGAGTTCTACGGCGACGGCGTGGCAGCGGTCCCGCTGGCCAACCGGGTGACCATCGGGAACATGAGCCCCGAATACGGATCCACCGCCGCGGTCTTCCCGATCGACGACGAGACGCTCAGATACCTGCGGTTGACGGGCAGGTCCGAAGAGCAGATCGCACTGGTGGCCGCCTACGCCCAGGAGCAGGGCCTGTGGCACGATCCCGACAACGAAGCCACCTACTCCGAAACGTTGGAACTCGACCTCGCCGAAGTCCGGCCCTCGATCGCCGGCCCCAAACGGCCGCAGGACCGCATCGCGCTGACCGACGCCAAGCGGGCCTTCGCCGCGGCGCTGGGCGACTACACCGACACCCCTGAGGCGACTGCCGCCGTCCCGGGCACCGATGCCGTGATCGGCCACGGGGCAGTCGTCATCGCCGCGATCACGTCGTGCACCAACACCTCGAACCCGTCGGTGATGATCGGCGCCGGGCTCGTGGCCAAGAAAGCCGTTGAGCGGGGCCTGAACCGCAGGCCGTGGGTGAAGACGACGCTGGCGCCCGGTTCCCAGGTGGTGACCGACTACCTCGACAAGGCAGGCCTGACGCCGTACCTCGACAAGATCGGCTTCGACCTGGTCGGCTACGGCTGCACCACCTGCATCGGCAACTCCGGACCGCTGCCGGACGAGGTGGCCACCGCCGTGCGCGGGTCGGACCTCGCCGTGGCGGCGGTGCTGTCCGGCAACCGCAACTTCGAGGGCCGGATCAATCCCGACGTGAAGATGAACTACCTGGCCTCCCCGCCGCTGGTGGTCGCCTATGCCCTGGCGGGTCGGATGGACGTCGACATCACCACCGAGCCGCTCGGCCACGACCCGTCCGGCGAGCCGGTGTTCCTCGCCGACCTGTGGCCCACGCCGCAGGAGATCGAGCAGACCATCGCCGAGACGATCGACCCGAAGATGTTCGCCGACCGCTATGCCGACGTCTTCCACGGCGACGAGCGGTGGCGTTCGCTGCCGACACCCGGCGGGGACATCTTCACGTGGGACGCCGACAGCACCTACGTGCGCAAACCCCCGTACTTCGACGGGATGCAGCGGGAGGCCGCACCGGTGACGAACATCGCCGGCGCGCGGGTCCTGGCCAGACTCGGCGACTCGGTGACCACCGACCACATCTCTCCCGCCGGGGCGATCAAGCGCGACAGTCCCGCGGGCCGGTACCTGATGGATCATGACGTCACGCCGCGCGACTTCAACTCCTACGGTTCGCGGCGGGGCAACCACGAGGTGATGATCCGCGGCACGTTCGCGAACATCCGCCTGCGGAACCTCATGCTGAAGGACGTCGAGGGCG
>JAQAZZ010000013.1:0-6045 GCA_032127075.1 Micrococcales bacterium | reverse complement strand
GCCGAGTCGCCGCCGCCGACGATGACGATGTCGCGGTCGGCGTGCTCGGCGGGCTTGGGTACGAAGAAGACCAGCCCGCGGCCCTCCCACTCGCCGCCCGCCGGCAATGGTCGCGGCCGGAACGAGCCGATCCCGCCGGTGATGAGCAGGGCCTTGGCCATGATCGTGCTGCCCTGCGCGGTGGTCAGCGCAATGGCACCGCTGTCGGACGTGCTGAGTCCGGTGGCCTGCTCGCCCAGGAGGTAGGTGGGGGAGTACTGGTCTGCCTGGGCCTTCAACTGTTCCACCAGCACCCGGCCGCGCACCGAGGGGAATCCGGCGACATCGAAGATGTCCTTCTCGGGGTACATGGCGGTGATCTGCCCGCCAGCCTCGGGCAGGGCGTCGATCACAGCGGTGGACCAGCCGCGGAAGCCGGCGTAGTAGGAGGCATACAGCCCCGTCGGCCCTGCGCCGATGATGGCGTAGTCGACGTCGAACTCGTTCATACGAAACTGATCGCTTCCGGCTCGTTGCCGGGCAGCCACTTGATCCCGCAACCCATGGCGGGACGGTGCGGCTGCGGTACCTCTCGACCATCCAGGATCCGCGTGAGCGCATCCACGAGGAGTTCACCCGTCAGCGGCTGGCCGTTCTTGGGGCTGGATGTGTCGAACGCGCCCCGGTAGGCGAGGTTCCCGTCGCCGTTGAATACGAAGAAGTCCGGCGTGCAGGCGGCGCCGAAGGCCTTGGCCGCTGTCTGCTCCCGGTCCACCAGATAGGGAAAGTTCCAGCCGGCGCGGGCGGCCTGCTCCTTGGCGCCCGGCACATCGTCGTCGGGGTAGTTGTCGAAATCGTTCGACACGATCGCCGCGAACTTGACTCCGGATCCGGCGAACTCCGTGGCCACCCCGCCGAGTTTGTGCTCCACATGTCGCACATACGGGCAGTGGTTGCAGACGAACACAACCACCAGCGGTTGACCTGCACCGTATGCCGCCAGGTCGACGGGGGCGCCGTCGAGGTTGGGCAGGGTTGTGGCGGGCATCGGAGCCCCGGGTTCGGTTCGCTGAGATTGAACGGCCATGGCGCAAGCCTAGCCGTGTACCTCATGCCGGCAAACGAAGGCTTGCTCCGCGATAGGCCGCGGGACTCGATACGGCGGGTGCACAGCACCACGTCGGGCGGGGACCGCTCAGCTGGCCAGTTTCACTGTCTTCGACACCGAACCCAGGTAGTCGTAGCGGGGCTTCACCTTGACCCGGTACTTGCCCTTGTCAAGATCGATCGTCAACTTGTGGCTGCTGCCCTTGGTCCGGTATGCGCCCTGCTTGGCCCACTTGCTGCCGGACTTCTTCTTGACCACGAAGCGCCACTGCTTGGACTGGCCGAGGTTCGGTTTCACCTTCACCCGCAACTTGCTCCTGGCTTTCACAGCCTTCACCTTTGCCTTTGCCGTTCCCTGCACCTCGGTGGTTGGCTCGGCGACCTCGGTGGGTTGGTCCGTGGGCCTGTCGGTGGGTTGGTCCGTGGGTTCCCCGGTGGTGTCCACAGAAGAATCAGCGGTGGGCTCCTGGCTGGGGTCATCGGCCGGCGGTGACGGGTCGTCGGACGCTGACTGCGACGGCGAATCTGACGGCGACGGTGAGTCCTTCAGCGAGCCGATTCCCACCTGGATCTGCTGGGTCTTGCCGTTGTCACGCTCCCACACCGCGGCCATCACGGTGCCATCACCAGACACATCGACCTGCGGGAGGCAGTAGTCGAGGGGCTCGGGAACGAGGGTGGAGAGATCGCGACCCTTGCTCCAGGTGCTGCCACTGTCGTTGGAGGTGACCCCCTGGAACAGCGAGTACTGGCCGCTGCGGTTGTGGCTGAGCCACACCACCGTGGGTCGGGTGCCGTCGGTCGAGGTCGCGACATCCGGCTCGAAGGCGTCGTCGCCGTCGTCCGACAGATTCCTCGGCTGCGACCAGGACGAACCGCCGTCGCTGGATGAGGTGGATTGGACCCTCAGGTCTTCGCCGTCGGACCGTTGCCACACGACTGTGAGGTTTTTGGCGTCAGCCGAGGATGCGACCTTGGGCACGAATGCGTCGTGGGCCGGTTGCGACAGGATCTTGGCCGCAGCCCACGTCTTGCCGCCGTCGTCCGAAGAACGAGAATGCACCAGGAAGTTCTGACCCTTAACCTGCTCGTAGACCACGGTGCGTCTGCTTCCGTCTCCTGACATCACAACCTGGGGGTTCTCCGCCTCCTGTCCAGCGTCGGAAAGGTCTACCGGGGTGGACCACGTTGTGCCGTGGTCGGCCGAAGTGCTGACCTGAATCCGGAAGGTGGTGCCGTCGGATCGGTACCAGACGACGGTGACCTGCTGACCGTCGCTCGAAGTGGCGACCTGGGGATCGAAACCCTTCGCCCCGATGTCGGACAGATCCACGGGGGCTGACCACGTGAGTCCGCCGTCGGTGGTGTTGGCGGACTGCACCACGGGGCGCTTGCCTTCCGTCTTGCGCCAGACCGCGACGGTGGTCAGTCCGTCGTTCGACGACGCCAACTGCGGCTCGCTGGCTTCATCAAACACATCCGAAAGCGTCGTGATCTTCGACCAGGTGGCGCCTTGGTCGGCTGACGACTTCGTGTTGATCACGAAGTTCTGGCCGGGGTTTGGCCCGATCCTCTTGGGGAGGCGCTCATACCAGACGACGGTCAGTTGCCTGCCGTCGCCCGACGCCGCGATCTGTGGTCCGTAGACCTCTTCCCCGCTCTCTGACAACTGGATCGGCAGGGTCCAGGTGGCGCCGGAATCGGCGGAGGACGACGACCAGACGTGGTAGCTCTTCCTGCGGTACTCGTACTCCCACCAGACCGCGGTCATGTGTGTACCGTCCTGCGATACCGCCACCTGCGCGTCGTGGGCGTCGTCCTTGGGCAGGGAAAGATCGAGGGCCGAATTCCAACTGGTCGTGGCCGGGGCGGCTGTGGCGCCCCCCAGACCTACCGCGGCCAACGCCGCAACAGCGGCAACGGCGATCAACCACCGCCACTTGGCCAGGGCGAGTGACCCCAACGTTCCCGACTCTGCCACCACGATCACCGTCCGTCCGCCGCCAGACCTGAGTCTCTGACGCCTACCCACATTAGCCCCGACCGCGCACTGTTGCCGCTGTTAGTCACAGACAGTCAACCGACTGTCGCATTGGTGACATCTTACGATCCAGACTCGGCGGAAGGGAGGCTAGTGCCGAAGCCGCCCTGGAATCGGCGTGCCAGCACGAAGATGCGGACGCGAGGCGGCGCGCCGCATGCTCATCGGTCCTCGGAGGATTCGCTCGCCGCAGCCGTCCCGGCGCCGGCGCCGGAAGCATCGGAGACCGCCTCGGCGCCGTCCTCCGCGGGATGGTGGCCTCCACCGGGCCCGAGGGTGAGTTCCTCGATCGTGCGCACCGATTGCACGAAAAGGTCGAGGATCCGCTCCGGGTCGGTGGTGATGCCGGTGTCGCTCTGAACGGCGAAGTTCAGCTCCCCGTTGAGGCTGAAGATCCCGAAGACGAGGTTCATGTTCCCCGAGTTCCCACCCATGCCCCACATGCCCAGCACCTTTGCGCCTGCAAAGTGCAGTTCGTTGCGGGGGCCGGGCACGTTGGTCGTGATGCCGATGGAGTGGGCTTGGTTCATCTTGTGTGCGAACTTCTCCAACTCGGGAGTCAGCATGGCCGACACGGACACCACCCCGAAGGACATGATGGGAATCTGCGAGTTCTTCACGTCGTCGATCTGGCGCTTGATCTGCCGAACCTGCTCCAGGGGGTCGGCGATTCCGACGGGCAGCAGGACCGGGATCAGCCCGAACCGGTTGCCCAGATTCCGGGGCAGGGGGGTGTCCGGCTTGCGCAGGCTGATCGGCACCGACGTCAAGAGGCTGTCGACGGTGAGCCCTTCATTGTCCAGCAGGTAGTTGCGCAGCGCGTTCGTCAAAGCGCCGAGCAGGACATCGTTGATCGTGGCACCCATGGTCTTGCCGGCGTCTTTGACCGGCTGCAGGCCGATCGGCTCGATCCAGGCGACCTTCTTGTGCCCGTTCACGGTGCCGTGCAGCATTGTCTGCCCCGGCCGCGGGGGCATCAGCAGGTCGAACGCGTCTTTCGTCGTGTGGCCGACTTCGTGTGCAGTGTCCTTGGCTTTTCCCATTCTCTGGCGGACGGCGTCGGGGACCTGTTGCCCGTACTCGAGGAATTGGTGGGCATCGACATCGACGGTCAGCGTCTCCTGCAGCGCATCGACCCCGGAGGCCAACTTGGCGCCTATCGCCTTCGGGTTGCCGGCGATGTCGGACATCGTGCCCGCGGCCCGTGCCGCGGCGGATTGAACCGCATCTGCCGCGCCGGTGACCGCGTCTTTCGCCGGCGATACCACCCCCGCTGCGACATCCCGCTTGCGGCGGCGCTTCCCGTCCGTCGTCCGGGGCCTCTCGGTGGCGCTGTCCTCGTCGGCCAGCGACAGCACCAGGCGTACGAGAGCCCACCCGTCGGCGATCGCATGTTGGATGCGGGCGTGGATCGCGGAAGTGTTGCCCCGATACCCCTGGATCAGGAAGATCTCCCACAGCGGCCTGGATCGGTCGAGCATCTTGCTGCGCTGATCGCTGACCAGCGCCTCCAGTGCCTCCTTGTCGCCCGGTTCCGGCAGCCGCATGACATGGATGTGGCGGTCGATGTCGAAGTCGGGGTCGTCCTCCCAATGCGGCATCAGCCCCGGGTTGCGGGACATGCGCACCCGCTGGGTGAACGTGGGGTAGCGCGTGATGAGGCGATCGCCCACGACCGCCCGCAGGTTGTCGGGGTCGATCTCACGGTCGGTCCAGATCACCGCCGAGACCGCCTGATGGTTGCCCTCGAACTCGCTGTACAGCCACACGGCGTCCGACGGTGCCATTCGTCGTTCCGACATGGTTGCCCCTCTCGCTGCGGAGTGCTTCGAATCTACCGACGCCGCCGGGTCGACGCCTGTCGGTCTCACAGCCACCTGATGTCTGCACTCGGCAAGACCCGCCGCACGTCATGCAGGCTGCTGCGAGTGGCTCTACCACTGTCGGAGGACGGGGGCATACTCAGAGTCGGTTGCGGGGTTGGTCGAGCCCGGTCGCCCTCAGCGGTGTGCGGGGTGCATTGGGGTTTGGTGCGCGATCCTGCGGGGGAGAAGACCAGCAGCACCGGGTCACAGATCCAGGGACGGGGAGGTCCGTTGAACGACACCGAAGTGGGGCAGAAGACCATCGCGGAATTGCGGGCCATCCTTGCCAGCAGCACCGGCGCGGACAGCGTGCGCATCCGACGAGAACTCGCCGAGCGTGAGTTGCAGCGGGGTGAACTCGGCGAGGCGGTCGAACTGCTCCAGGCTGCCGGCGACGACGCACTGGCCGGCGGACAGGCCGCCGAGGCGGGTACGGTCTTCCACCGGTTGGGTGTGGCCCAGTTCAACGGGGGCGATGTGGAGGGCTCTTCGCACAGCTACCGGCGCAGTGCGGAATGCTTCGAGAAGGCCGAGCTGGTGTGGGACCGAGCCAACGCCCTGTGGGGTCATGGGGATGCGCTGCTGGCCCTGGGTCGCTACGACGAGTGCCTTGCGGCGACCGACACCGCCGTGCCGACCGAAGGGGCGCCGGAGCGTCCGGAGATAGCGGGTCGCGTGGCCCTGCTGCGCGCTCGGGCCTTGTTCCGGCTGGACCGCAACTCCGACGCCCTCGAGTTGTGCACCGAATCCCGAAACCACTTCCGCGCCTGCGGGCTGCCCGGTGCGGTTGCCAGCGCCGACGACTTGGCCCTGAGCATCTGCATCGAAGCCGGTGACCTCGACCGCGCCCTGGAACTGGCCAACAACTGCTACGTCGTGGCACTCAACACCCCGCAGGCAAGCGACGACGCCTACGCCGAACTGCGCCTGGCCGAGACGCACCTCTACCGTCACGAACTCCCACGGGCCCAAGAGTTCGCACAGCAAGCGCGCGATCGCTACTACGAGGCCGACGATTCGCCTGGGATCGCGCGCGCGGACCTCCTGCGCGGC
>JAQAZZ010000012.1:0-3093 GCA_032127075.1 Micrococcales bacterium | reverse complement strand
GCCGCGAGACTGTTGCGGGAACGGGGAATCAGCAGGGTGGTCACAACGGGTGGCAGCATAGTCACGCCCTACATGGTGGCGGCCGCCGCCTTGCGCATACCCCGGCACTACATCGAGAGTGTCGCCCGAACCTGCGGCCCCTCGCGGTCCGGCCGGCTGGTCTCATTCGATCCCGGCGCGCACCTCTACACGCAATACCAGCAGTGGGAAGGCTATCGGTGGAAGTATGTCGGCAGCGTCTTCGACGGCTACTCGCTCAGCAGCGAAATCCAGCCCGTCCCGGATTCGTTCAGCGTCTTGGTCACACTAGGTACCAACCCTTACCCTTTCGACCGGGCGGTGCGCTCAGTCCAACGGGTGCTCCCCCCCGGCAGCAGCGTCACATGGCAACTCGGTCCGAACACAGACGGATCCAGTGTTCCGAATTCGGTGGACCTCATACCGGAGGCGGAGCTCAAGCGGCTCATGGCCAAGGCCGATGTGGTCATCGCCCACGCGGGCGCGGGCTCCGCGTTGACCGCCCTCGAATGCGGCCGACAACCTATTCTCATCCCCCGAATGGCCAGGTATGGCGAGATGGTGGATGACCACCAGTTGCTGATCGGTGAGGCGCTGAGTCGCAAAGGACTTGCCCGGGCTGTCTCGGCGGATGACTTGACAGTCGACGACATCCGCGCTGCGTCGCGGCAGCGCGTCGAACAGGTGCCCGCCCCTCCCCTTGCACTCCGCTGACCCGGCTGTGTCCCGGCATGAGCCCGTTGTGGACCCGCGGATCACTTAGCAGAAATCGCTGAGGTGCCGTCCGCTGCGTCAGAGCATCCTCGCCAACGATCCCCAGGCCAGCTCTCCTGCTGCTGCCGGCGCAGGTCCTTGTCGAAAGTGCGGACGAAGGCCGTCGATAGCCTGAAGACATGACCCTGGCGGCGGTCCTGGCCATACTCGGCGGACTGGCCCTGCTTGTCCTGGGCGGTGAGGCCCTGGTCCGCGGCGCGGGCAACATCGCGATCGGTGCCGGGCTCTCCCCCTTGGTGGTCGGGTTGACCGTAGTCTCGTTCGCGACCTCCGCGCCCGAATTCGCGGTCACCATGGACGCGGTGCTTGCCGATCTGCCGGGTTTGGCCGTGGGCGACATAGTGGGCAGCAACATCGCCAACGTGCTGCTGGTGCTCGGCGTGACCGCGGTGGTCGCCCCGGTGATGGCACATCATCAGCTCGTCCGATTCGACGTCCCCGTGCTCATCGGCATCTCAGTTCTTGCCACGGTGCTCGCGTTCGATGGTCTGCTGCAGCGGTGGCAAGGGGCGCTGCTCTTCCTCGCGCTTGTGGGCTACGTCGTGGCGGCGCTGCGCTACCGCGGGCCTCCCCCGGAGGAGCCCGAGATCCCTTCGCTGGGTCCGCTGAATCTGAACAACTGGCCGCGATCCCGTCTGATGGGTGTCAGTGCGCTGCTGGTGCTCGTGGGAGTGGGTGTCCTGGTCGTGGGTGCTGCGCTGCTGGTCGATGGTGCGGCGTCGGTCGCGCGTTCGTTCGGGCTCAGCGATCTGATCATCGGTGTGACTGTTGTGGCTGTGGGCACTTCGCTGCCCGAACTGGCCACCAGCCTCATCGCGGTGGCGCGGGGCAGCTACGACATCGCGGTGGGCAATGTCGTGGGCTCCAGCATCTTCAACCTCGGCGCCGTGCTGGGCCTGGCCACGCTCATGACCCCCGGCGGGATCGAGGTTCCGGCCGGCGCGGCCCACTTCGACTTCTTTGTGATGACTGCGGCAGCGGTCCTGCTGCTGCCTGTGGCGTACATCCGCAGTCGGATTTCGCGGTGGGAAGGCGCGCTGTTCCTCGTCTTCTACGCCTCCTACGTGACCTTCTTGTTGCTGACGGCGCAGCAGCACCAGGCGCTGGAACCGTTCAGCGAGATCATGGTGTTCATCATCGTGCCGGTGGTGGCCCTGCTGCTGGGGGGCCTGGTTGCGGAGGAGCGGCATGCACGGATGCGCTCACGGCGACAGGGGACCACGACCTGATGCCTGTGGGTGAGATCCGGCGCCCGCCTGGCGGTGCTGCCGGGCTGGCGCTCGGCGTGGGTGACGGCCCGCGGCCGGCGGCCCGGTGGGTGCGAGCGGGGAATCCTGACTGTTTGTCCCGGCTGGCGGTCCCGGCTGGCGGTGCTGCCGGCGAGCGGCTGCGGGATTGGCCCACCCCCGCGGCTACCCTGGGAGGGTCCGCTTCGGGGCGGAGTTGTCCGCCGCAACCCCAGGAGATCGATGTGGCCCGCGTAGTCGTCGATGTGATGTTGAAGCCGGAAATCCTGGACCCGCAGGGCCGGGCCGTGAGGGCGGCTCTTACCCGGCTGGGACTCGACGGTGTGGCCGATGTCCGGCAGGGCAAGCGCTTCGAGATCACGTTGGACGGCGACCTGGGCGACCAGCAAGAAGTGCTGGAGAAGCTGGCGGGGGAACTGCTGGCCAACCCGGTCATCGAGGACCACACGTTGCGGGTGGAGGACGGGCAGTGAGCGCCACGGTCGGCGTCGTCACCTTCCCCGGTTCGCTGGACGACGCCGATTCCCGGCGGGCGCTGGACTCCGCCGGCGCCGTGGCCACTCCGCTGTGGCACGCGTCGGACTCCCTGCACGGCGTCGATGCGGTGTTGGTGCCGGGTGGCTTCTCCTACGGCGACTACCTTCGCTGCGGCGCTATCGCGCGCTTCGCCCCAATCATGGACAGCGTCATCGAGCGCGCGGAGCGCGGGATGCCCGTGCTGGGAATCTGCAACGGCTTCCAGATCCTGTGCGAAACCCACCTGCTGCCCGGTGCGCTGACCCGCAATGAGTCGCTGCACTACGTGTGCAAGGACCAGTGGCTGCGCGTGGACAACACGACCACCGCGTGGACCGCCGACTACGCCGACGGGGCTGAGATCCTCATCCCGGTCAAGCACGGCGAGGGTCGGTATGTCGCCGACGAGGCGACGCTGGACCGGTTGGAGGGGGACAGCCGGGTGGTCGTTCGCTATCTCAACGGCAACCCCAACGGATCGTTCCGCGACATCGCCGGCATCTGCAACGAGGCGGGCAACGTCGTGGGCCTGATGCCG
>JAQAZZ010000011.1:0-3425 GCA_032127075.1 Micrococcales bacterium | reverse complement strand
CAAGTGCGACTTGACCGGCGGTTCCTCCGGCGGCCCCTGGTACGCGGAGTTCGACACCGTCACCGATGCCGGGATCGCCACATCGGTGAACAGCTTCAAGTACCTCGGCGACGACTCGACGATGTACGGGCCGTACTTCGGCAACTACGCGCAGAAGGTGTACCTGGAGGCGGCGGATGCGTCGGGCTCCGGCGACAACGCCACTGTGGGGCCGCCGAACTCCCTGCCCTGACGGGCGCCGCGTCCGCCGCGGGCCCCAGCCGGGCCGAGGGGCAGCCGAGCTCAGGGATCGGACCGCGCCGTCGAACAGCCTCGCCCCCGCGACACGGCTTCCTCACCGAAGGGGTTGCGCTGCCGTTGCGTCGTGCACGCCGCTACGGGCACCCGTTCCGTTCCGCGCGCGGCGCCGCCGCGACGATCGGAGTAGGTTGGGCTCAGCGCCATCGCAACGTCCAGCGAGGAAGGCCCCATGGCTAGCCGATCGCGTTCCGAGTTCCTGTTCGGCACCAAGCTGTCCGGAGCAGCCCAGTGGTGGCCCACGGTCGTCCGGGCGCTGGCGGGGGCGACGCTGATGGCGGTGTCGCTGTCGAAGTTCACGCGGCACGAGGAGTTGGTCGCCTCCTTCGAGCGCTACGGGATCCCGTTCCCCGATCAGTCGGTCTACCTGGCTGGCACCATCGAGGGCCTCGGCGGGCTTCTGCTGCTGCTCGGCCTGCTGACCCGGCTGGCCGCTCTGGCAGTGTCGGGCAACATGTTGGTGGCGCTGCTGACCGGGGGCCGGATCGACGTGGACTTCTTCCATACGGGGCTCGGCAGCATCCTGCTCGTCTGCGCGGTGTTCCTGGTGTGGGCCGGACCCGGTCGCTTGGCCATCGACAACCGCTGGTCTCCCACCAGCGCCCCCAAGAGTTGAGCTGACCGAGTCGGCACTGGACCGGCTCCCGCGTGCTGCCCGTGTCGCCACTGGACTGGCTTCCTTGGACTGGCTATCGGACTCTGCGGGCCTGCAAGCCCAAACCCCAGTGGCCCGCTTCTGGGGTCGGGGGTGAACAGGTCCGAGGCGTGGGAGTCCGCACCGGCAGGTGGTGCCAGTGTCGGCGGGTGACCCCGTCCACGGAGGGGGTCTCGGTCCTCGTCGTCAGCATCCCCGTTGGGCTGGCCGACCGAATCGTTGGGCTTGGGCCGCATTCCCGGCCGTGGGCATTCCCGGTCGGTGGGGTGGGCGAGTCGTTGGCCTTGGGCCGCATTCCCGGCCGTCGGGTGACCCGTGTCTCCCGGCTGCCAGACTGAGAAGCGGGATGCACGCACGGCAACCTCCCCTCGGAGAACGGAGTCGACATGAGGTTCGCACGAAGCCGCACAACCCTCGCCGCTGCAGCGGTGCTCCTGGGCCTGAGCTTGGCCGGTTGCACCACGACCTACACGGTGGAGGAAGCGCAGCTCGAGGAGCAGGCCGAGGCCGCGCTGGCTACCCAGTTCGAAGGTGAAGCCCCGACCATCGACTGCCCCGGTGACGTAGCGGCCGAAGTAGATGCCACGGTGACCTGCACAGCCACCCTGGGCGAAGAGACGGCCGAAACCCTGATCACCATCACATCGGTGGACGACGACGGCAACGTCGAGTTCGACGTCGAGATCCAGTAGCCCCACCGGCGAAGCTTCTCGGGGGAGGCAGCCCTCGGCCGGTGGCCCGGTCCTTTGGGGTTGTGCGGCCAAGCGGGTGTCGCTGAGGCGCAGCCAGGCGGGGTGGTGCGGGAGGCGTCTGCGGGGTTGTGCAGCGACGTGGAAGTGGCGCGGCAGCCTCAGGCGTCTGTGGGGACGGCCTCGTCGGCCGATCCTTCCTCCGGCGGGCTGAAGGCGGAATTCCCCTTGCGGTGGTATCCCTCCTCGCGTCCCAACTTGCTCGGCCACCATGACTTCGGCCCGATTTCTAGGATCAGCCCGGGAACAAGCAGGGACCGGACGATGAAGGTGTCGATCAGCACGCCCACGCTGACCAGGAACGCCAACTGGAACAGGAACAGCAGGGGCAGCACCGCAAGCGCCCCGAAGGTTGCTGCCAGCACGAGTCCCGCACTTGTGATGACCCCACCGGTGACCGCCAGGGCGCGCAGCATGCCCGACCAGGTCCCGTGGTTGATCGTCTCCTCCCGGGCGCGGGTCATCAGGAAGATGTTGTAGTCGATCCCCAACGCGACCAGGAAGACGAAGGCGAACAGCGGTACCGACGGGTCGGCGCCAGGGAGCTCGAGGATGGAGTTGAAGACGATCGCCCCGAGCCCGAGCGTGGCCGCGAAGGACACCACCACTGTGCCGATGAGCATGATCGGGCCGACAACCGCGCGAAGCAGCAGCATCAGCACGAGCAGGATGACGATCAGCACGATGGGGATGATCTTGCGAACGTCCTGCTTGGCCGTTTCGACGGTGTCGTACTGCGCCGCGGTGGGTCCTCCCACCAAGGCGTCGGGCGACACTGCGTCGAGCTCGGCTCGCAGCAGGGCCACGGTCTCCTCGGCCGCCAGCGAGTCCGAGGCATCCGACAGGGTGACGTTCAGCAGCACCTCGCCGTCGACGACCTTCGGTTCGCCGGATCCGGGCGGACCGGTCTGCGCACCTTCGGTCTGTGGGATCACCTGGGAGACCCCGGGCGTCTGTTGGATCGTGCGGGTGGCGTCGGCCACCGTGTCCTGCGGAGTGATGACGATGGTCTCGCTGCCGGAGCCAGCGGGGAAGTGCCGCTCGAGGGCGTCCTGGGTCGTGGTGGATTCCACCGATGTCGTGAAGAAGTCCGACGACGGAACACCGTCGGCCTTGAACGACGGCAGGAACGCCGCGAGTCCCACCAAGGCCACCGCGACCGTGATCCACACCGCGCGGTAGCGCCTCCCGACGAAACGGGCCACGCCCGCCCACAGCCCGGACGTCTCGTGGCCGGGCGTACCGTACCCCGGGCGGAAGGGCCAGAAGGCGCCCCGGCCCAGCAACACCAGGATCGTGGGCAGGAACGTCAGGCCCGCCAGCATCGCGAAGGCGATGCCGATGGCGGCCACGGGGCCGAGAACCTGGTTGGCTTTGAGATCGCTGAGCAGGAGCACCAGGACACCGATGATCACCGTGCCGCCGCTGGCGAGGATCGGTTCCACCACCCCGCGCCAGGCTGTTCGCATGGCTTCGTACTTCGACTCGTGGCGGCGCAGTTCTTCCCGGTAGCGAGCGACGAGCAACAGCGCATAGTCCGTGGCCGCACCGATGACCAGGATGCTCAAGATTCCCTGGGCCTGTCCGTTGAGGGTGATGACGTCGTTGACCGCGAGCGCGTAGATCACCGCCGACGCGACCCCCAGTGCCAGGACCGAGGACAGCAGAACGAAGAACGGCAGGATCGGACTCCGGTACACAATCAGGAGGATCACCAGCACAAC
>JAQAZZ010000010.1:0-2615 GCA_032127075.1 Micrococcales bacterium | reverse complement strand
CGCCGTACGACGTGCCGTTGCCGACCGCGACGAGCATCCCGTTGTCCCGGATCTCCTCCCCGTCGATGGTGACCACGTAGGGCACCGCTGTGAAAGTGCGCAGTTCCTTCAGGATCGCCACGATGTAGCGCGCCTCCCCCTTGGGCCAGCGGAGTCTGTTGGCCGTTTCGTTGACGCAGGAGTCGAAACCGCTCGACAGCACGCCCATGAACCAGCGCTCAGCACCGTCGGCCGTCGTCACACGACCGACGTCGATGGTGCGGACCGTGAAGCGGGCGACTGCTTCGACCGCGGCTTCGATGTCTTCCTTGGGGAGGCCCAGGTGCTGCGCGTTGTCGTTCCCCGTGCCCAGCGGGACGATCGCCAGCGGGGTCGAAGTGCCCGCCACCGCTTGGACGGCCAGGTTCACCGTGCCGTCCCCGCCCGCGGCCACGACGGCGTCGACGCCTTCGGCGACCGCCGCACGGGTCATGGCCAGGCCCTCCGCCGCTGAACCCGCGACGATCAGGGCGGCATCGACACCCTTGCGGTGCAGGAGTGCGGCGACCTTCGGCGCCGACTTCCCGCCCTTGCCCTTGCCCGATGCCGGGTTGACCAGTACCGCGACCTTGTGCGCCATGGCTGCAGGTTAGTCGCCGCCCCCGCCGCACCGAGAGACCCGGCGGGGGTCAGTCGATCGGGGTGGGTGAATCGATCGGGCTGAGCTCATCGTCGGCGACCGCCGCCGCCGCGGCACGCCGGCGCTTGCGCCGGTCGTTCAGCCAGGCGATTCCCATCACCGCAGTCAGCAGCGCCATGATCGGCAGCGCAAGCACGGTCATCGTCACGGGATTGCCGTCGGGAGTGGCCACCGCGGCGAAGACGAAGATCCCCACGAGGATCCAGCGCCACGCGGCGATCAGGGTGCTGGCGGGCAGCACCCCGGCCAGGTTCATCAGCAGCGCGAACAGCGGCAGCAGGAAACCGACACCGAACACCAGCACGGTGTTCAGGAAGAAACTGACGTAGCGGGATACGTCAACGATGTTGCTGACCTTGTCCGGGGTGAAGTCGAGCAGGAAGGCCAACGCGTTGGGCATGAAGGCGTAGGCCAGTGCCGCGCCCGCGATGAACAACGGCGTGGCCACCGCGACGACTGCGACGGACCATCGCCGCTCGTGCCGGTGCAGGCCCGGCGTGACGAAGCGCCATACCTGGTACAGCCAGATCGGTGACGCCAGGACAATCCCCGACACGACAACGACCTGCAGCTGCAGCACGAAGGGGTCGGCTACGCCGGTGAGGGCCAGTTGGACGTTGCGGCCATCCGCCTGGGCCTGCGCCACAACCGAGAGGAACGGCTGCGAGATCCAGGTGAAGATCGTGTCGTAGTAGAACCACGCGACCACGGCGCCGGCCGAAATGCCCAACAGGCTGCGCACGAGCCGCCCGCGCAGTTCGCGGAGGTGATCGGCCAGCGGCATCGCACCGTCAGGCGACTTCTTGCGATCGCGCACAGCGGTACGGATCAAGCCGGCGGCTTGGTGGTGTCGGCACTCTCCGGCTCGGTCTCGCCTGATTCCGCGTCGGTCCGGCCCGGTGCGTCGGCGGGCGGCAGTTGCTCCCGTCCCGCGGCGTTGGGCAGTTGGTCGGCGGTTCCGTCGCCGTCTAGATGCAGCCCCTTGGTCTCCGCCTTCAGGATCCGCAATGACCTGCCCAGGCCACGGGCAGCATCGGGCAGGCGTTTGGCGCCGAACAGCAGCAGGATGACAACCAGGATGATGAGCCATTCGGCTCCTTGTGGGAAACGCATCGTCGCAGTCCTCCAGCCGTGACCCTAACCGCTCGCCCCGTCGCCGGGACCACACCAGAGTAGCGCGCAGTTGTGGTGGAGCAACCAGCGTGCGGGCGAACGGCGCAACGGTGCGGTCAGCGGCCGCTGGAAGTTTCCGTGGCCAGGATTTCGACCAGCCGGTCGGTGGAGCGGAGCCTGAGGCCGAAATCGATGAGGTCGTCATGGCCGATGGGCGCGCCGAAATGCAGTTCGAGTGCTTCTGCGGGTACATGCACCCGCTCGACGGTGACCCCGGCGCCCCGCAGCAGGGTGACCACCTCGTCGTCGGCGCTCTTGGTGATCTCGTCCTCGCAGCTGGGGCAGACGAACTGGTAGGTCGCCCACCCGGCCGCAGGGGCGAGCACCACGTGGATCTCCTTGGGCTTCAGATCAACGTCGCCGCAGGACGGGCAGGTCGCTTTGATGGTGGTCATCGCACGTGCCTCCTGCCTCCCACCGCCGCAACGGTGGTGTCATCGGAAGCATTGCGCCGATCCAAGGCCGACGCCCGTTGAGAGGGGCGGGCTTACTCCGATCGTGTGGCCGTCACTGGGCATCACGGTCCAAACGGACATTCCGATCGGAGATCCTCGCCGACAGTGTGGATGGGATCACCCAGGGTCAGGGACCGGCGGGGTCAACGGCGGCGGAAGACCCCACATCGTCGAGTTCCACGATGAATGCCAAGTCCTCGTTGGGGGCGATGGCCGGGGGTGCGCCAGCCTTGCCGTAGGCCAGTTCCGCGGGAATGAGCAGCAGGCGGGCCCCGCCCGGCGCCATACCGCTGACACCTTCGCTCCAG
>JAQAZZ010000009.1:0-4179 GCA_032127075.1 Micrococcales bacterium | reverse complement strand
GCGGCGACCCGTTGCCAGGCGTTCAGCACCGGTGTCATGGGGAAGTTGGTGGGGACCAGGCCGACGTATCCCGCCCGCAGCGGACTGTGGGCCGCTGGTGTGATCGCCGCGGCGTCCACGACTCCGGCGTCCCAGCCGTTTTCCACGACGTGGAACCGGTCGGCGTACTCGGGGAAGCGCTGCCGATGCCATTCGACCAAGGGCGGGTTGACGAACCACATCTCGGCGCAATGCGCCATCCACTCCGTGAAGAACGGCTCCCGGTCTGCGTAGGAGTCCTTCGGCTCACCGGTGAACACATCGGCGAGGAAGGAGTCCCTGTCGTCCAGGACCAACGGGATTCCCCAACTGCCCGCGACCTGCGACGCCGCCTCGTCATCGACGTACGGCCCGCCCGAGCCGAGCAGCAACGAGATGGGTCGCTGCTGGTGCACCTCGTACACGGCCTCTGTCGCCCGGGGCAGCCAGGATGCGTAGACCTTCTCGGGGAAATAGTCGGTGGCTGGGTCGTGTTGGGCTGCCCACTTCTTCGGGGCCGTGATGCGCCGCCGCGGCCAATCGTTGATGAGCGGCCAGGCACGCGGCGGGTAGAACGGGACACGCACCACCTCGATCGCGGCGTCTAGCTGCTTCTCCAAGGATGGGTCGGCGCCGTAGTGGACGACGAAGACTTCACGCGTGGCGGTGATGACGGTGACATCGGCGCCCGCCGCTGCCAGGCCGTTGGCCAGGGCCAGGGGCCGGAACACCCCGGACCCCCGGAACGGGGGGAATCCCCAGCAGACCAGGACCACATGGGGTTTGTCCGCCGGCATGGCCCCATGATGCCACGGCGGGTTTGGGGGGTGAGGCAACGACGAGGCCCGCTTCGGGGGCGGGCGTGAGGGATCTCGGGGGCGCCGAGTCAGCCCACCACGGGTACGACTGATCCGGTTGCCGCAGACTCCAGCACCGCCTCCGCCACAGCCAACGTTCGTGCACCTTCCCGGAGAGTCACGATCGCGGCGTCCTCGCCCCGGACTGCCCGGGCGAACTGTTCGTGCTCGGTCCGCAGCGGCTCCGGCTTGGCGAAGGAGTAGCGGATCATATCGCCCTCCGACACACCCCGGAATCCGGCGAGGTGGGACCACTCAGTGGGCACCGAGGCGTTGGCGTGGAAGGTCAGGTCGGCGCTGAGGGTGTCGGCGACGAACGCGCCTTTCTCCCCGGTGATGACGGTCACGCGCTCCTTCATCGGGGTGAGCCAGTTGACCAGGTGGTTGGCGACGGCGCCTTGCGCCAGCTGGCCGGTGATCGCCACGAGGTCCTCGTGGGGCCGCCCGGATCGGTGGGCGGTCCGGGCCGACACCGAGGTGTAGGGCTGCTGGGTCACCCAGGCCGTCAGGTCTATGTCATGCGTGCCGAGGTCTTTGACCACTCCGACGTCGGCGATGCGCGCCGGGAAGGGTCCGACCCGGCGGGTGCTCACCTGATAGATCTCGCCCAGGTCGCCGTGCGCCAGCCGCGTTCGGGCCTGCTGCAGCGCCGGGTTGTAGCGCTCGATGTGGCCCACCCCGCCGACAAGTCCCGCGCTGTCGAACGCGGCGACGATCTTGGCTGCCTCGGCGATGTTCGCGGCCAGGGGTTTCTCCATCAATGCGTGGACACCCGCGTCGGCGAGTTCCATGGCGATGTCGTAGTGATATGCCGTCGGCACCGCCACCACGCAGTAGTCGATACCCAGCCCAATGAGCTCCCCGACGTCGCGATGGATCGTCCTGCCGGCGGCTGCCCCGTGGGGGTCGCCCAGCGGATCGGCGACTCCGACCAATTCGACGTCGGGGAGGCTGCCCAGCACTCGTGCGTGGTGCCGCCCCATCATGCCCAGCCCGATCAGAGCGGCCCGCAGACGTGTCATCAACTTCCCCCTGCCACGCGGTTGACCGCGCTCACGATTGTTTCGAGATCGTCCTGGCTCAGCGCCGGATGCACCGGCAGTGAGATGACCTGCGCTGCCGCCGACTCAGTGGCCGGGAGTCCGAGGTCCAGGCCGTAGGCGGGCAGGCGGTGCACCGGAACGGGGTAGTAGACACCGGTGCCGACACCGGCGTCGGCGAGGGCGGCGGCGAATGCGTCACGGTCGCCGGGCACCCGGATCGTGTACTGGTGGTACACGTGCGTCGCCCCCGCGGCGACTGCGGGGATCTCCACGCCGCGCAGGTTGGCGTCGAGGAACTTGGCGTTCTGCCGGCGTTGTCGCGTCCACTCGGCCAGTTTGCCCAACTGGACCCGGCCAATAGCCGCATGCACGTCGGTCATGCGGTTGTTCAGCCCCGGGAGCTCGTTGTGATACCGCTTCTCCATCCCCTGGTTTCGCAGGAGCCGTACGGTGCGGGCCAGTTCGGCGTCAGCGGTCACGACCATCCCGCCCTCTCCCGACGTCATGTTCTTCGTCGGATAGAAGGAGAAGGCTGCGGCGGTTCCCCACGCTCCGGCGGGGCGGCCGTCCAGAGAAGCCGCGTGGGCTTGGGCGGCGTCCTCGAGTACCCGAATGCCGGCGGATTCGGCGATCTCGTTGATCACCGGCATTGCCGCGGGATGCCCGTACAGGTGCACCGGGATGACCGCCTTGGTCCGCGGTGAGATGGCCGCCCTCATGGCGTCGGGATCCAAGGCGAAGTACAGCGGGTCGATGTCCACAAAGACCGGGGTCGCGCCCGTGACGGCGACCGCGTTGGCCGTGGCGGCGAAGGTGAAACTCGGAACGATCACCTCATCACCCGGCCCGACGCCCATGGCCAGCAGCGCAAGGTGCAGCGCACTGGTTCCGGAGTTCACCGCGACACATTCCCTGCCGGCTACAACGGCGGAGAACTCTTGCTCGAAGGCCGCGACCTGGGGGCCCTGGGCGATCATGCCGGAGCGCAGCACGGCGTCCACCGCCTCCCGCTCCTCGGCGCCGATCAGCGGCTGGGCGGCGGGGATCATGAAGGCTCCTCTTCTGGCAGCGGAGTGAGGGTTTCGCCGTCCTCACGATAGAGCCTGCCGCTGGCAGGGCAGCGCCACAGGCCTTCGCCGCCACGTTCGAGCCGTCGGCCCTCGTGACCCACCCAACCGAGCCGTCGGGCCGGTACGCCCGCCACCAGCGCGAAGTCGGGGACGTCATCGACCACTACGGCGCCCGCGGCCACCAGCGCCCACCGGCCGATCGTCACCGGGGCTACGCACACTGAGCGCGCGCCGATTGCGGCGCCCTCGGAGAGCGTCACGCCCACCTGTTCCCAGTCCGCTCCCGACTTGACCGAGCCGTCCGGGTTCACGGCCCGGGGGTTGTGGTCGTTGGTCAGCACCACTGCGGGTCCGATGAACACGCCGTCGCCGACACGTGCGGGTTCGTACACGAGCGCGTAGTTCTGGACCTTGCAGTTGTCCCCCATCACCACGCTCGGGCCGATGTACGCGCCCCGCCCGATGGTGCAGTCGGCGCCGACGTGGGCGTCCTCCCGAACTTGGGCCAGATGCCAGACACGGGTCCGCTCGCCCAGCTTGGCCAGTGGGGACACATCGGCTGAGGGTTCCACGGTTGCGCTCATCGAGCCATTATCCGACACCCCGCCGGTCCGGTGGGCAGCTGGCCCTCCGCGCGTCGTCCGGGGCAGGCCGTCGGCACGGCTGCGGTGGCCGGTGCGCTGACAGCGATCTGAGGCGCAGCGAATGGCTATGCTCGGGTCGGCTGAGGGACGGAGGGTTCATGAGTCGCCGCGTGACCGGTACCCCCGTGTGCGACGCCGCGGGCGGTCCGTGCCGCCCGCGGTGGCGGGGATCGGCATGACCGGCTCAGCCGCCCGGCCCCTGGCCGGGACCAGGATCGTCGTGATCAGTTCCGAGCAGCCCGGTCGCAGGATGGCCGGCCCGGCGATCAGAGCGCTGAACCTGGCCAGGGAGCTTCTAACCGTCGGCGCCCTGGTGACTTTGGCGTTGCCGCAGCGCCCCGACACCGATCTCGGAGTCCCGGTCACCACCTTCGGCCGGCCCTCGGCGCCGATCATGCGCCGGTTCGCCGCAGGGGCGGACGTGGTGCTCACCCAGCCGCAGCGGGTGGATGTCGCTCTGGGTCTGCACTCTGCGGCGGCGCGGATCATCTATGACCTCTATGTGCCCGCGTATGTGGAGTACCCGGCGTCCCTGATGGCCGAAGGG
>JAQAZZ010000008.1:0-84313 GCA_032127075.1 Micrococcales bacterium | reverse complement strand
CTCCTTGTGTAAGCGCGGCTCAGTTGATGTCGAACCGGTCGAGGTTCATCACCTTGTCCCACGCGGCCACGAAGTCGGCCACGAAGCCGGCCTCGGCGTCGTCGCACGCGTAGACCTCACACAGCGACCGGAGGATCGAGTTCGATCCGAAGGCCAGGTCCACCCGGGTGCCGCTCCACTTGACCTGTCCGGACTGCCGGTCGCGGCCGTTGAAGGTCTCCGCGTCCTCCGACGTCGGCTCCCAGACGGTGCCCATGTCCACGATGTTGACGAAGAAGTCGTTCGTCAACGTCTCGGTCCGGTCGGTCAGCACGCCATTGTCGGACTTGCCGTAGTCGGCCCGGAGCACCCGCAGACCGCCGACGAGGGCGGTCATCTCGGGCGCGGTCAGCGACAACAGGTTCGCCCGATCCACGAGCATGTGCTCTGCCGGCATATGCGCTCCCTTGCCCAGGTAGTTGCGGAAGCCGTCGGCGGTCGGCTCGAGCGCTGCGAAGGAGTCCACATCGGTCTGGTCCTGTGAGGCGTCGGTGCGCCCGGGGGTGAACGGCACCTGGACGTCGTGCCCGGCGTCCTTGGCCGCCTTCTCCACGGCTGCGCAGCCGCCCAGCACGATCACATCGGCCAGGGACACTTTCTTGCCACCGGACTGCGAGTCGTTGAACCGATGCTGGATCCCTTCCAGGGTTCCCAGCACGCTGGCCAACTCGTCTGGACTGTTGACCTCCCATTCCCGCTGCGGGGCCAGCCGAATCCGCGCGCCGTTGGCGCCGCCGCGCTTGTCGCTGTCGCGGTAGGTCGATGCCGCCGCCCAGGCGGTGGAGACCAGTTGCGAGACCGACAGCCCAGAGGTCAGGATCTGATCCTTCAGCGCGGCGATATCGTCGGCATCCACCAGTTCGTGGTCCGCCGCGGGGATCGGATCCTGCCAGATCAGTTCCTCGGAAGGCACGAGCGGACCGAGGTAGCGCGAGATCGGCCCCATGTCGCGATGGGTCAGCTTGAACCAGGCCCGCGCGAACGCGTCGGCGAACTCATCGGGGTTCTCCATGAAGCGCCGCGAGATCGGCTCGTAGATCGGGTCCATCCGCAGGGAGAGGTCGGTGGTGAGCATGACCGGGGCGACCTTCTGGGACGGATCATGAGCCTTCGGCACCGCATCCGACGCTGCCGGATCCTTCGGCTTCCACTGGTAGGCGCCTGCGGGGCTCTTGGTCAACTCCCACTCGTAGCCGAACAGGGTCTCGAAGTAGGAGTTGTCCCACTGGGTCGGCGTCGGCGTCCAAGGGCCCTCCAACCCGCTGGTGATGGTGTCATCGCCGCTTCCGGTGCCGTAGGAGTTCTTCCAGCCCAGGCCCATCTCCTGAAGCGGTGCGGCCTCCGGCTCCGGGCCCACGTACTTGTCGGGATCGGCCGCGCCGTGGTTCTTGCCGAAGGTGTGTCCGCCGGCGACCAGCGCCACGGTCTCCTCGTCGTTCATCGCCATGCGGGCGAACGTTTCGCGGATATCGCGCGCCGCCGCCAACGGATCCGGGTTGCCGTTGGGCCCTTCCGGGTTGACGTAGATGAGGCCCATCTGAACCGCGGCGAGCGGGTTGGCCAGATCGCGGTCACCGGAATAGCGCTCATCGCCGAGCCATTCGCGCTCTGCGCCCCAGTTGACCGCCACCGGCTCCCAGACGTCCTCGCGGCCGCCCCCGAAGCCGAACGTCTCGAACCCCATGGACTCCAGCGCGACATTGCCGGCCAGGATCAACAGGTCGGCCCATGAGAGCTTGTTGCCGTACTTCTTCTTGATCGGCCACAGCAGCCGCCGGGCCTTGTCCAGATTGGCGTTGTCCGGCCAGCTGTTCAGCGGTGCGAAGCGCTGGGAACCGGTGGAGGCACCGCCGCGGCCGTCGCTGATGCGGTACGAGCCTGCACTGTGCCAGGTCATGCGGATGAACATTGGCCCGTAGTGGCCGTAGTCGGCGGGCCACCAGTCCTGGGAGTCGGTCATCAGTGCGGTGAGGTCGGCCCGAACGGCTTCGACGTCGAGAGACTGGAACTCCTCCGCGTAGTCGAACCCCGCAGCCATGGGATCGGCCAAGGGGTTGCCCTGACCCAGCAGCGCCAGGTTCAACTGGTTGGGCCACCAGTCGCGTTCCGTGGGTCCGGTGACCGTCTCTCGCCCTGCTCCGGTGACGGGGCAACCGCTCTCGTCTGTCATCTGTTGTTTCCTCCTCCTGGTGCAACGGCGTCGTTGCTGTGTGATCGCTGGATCGGTTGGTGTTCGTGGACGTCCTGGCAGGCTGGGCAACGGCCCCAGTAGACAACTTCGGCCTCTTCGATCTCGTACCCCCGGTCGTCCAGGACGCTGAGGCAGGGGGAGGAGCCGACGGCGCAGTCGACATCGACCATGCGGCCGCAGCCGCGGCAGATCATGTGGTGATGGTTGTCGCGCACCCTGTCCTCGAAACGCGCCGGGGAGCCGGCAGGCTGGATCCGCCGCATGAGGCCGGCGTCCACCAACGCGGCAAGCGCGTCGTAGACGGCTTGATGAGAGATGGCGCCTATGTCGGCCCTGACGGCTTCGGCCACCCCGTCGGCGGTGGAGTGGGGCTGCTGGGAAACGGCCCGGTGCACAGCCAACCGCTGGGCGGTGACCCGCACACCATGCTGACGCAGCAGGTCGGCGGTATCGCTGGTCACGGCTCTTGAGCCTATCCCAAGTGTTGATGGAATCAAGGCTTGGAGCGATTCCGGCAAGCCGCGTGATTCGCGGATGGCCGCGAACGACGGCAACCGGCGGTGGCTACGGACGCAGGGCCACCGTGTTCCGCTTGCGAGCGACCCACAGATCCTCCACGGGCCACCGATCGGCCCACCGGGGGTCGGCGATCTCATAGTAGCTGTGCCGGGCGGCACCGGCGGGGGCGTACATCTCCTGCAGCGCCTCCACCGCGAACCCGTGCCGGCGCAGGACCGCGATCGTCTCGCCGTGGCCGGCATGGAATTCGACGCCGCCGTCGGACCAATGGATGCGTCGGACCTCCCGCTGCCCTCTTGCCAGTGTCCTGGTGGCCACACCTTCGTCAGCCGGCACACACATCGTGACCAGGACACTGTTGGTCAGGAAGATGAGCCGCCCTCCCGGGCGCAGCAGCCGCGCCGCCTCGCCGATCCAGCCGTCGGGGTCGCACCACAGGCTCGCCCCGTACTCGCTGAGCGCGAGGTCGAACGACGAGTCCGGCAGCGGGACCGATGTCGCGTCCGCCTCCACCAGCGGGAACTGGAGCCCGTGGCGCTGCTGACAGCGGCGGGCCGTGGCGAGTTGGGCGGGGCTGACATCCACACCGACGGGGCGGGCGCCGCGTTGCGCCAGCCAGGCGGAGAAGTAGGCGGTGCCGCAGCCGAGTTCCACGACGTCGAGGCCGGCCACGTCGCCGAGCACATCGACCTGCGGCTCCGGTATTTCGAAGATGCCCCAACCGATGTCCTGCGCCGCCCACTTCGCGTCAGCCTGGCCATCGGTGTATTGCGCGTTGACGATGCGCCACAGTTCCCGGTTGATATCGGAGTCCGCGCGGCGCTGGTCAGGGCTGGGGTCCACTCCTCTAGCATTCCCGATCGGTGCCTCAGCCAGCCACAGCGGCCGACTGGGCGCGGTCCAGCTCCCGAGCAGCGTGCACCAGACCGACGTGGCTGAAGGCCTGCGGGAAGTTGCCCAGCAGGCGGCCGGTGCCGGTGTCCACCTCCTCTGCCAACAGCCCCAGGTCGTTGGCGTAGCCGCAGGCGCGGTCGAAATAGCGTTTCGCGCGCTCCACCTCCCCGGCCGCGGCAAGTGCTTGCGACAACCAGAAGGTGCAGATCAGGAAGGACCCCTCTCCCCCGGCGACACCGTCCACACCTTCGTCCGGGATGTAGCGGCGCACCAGCCCCCGCTCGTCGACCAACTGCCGCTCGATGGCGTCGATGGTTGAGCGCACTTTGGGGTGAGTGGGCGGCAGGAAACCCACCAGCGGGATCATCAGTGCGGCGGCGTCCAGTTCTTCCCCGCCCAGGTACTGCGTGAAGGCACCGACCCGGCTGTTCCAGCCGTCCGCCAGCAGAGTCTCACGGATGGCGTCTGCCTCCGTCCGCCACCGTCGCCCGCCGTCGTCCGGCTCGAGCAGGCCGGTCATCCGCTGCGCGCGGTCCAGCGCAACCCAGCACATGAGTTCAGAGTGCAGGAAGCGGCGCGGCTCCCCGCGGATCTCCCAGATCCCCCGGTCCCGTCTGCACCACCAGGGTGTCTTCGACATAGCGGCGCTCTGAGTGGACGACTCCGGAAACGGAGATGCCGCTGTGCCCAGCCTCAGGATCGAGCAGACTCCCGAACACCGATGGCGAGTCGAATCGGGGGCTGCACATCCACACGACCTGCAGGTCGCGGCTTACCAGAGCTGCCATATGGCAATCGGACACCAGCGCGAGGTCCTCGATCAGCGGAGTCGGCGGCGGCTCGTTTCCCATTCCGACAGCACACCACGAGTTGCACGATTCCCGCACGTGGAGCATGCGCGCTCGGCCGCGATGGCATCTTCGTGTCGGTGCGGGTGGGGTCGAACTCGGCGACACCGTTGCGGTGGGCCAGCAGAGCGGTGTTCGGAGCGACTCCGGCCCTGCGGCCAACTACGGTCGGGGAATGCTCGAGGGAGGTCCGGGATGAGAAGGATCGAGGCGGTTGCGCTCGGCGGCGCTGTCGTGTCGCTGTTGGCCGGCGTTCTAGTGCCGTCAACGGCCGGAGCAGACCCCGAGCCGGTCGCGGGGCCGCAGGTCTGCGTCCACTCCGCAGCGAACCTCGAGTACTCCTTCGTCCCCGGGCGCAAGCCCAAGGCGCACCGGGCGGGCGTCATCAAGGTCAGCCTGCGCGGCCTGCCGACGGGGACCCGCGTCACGGTCACGGTCAAGAGGCGCACTGCCCGCTTCGCCAAGCCGAAGAACCCCAACAAGAGGCTGTCGGACCGCAGGCGGGTGACTGTCGGCAAGAAGCATCTCTTCGACTACTGCGAGCAGCCCGGCCACTACTACGTGGTGGGCAAACCCGTGAAGGCCGGGGGGACGCAGTTCAAGGCCCACAAGGCTCGTGCCCTGGTGAATCCCGAGCACGGTGTGCACGTCAAGCTGCGCTACTACAAGAAGGGGCACCGCCACCACCCGGTGCCCGGGGTGAATGCCCCGGAGAAGGGCTCCAAGGCGACTCCCCTGCCCACTGCTCCGTCGAGCGCCAAGCCGACGACGCCGGCCCAGCCGACGGTTCCGCCAAACGCTCCGCCAACCGCCTCGCCCAGCCCCAGCGCGACACCGACTACCCCGGCGAAGCCTCCCGCAATCGCATACCCGACCAGTGGCGCCGGAAGCGCGGGATCTTTTGACCAGGGCAAGGGTGCATGGCGGCAATGTGAGATCAAATGGTCCTTCGACCCCGGCCCCACCGCCCAGTTGGGCGGCGACCCCCAGACGGAGGTCCAGCTGCTGCGCGGCATCTTCGATTCCATCGAGCCGCTGGCCAAGTACCGGTTCGTGGAGGTCAGATCCGGCGCCGACCTCGTCATCCAGATGCTGGACCACGTGGGTGCCATCGGCGGCATCACGCCGTCCGGCGTGACCATCCCGCGCCCGCAGGACGGATCGCCATTCACGGATGCGACGATCCAGTTCAACGGCAGCAGCCTTCTCGGCGCCTCGGTCGGGCGGGTGAAGGTGCGTCAGAACCTCTACGCCCACGAGATCGGCCACGCGCTGGGGCTGAACCACGTCAACGATCCCGCACAGATCATGAATCCGACGGTGCCCAACACCCCCGGCTGGGGTGCTGGCGACGTCGCAGCACTCAGGGCGATGCCGTCCACCTGCTGACGTCCCCGACTGTCGGGTTCGCGAGGTTCGTCGTGCTCACGCACGGTCCAGGCGCATGGACTGCGCCAGGGCACCGCCGTCAGGCGTACCTGCACAACACGGGTGAATCGAGGAACGACCTCGCGGAACATTTACACTACTTGCGTTGCAGTTCACATCGTGATTGATATATATTGCGGGTATGCCCACCAACCACTCGAGACCGGAACCGACCACCCGAAGCCCCCTGATGCGCTGGCTCCTGTCCGCAGGGGCTGCATTCGCAGCTGCAGCGGCACTGATGTTCGGCGTGGTCATTCCACGGGTCGCACAGGCCTGCGGGCAGCCGCCGCTGGACACCCGCTTCGCCTACACGCCCGCCGAGGTGGCCGCTTTCGGCGAGGCATGCGGCGCCGCAGGTCTGGCCGCCTACCGAGACCTGCAGGTGCTGGACCTGCTCTACCCGCTTGTTGCAGCGGTGTTCTTCGCCGTAGCGCTGCTGGCGGTGTGGTCACCCTGGCTGCAGTCTCACTCCCGACAACGGCTGTGGCTGATCCTGGTACCCGCGGCGGGCATGGTGGCCGACTACGTGGAGAACGGGTTCGCCTGGGTCTTCCTTGCCGGGCAGGGGTCGCTTCCCGACGGAGCGGTCGCCTGGATGTCGCTGGCGGCGAGCGTGAAGACGACATCGGGATGGGCGGCCGGTGTGGCCCTGTCGGTCGGGATCGCATTCCGGGTCGTGCGGCTCATCCGCAGCCGTCGGGCGGCTCCACAGCCCCCGCCGAACCGGGACAACGCCGCCGGCGCGGTCGCCACGGCGGTGGCCCGATGAACTCCACCGGACAGGTGCAACTCCCAGCCCACGGCGATGGCCCGGAACGGTCCACAGCGCAGGAGCCTCGCACATCGGTGCTGTTCGACGTCTGGCTGCTCGGCCACCTGACCGCCAGCATGCTCGACGCAGCGCTGGCCGGTTCGGGACTCAACGCAGACGACTTCGGCCTGTACTCGATGCTGCGCGGTTGGGGGCCGATGACCCCGGGACGGTTGTCAGCCCTCACCGGGATGCGGCAGAACACCGTCTCGACGGCGCTTCAGCGGCTGGAGCGCCGTGGCCATCTGCACAGGCAGGCGAATCCCGCGGATGCCCGCTCGACGCTCGTCAGCCTCAACAACGCCGGCATCGACGCCCATAGTCGCGCAGCCCCGATGTTCCTGGCGGCTGCCGGCCCGATAGAACGGGAACTTGCGGCCGACGAGCACCGGGTGCGTGCCGCCGCCGCTGAACTGGACTCCGCTCTGCGTGCCGCAACAGGAGCAGCGCCGCGGCCCTACCCGGCTCCCCCACAGCCCGAATCCGACGGCGAGTCCGTGGCGTTGGTGACCAGTCCCCGCCTGTCCGACGCCCAACTCGCCGAGGTGCAGCGATATGCGCGCTGGGTCGTACACCGCGACGATCCAGCAACCCCGGCCCCCTAGGCCGCGGGCGAGGAAGCCACCCAGGGAGGCCTCTCGTGTCGCATGTCAACAGCCGGCAGCGGCAAACTGAAGACCCCCACCCCCGACCGCTCCCAGTCGGACCGGATCCGTGTCTGCTGATCGGCTCAGGTGGACAATGGTGGCGTGGGCCAGTCCGTCAACCGCACCGTCTTGCGGATTCCGGGGATGGACTGCCCGGCCGACGAGCAGTTGGTGCGCATGGCATTGTCCCCGTTGCCGCAGGTGGACGACATCCGCTGCGATCTTGTGGAACGCACCGTCGCGGTGCTGCATGACGGCCACGCGGATCCCCTCCTCGCGGCACTGACCCCACTGCGGATGAAAGCCCAGGTGGCGAGCAGCGGGCCGGCACCGCAGGACCGGTCGGCAGTCGCGGACGAAGGCGACGACCGGCGTGTGCTGTGGATCGTGCTGGCGATCAACGCAGCGATGTTCGTCGTGGAACTTGTAGTCGGGTTGTGGGCGCAGTCCGCCGGCCTGCTCGCCGATTCGATCGACATGCTCGCCGACGCCTCCGTGTACGGGATCGCCCTCGCCGCGGTGGGCGGCACCTTGGCAGCCCAACGACGGGCCGCCATGGTGAGCGGGTGGTTTCAACTGGCCTTGGCACTCTTGGTGCTGGTGGAAGTGGCTCGCAGGTCGGTGTCCGGCAGCGAGCCGCTGTCCGCGGCGATCATGGTGACCGGCGCTCTGGCGCTGGCTGCGAACACGGCCTCGGTGGTGCTAGTCGCGCCCCATCGGCGCGACGGCGTGCACCTGCGGGCCAGTTGGATCTTCAGCATCAACGACACCCTCGCCAACGCCGGCCTGATCGCAGCCGGGGCCCTGGTCGCAATCACCGGTTCAGCGGTGCCCGACCTCATCATGGGAACGGCGATCTCACTGCTGGTCGCATCGGGCGCCTGGCGCACCCTGCGGATGGCGAGTTCGGCCGCGGATGGCGGCGAGGCGCGTTGACGCCGACCGGCGAGACAGCAGACTCTCACTCCAGATAGTCGCGCAGGACCTGGGACCGGCTCGGGTGGCGCAGTTTCGACATGGTCTTTGACTCGATCTGGCGGATACGTTCGCGGGTGACACCGTAGACCTTGCCGATCTCGTCCAGCGTCTTGGGCTGGCCATCGGTGAGTCCGAAGCGCATGCGCACCACACCCGCTTCACGATCCGACAACGTCACCAGCACCTGGTCGAGTTGCTCCTGCAACAGGGTGAACGACACCGCGTCCGCCGGGACGATCGCCTCGGAGTCCTCGATCAGGTCGCCGAACGCGCTGTCGCCGTCCTCGCCCAGCGGGGTGTGCAGGGAGATCGGCTCGCGGCCGTACTTCTGCACCTCGACGATCTTCTCGGGAGTCATGTCCAGTTCCAGGGCCAACTCCTCCGGAGTGGGCTCCCGGCCGAGGTCCTGCAGCATCTGCCGCTGCACGCGCGCGAGTTTGTTGATGACCTCGACCATGTGCACCGGGATACGGATAGTGCGGGCCTGGTCGGCCATGGCTCGGGTGATCGCCTGACGGATCCACCAGGTGGCGTAGGTGGAGAACTTGTAGCCCTTCTTGTAGTCGAACTTCTCAACCGCGCGGATCAGGCCCAGGTTGCCCTCCTGGATCAGGTCCAGGAACAGCATGCCGCGCCCGGTGTAGCGTTTGGCCAGCGACACCACCAGGCGCAGGTTGGCCTCCAGCAGATGGTTCTTCGCCCGCTGCCCGACGCGGACCAGCTGCTCCAGCTCGTACTCCTGATCCTGTGTCAACTTGTCCGTGACCGCGGTATCGCCGAGCTTCTCCTCGGCGAACAGCCCCGCCTCGATCCGCTTGGCCAGCACAACCTCCTGCTCAGCGTTGAGCAGCGGGACCTTGCCGATCTGCTTCAGGTAGTCCTTGACCGGATCGGCCGTGGCGCCGGCGACCGTTACGGTCTGCACCGGCTCGTCGGTTTCATCGGCATCGGACAGCACGAGGACCTCGGTGCCGGACTTCTCGCCGCCCTTGCCCGACGAATCGCCGGCCTCCTTCTTCAGATCCTTGAGCGCAACCTTGAGATCAGCCTCCGCCTCCTGCTCGACCGCGGCGGCTACCTCCATGTCGACGCCGTCCTCGGCGCCCTTCAGGGCCTTCGTGGCCGCTTCGGCGCCGAGAGTTCCGGCACCAGCGGCCGCGCCCGCCTTCTTGGCAGTTGCCTTCTTGCGGCTCCGACGTGCGGCCTTGGGCGAACTAGCCTCCGGCTCAGCAGCCTTGACGGCTGTCTTCTTCGCCGCAGCCGTCTTCGCCACAGTCTTCTTCGCCGCAGCCTTCTTCGCCGCAGCCTTTTTGGCCGCAGTCTTTTGGGCTGCAGTGCCGCCGACTGCCGCCGTCGCACCCGCTTCGTCCGCGGAGGTGGCCACCTCGCTTGTGGCGACTTCTTCGACAGCGCTTGTGGCCTTCTTCGCCGCAGCTGTCTTCTTGGCCGAAGCCGCCTTGCCGGCGGGGGCTCTCTTGGACCCGACCGCCTTGCTGGCAGCCCTCTTGGCCGTGGCCTTCGTCGTCACATCGTTCCCTTCAGCAGAAGCCGCTACGGTCGCCGTACTGGCAGCCAATGTTCCTCCCTGGCCTAATACAAATGGCCCGTGTCAAGTCCTGCGAGCGAACTTGACCGGGCTTTCGCGCTGACACGCGGTGTCCATTGTGGCACGAACATGGTCGCAACCGTCATCTTCACACCCGCGCGGCAGCTTTCCTCTCCTTCTTGAACGCGCGGACCCGGGCCAAAGATTCCCCATCCACGACATCCGCCACGGATAAGAACGTTCCCTGATCCCCATAGGGGGTGCTGGCCTCCCGCCAACCCGCCAGGTCCACTCCCCACTGCTTACCCAGCAGCGCGATGAATATGCGCGCCTTCTGATCCCCGAATCCCGGAAGGGCTTTCAACCTGCGCAGGCAGTCCGGGCCGTCTGCCGCCTCAGTCCACACGTCGGCGGCGTCACCGCCGTACCGGGTGCAGACTATCTCCGCCAGGGCCGCGATCCGCTCCGCCATGGCTTTGGGGAATCGATGCACCGCCGGTGGTCCGGCGGCCGCGGCCACCAGATCCTCGGACGGCATCGACGAGATGCGGCAAGGATCCAGGCGGGTCGGGTCGCCCAGCCGCTGGGCCAACACGTAGGGGCCGGAGAACGCCCGCTCCATGGGGATCTGTTGGTCGAGCAGCATGCCTGTGAGCAGCGAGAACGGATCGCCGGCCAGAAGCTCGTTGGCCTCCGGCAGCTGGGCCAGGTGCATCGAACGGGACATGGGGACCTCCGCATCGACCGTATCGGAGAGGGGATAGGTCGGCACCTCCCCGCCTAGCACGACGAAGCGGCCACCCCGGTGAGGGAGTCGGCGATGATCCGCCCAGCGGCGTCGGCCTCGAGGAGGAAACCGTCATGGCCGAACGGGGACTCGATGACATCCAGGCCCTGGCAGCCCGGGGTGCGGGCGGCGAGCTCCTGCTGCTGCCACAGCGGGTAGAGCCGGTCGGAATCGATGCCGACCACGCGCACCGGCACCTCGATGCCTCCAAGCGCCGACTCGAGCGAACCCCTGCCCCGGGCGACATCGTGGGTGTTCATCGAGTCGGTCAGCGCGACGTAGGTCCCGGCGTCGAACCGCCCGACCAGCTTCTCGCCGTGGTGGTCGACATAGGACTGCACCGCGAATCTTCCCGCATCGGGATGCCTACCCGCGACCAACCCAGACAGCGGATCCTCGTCGCCCTGGGCCCTCCGCCCGAAGCGCAGATCCAACTCGCGGGACGTCCGGTAGGTGAGATGGGCGAAGCGGCGTGCCAGCGCCAGACCCGCATCAGGGCCGACGAGGGATTGGTAGTAGTCCCCCCCGGCCCAGTACGGGTCCGAGGTGATCGCCTGGATCTGCGCGGTCTGTGTTGCGATCTGGTCCCCGGACGCCGCCGCGGCGGTCGCCAGCAGGACGGCCGACTCCACATGATGCGGGTAGAGCAGCAGCCACTCCAAGGCCCTCATTCCACCCATCGAACCGCCGACGACGCCGGCGAACCGGCGGATGCCCAGGTGGTCGGCCAGCTGCCGCTCCACCCGGACCTGATCGCGAATCGACACCCTCGGCCAGCGCGATCCCCACGCCGATCCGTCTGGGTGGGGGCTCGCCGGGCCGGTCGTGCCTTGACAGCCGCCCAGCACGTTGGCGCACACGACGAACCACCGATCGGTGTCGATGGGCCGCCCGGGCCCTATCAACGAGTCCCACCAACCCGGCGTCGACTGACCCGGAGCCGTCGGTCCGGCGGCGTGAGCATCACCGGTCAACGCATGTTCGACCAGGACGGCGTTGCTGCCAGATTCGTCGAGGTGCCCCCAAGTCTCGTAGGCCACTCGAACGGCGGGGACCCGGCCACCGAATTCCAGATCAATCCCGCCGACGTCGGCGAATCGCCGCCAAGCGACAGGGTCGCCCTCCCGCCAGGCTCCGCTGGCGGGAGGGCGCGTCGACCCGGTCACGGCTGTGCTTCCGCCTTGGCGGCGCGGAAGCCGGCGTCGAGGTCGGCGAGGATGTCGTCGATGTGCTCGATGCCGACGGCCAGGCGCACCAGTCCGGGGGTGACACCCGACTGCAACTGTTCTTCCGGCGTCAACTGCGAGTGCGTCGTCGAGGCCGGGTGGATCACCAAGCTGCGAACGTCGCCGATGTTGGCCACATGGCTGTGCAGCTGCAGGCCCTCGACGAAGCGCTTGCCCGCTTCCACGCCGCCGGCGATCTCGAATGCCAGCACGGCGCCCGTCCCCCGCGGCGAATACTTCTGACCCAGGGCGTACCAGGGGCTCGTCGGCAGGCCCGCGTAGTTCACACCCAGGACCTCATCGCGGCTGCTGAGCCATTCCGCGACCACCTGGGCGTTCTGGACATGCCTCTCGATGCGCAGCGACAGCGTCTCGAGTCCCTGCGCCAGCAGCCATGCGTTGAACGGCGCCACCGCGGCTCCCAGGTCCCGCAGCAGCTGCACCCGGGCCTTCATGATGAACGAGACGTTCACCCCGAACAGACCCTCGGCGCCGAGATCACGCGCATACACCAGGCCGTGGTAGCTGGGGTCGGGCTGGTTGTAGTTCGGGAACCTGTCGGGGTAGCGGCCGTAGTCGAAGGTGCCGCCGTCGATGATCACGCCCGCAACGGCGGTGCCGTGCCCACCGATGTACTTGGTGGCGGAGTGGACCACAACATCGGCGCCCCACTTCAGCGGCTGGATCAGGTAGGGCGTTGCCACCGTGTTGTCGACGACCAGCGGGACTCCGGCCTCGTGCGCGATCCCCGCCACCGCCTCGATGTCCAGAACGTCGTTCTTCGGGTTGGCGATCGTCTCGGCGAAGAACAGCTTCGTGTTCGGTCGCACCGCATCCCGCCAAGCCTGCGGATCGTCCGGGTCGCTGACGAAACTCACCTCGATGCCGAGCTTCGGCAGCGTGTAGTGAAAGAGGTTGTAGGTGCCACCGTAGAGGCTGGGGCTGGATACAAGGTGGTCCCCGGCCTCCGCGATGTTGAGGATCGCGAGCGTCTCTGCTGCCTGCCCGCTGGCGACCAGCAGTGCCCCGACACCGCCTTCGAGGGCTGCCAACCGGTCCTCGACCGCCGCCTGAGTCGGATTCATGATCCGGGTGTAGATGTTGCCGAGTTCCTTCAGCGCGAACAGATCCGCCGCGTGGTTGGTGTTGTTGAAGGTGTACGAAGTTGTCTGGTAGATCGGCAGCGCCCGGGCGTTGGTCGCCTCGTCCGGGGTCTGGCCGGCGTGAATCTGTTTGGTCTCAAACGACCATGCGTCGCTCATTGGTGCTTCTCCTTGATGATGGTTTTCGAGGGTGACTGATTTTTCGCTGATTGACTCTTGGCTGGGTTCGGCGCGGGGCCATGGAGCGGGCAGATCTGACCGCTGGATGGGCGTGGACGGCAGCAGTGCCGCACGCGGTCGACCGGGGAGCGCAGTGAAGCGCCGCTCAGGCCCCGGCGACACCGATCATTCGACAACAACACATAGTGACCACCTGTTCTGGGGCCTTGTGTACCAAGACCCGCGCTTGCCGACTTGTCGACCTGGTCCTCACCCGGAGCACCCCACCGCGGTCGGAGGGTTGCTGCCCAGCAAGCCGGAGCTTGTCGCTGGGACTCATGACCTGGGAAAAAGATAGCCGATGCCTGCGACGACGTCCAGCGGATCACGCAGCCGCGTCGCGGTCCCGGCCGTAGCGGCATTCCTCCTCGGTGAGCCCTGCCATCACCTGACCCCAGACGGAAGGCGGATACCCCCCATCCAGCGACCGCTGCAGCAGTTGGCACAGGCTGTGGTCGGGGTCGGCCTCCCGCGCCCGGGTGAGGGCCTCCCCTGCCCGCAGACCGTCCCCCATCTGCCACGCGGCCAGCGCAGCGACGGCTCCCAAACTGGCGACATGGCTGAGCGGGGCGCGCCGCATCGAGGCTGTGGTCAGCCGCCACACCGCTCCCCAGCCGCCGCTGCCTGTCGTGGTGATTCGGTGCAGCACGGTGTCGCGAACCCTGATGTCGTGGCAAGCGGCCGCGAGCAGTGCGACGTCGTCGTCGTTCGGCACCGCGTCGGCGACCACAAGCTCCATGAAGTCGGCCACGGCCCGGTCCCGCCACGATTCCAAGCCGTCTGCGGCCCCGACGACGTCGGGCAGTCGGTCCTGGGCCGGTGCTGGCGCGACCTCGGCCAGGACTTCTTGCCTCGTTGCAGCCGGCGCCGCGCCGGCCAGGATCAACTCCAGCACGAGATCGGAGGACGATGGCTCAGGCAGGAAGTGCGGCGCACAACCGGCACCGTCGCAGTCGGGGCTGCGCCATTGCTCGGAAGTGATCCAACCCTGCCAGATGACATCCACACCGCTGTTCGCGAACACCTCGCCGATGACACGGAGAGCCGCGGGGGCTCCGGCGGGGGATTCCGGGCGAACCGCCACCAGCATCGCGCCGGTGGCGCCGGAATGCTGCGAGCGTCGGACCATCTGAGCGGCGACCCCACGCGGATCCCGTACCGCGTCGCGCCAGTCCAACCGGCCGACCACCACGATCCTGTCCCCGTCGGTCATCACGCAGACGAGGCTCAGCACCGGGTTGTAGCCCACCAGGTAGGGGATCGCCACAAGCCACGGGGCGGGGTCGAAACGGGTGGTGCGGACGAGGGGGCACGGGTGCAGGTTCATTCGGCAACAGTCGTCGAGGATCTACGCACCTCACCGAGCCGCTGCACACCCGTGGACAACTCAGACCCGGGGGCAGCTGTGGACGCTCCGGCTGCGGCGTGTCGGGCGGGCCGCAGCGGTCGCCCAACCCCTAGGGTCGTGCCTAGAACCCGGAGGTTCGGCGGAGGGGAAGCCGCCGGATCTCCGGGTTCGGCAAATTGTCAGGCCGGCACGGCCCTGCGGCGCTTGTGGTTGACATCCCAGCGCCAGTAGAAGATCGCTACGAGCCCGATGATGATCTGCGGGATGTACGAGGATGCCCGCCACACCAGATCGGCGGCGGTGGCGATTCCGCTGTCGATGCCGAAACTCGTCATCAGGCCGATCATCACCGCATCGACGGTTCCGAGGCCGCCGGGGGTCAACGGGATCATGATTCCGATCTGGGCGATGGCCCAGCAGCCGTAGGCCAACAGGATGGGCGGGGCGCCGACATCGCCGGAGACTCCCACCAGGGCCACGTAGAGGATCGCGAACTGCGACCAGGACACCGCGATCTGGACCAGCGTGATCACATGCCAGCGGCGCCGGACCAGCCCGACGATGTCATGGCGCAACTTGAGCACCTGGGCGGTGATGTCGATGGTCGTCTCCTTGCGGAACCGATGGATCACACCGTTGATGACCTTGTCGGCGAAGCCCCCGATGCGCAACGCGTTGCTCTCTGAACGCAGTATCAGCCCGAAGACCACGACCGCCGCAGCGAGCGCCAGTATGCCGATGGCCGCTGCTCCGACGTAACCGCCCGCATCATCACCGGACAGCGACAGCGCCACGACACCCGTCACCGGCAGGAAGAGGGTGACGAACACACTCCACACGCCGGTCGCCCCGATCGCGGCGGTGGCCGCGGTGGGAGTCGCGCGGTACGAGGTCAGCTGCGCGTACTGCAGCCCCAGGCCGAAAGCACCGCCGGCGGGGATCCCGTTGGACACCGCGAAGGCGGACTGGTTGACGACGAAGCCGTTCTTGTAGCTCAGACCCGGAGTGGCCGCCACGAACGGCCAGCCGTAGACGAACTGGTACCAGATCACTATCAGCACCAGAGCGGCGATCGCCCCCGCCGTCATCGCCTGGATGTACTCCGCGGCCTGGGCATAGTCGCCGATCTGGGGGATCACCCTGGTGAAGACGATGGCGAGGAACACCACCGCGACGATTCCGCCGATGATGCTCTTGCGGCGATCGATACCCCCGGAGACACCGAGGTGTTGGCGGGCCTCCTCATCGCTCAGCTGCGGTTCCTCGTCGAGGTGTTGCGACGCCGCCGGCTCGAGGGGGCCATCCGGTGCCTCATCGGCTCCGGCGGAGCCGGCGGGGTCTGCGGGTTCAGCGGGCATTTCCCCATCGTAGGGGCGCCGTCAGCAGCCGGGCACCCTGCACCGGATCCGGACGGGCGCCGTGGGGAGCCCGCCCGGTAGGACGATGACCAGTCGTACGACGATCAGTAGGACGATGAACAGTCCCCTCGGCCCAGCCGGGCCAGCCCTGCACGATCCGCGGCCGTGAAATCCAGTTGCCCATGGTTCGTGGGATACATCAGCGAACGGGGATCGTCGGAGTGCGCCAGTCCCACCACATGGCCCAGTTCGTGCAACAACAGCGCCCGCAGCGTGCCCGAGTCGGCGTTGAAACCGGCGGATGGGTCGATCTGGACCACACCCGTGACGTACTGCGCCTGCCCCAGCATCCTTTCCGCCAATCCCGGCCCGCCGCGACCTGCCGGCAGGTCGCCCCTGGTCGGCGCCCAGCCCACAAGGAGGGGGGCCCACCTGTCGCCGTAACGTTCCGGCTGGTAGTTCGGACGGTCGATGCGCACCCTCTCGTCGGTGCGGCCCTCGACGACGAACCTGACTCCGGTGGCCTCCTGGATCTGGGCCACGGCATCAGCCACAACGCCCGCGGCGCCGCGGGGTCCCTTGCGGACATTGACGACCACAGGCCACGGCCGACAGGGGGAGAACGTCACCGGCGTCCCATCGGGATGGACGTTCATGAACCCCGATGTGCGCTTGACCCCGGGCACCCGGACAGCAGGCAGGATCCTCCGGTCGAGCTCCCCGAGCCCCGGCGGGGGTCCGTCCCACGGCCGGAAGGTGCTGTGCAGCAGCGACAGCGCACTTTCCGGCCCCCGAATCACGACCACCACCGCGCTCGCGGCAACCGTCATGATCAGCAGGATCCGGATGGCGCGGCGCACCGCCTCAGCCTACGCCCGCCGAACGCAAATCCCGCCCCGGCGCTCTCGGGCAGCCAAGCCGCACCCGGCCGGTGTCCGGGCACGCGGCGGCCTAGCATGGAGATGGAAGGGGTCATCATGTCCACCGCCGTGCGAACAGACCTCGACAGAAGGCACTCCCCCGTCGGCTGGCGCGCAGTCGGGTACGCCGCAGCCGTTGCCTTCAATGCCCTCCTGCTGCTCCTGATCAACGGGTGGCCGGGATGGCAGAGCCTGTCATTCCTCACCCCGCAGGCCGACTCCGTTGTCGGGCTGGTCAACACCTCGCTCGTGTTCGGGATCCTTCTCAACTTGTGCTATCTCGTGAGCGATCCGGAATGGCTGAAGGGTCTGGGCGACGCGGTCAGTGCCGCGTTCGCCACCGCGATCCTGGTCGCCCTGATCCGGACCTGGCCGTTCATCTTGCCCAATGAGGGCGTGGAAGTGGGACTGCGCATCGGCCTGATCTTCGCCGCTGTGGGATCGGCCATCGCAGTGATCGCCGGGATCGTCCGCTTCGCCAAGGCGGCTTTGTCCCTGGACGGCCACCAAGGCGGCTCCGCCTGACAGCCGAGCCAGCGGTGTCACCCTCGCCGCGGCTGCAGGACCAACGGGATCAACCGCCACCCCCAGCGAAACACCCACCGAGTCCTGCCTCACCGCAAATGCCACAGGACTGGCGAGTGTTTCAGATCGAGACCAGCAACTGCCCACCGCGATCCGTCCGGCTGGGCCTCCCGGACGCAGGCCCGCGCAAGCACGCTACGGACGCTGTTGCGCGCCGTAGGACTGCGCGGGCCGCGTCGGGTCCGCCGGATCGCATCTAGGAACAGCCGCTGGTGGAGCCGCATCCCTCACACACGTAGCACGATCCCGCCGGACGCATCTTGATGCCGCAGGTCAGGCACAGGGGCGCATCCGCAGACTTGCCCGTGATGACCTCCAGCAGCTCGGCGGTGGAGTGCGGTGCCACCGGATCGGCGCCAGCCGATGCAGCGGGCGTCGCCACCTGCTGCGGGAGCGAGTCCCCATCGGGCTGCACCTCTGCGTCCGGCGTCGCGGACTGCTCGCCCGCCAGGGCAGCCGCCCGTTCTTCAGCGGTGAAGATGCTCAGCGCCGCCCGGTCCTCGTAGGGCAGATAGTCCAGCGCCAGCCTGCGGAAGATGTAGTCCATGATGGACTGCGCCATGCGGATGTCCGGATCATCGGTCAGCCCGGCGGGCTCGAATCGCATGTTCACGAACTTCGACACGAACGCCTCGAGCGGCACGCCGTATTGCAGCGCGATGGACACCGCGATGGAGAAGGCATCCATGACGCCAGCCAGGGTGGAGCCCTGCTTGCCCAGCTTCAGGAACACCTCGCCGAGGCCGTCGTCGGGATAGGAGCCGGCCGTCATGTAGCCCTCGGCGCCGGCGACGGTGAAGGAGATCGTCTGCGAGGGGCGCTTCTTCGGCAGACGCCTCCGCACCGGGCCCTGCACCACCGGCACATCCTCCGCAGCGGTCGAACTCTTCGACTCCGACAACGGCTGACCCACCTTGGAGGCATCCCGGTAGATTGCCAGCGCCTTCAGCCCGAGGCGCCATCCCTCGAAGTAGATTTCCGCCACGTCGTCGACGCTCGCCTCGCTCGGCATGTTCACGGTCTTGCTGATCGCTCCGGAAAGGAACGGCTGGACGGCGGCCATCATCCGGACATGGCCCATCGGCGATATTGCCCGATCACCCACGGCACAGTCGAAGATCGCGTAGTGCTCGTCACGCAGGCCGGGGGCGCCGACTACGTTGCCGTGCTCGGCGATATGTTCGACCACCGCTTCGATGGTCTCCCCCGCGTAGCCCAGTTTGCGCAGCGCCCGCGGGATTGTGTTGTTGACGATCTGCATGGATCCGCCGCCGACGAGCTTCTTGAACTTGACCAGCGAGAAGTCAGGTTCGACGCCGGTGGTATCGCAATCCATCATGAAACCGATGGTCCCCGTCGGGGCGAGAACACTCGCCTGGGCGTTGCGCCAGCCGTTCTTCTCCCCGATCTCCAGGCACTTGTGCCACGAGTCCGCCGCGGCCCGCAGGACGTCCCGGTCCAGTGTGGAAACCGACCGTACGGCGTCGGTGGCCGCAGAATGCTTGCGCATGACTCGCGCGTGTGCCCGGGCGTTGCGCGCATACCCCTGGTAGGGGCCGACGACCCCCGCCAGTTCGGCGCTGCGACGGTAGGCGACGCCTGTCATCAGCGAGGTGATTCCCGCTGCCAGCGCACGGCCGCCGTCGGAGTCGTACGGCAGTCCCGCGGCCATGAGCAGAGCCCCGAGATTCGCATACCCGATGCCGAGCTGCCGGTAGTCGCGGGTGGTCTTCCCGATCGCCTCGGTCGGGAAGTCCGCGAAGCAGATCGAGATGTCCATCGCGGTGATCACAAGTTCGACGGCCTTGACGAAGCGCTCGACCTGGAAGCTGTCGTCGGCGGCCAGGAACTTCATCAGGTTCAGCGAAGCCAGATTGCACGAGGAGTCATCCAGGCTCATGTACTCCGAACACGGGTTGGACGCGGTGATGCGGCCGCTCTCCGGGTTGGTGTGCCAGTCGTTGATGGTGTCGTCGTACTGGATACCGGGGTCCGCACAGGCCCAAGCCGCCTCCGCCATCGAGCGGAAGAGCTTGTTCGCATTGACGGTATCGACCACCGTGCCGTCGGTGCGCGCCTTCAGACCGAACTCGTCGTCGCCCTCCACCGCCCGCATGAACTCGTCGGAGACGCGCACGGAGTTGTTGGCGTTCTGGTACTGGACAGACGCGATGTCCTTGCCGCCGAGGTCCATGTCGAACCCGCCATCCCGCAGGACCCGGATCTTCTCCTCCTCGCGGACCTTCGTCTCGATGAACTCCTCGATGTCGGGGTGGTCCACGTCGAGGACGACCATCTTGGCCGCACGTCGTGTCGCCCCTCCCGACTTGATGGTTCCGGCGCTGGCGTCGGCGCCACGCATGAACGACACAGGGCCCGAGGCGGTTCCGCCGGATGAGCGCAGCAACTCCTTCGAAGACCGGATCCGAGAGATGTTCAGCCCAGCACCGGAGCCGCCCTTGAAGATCAGGCCCTCTTCCCGGTACCAGTTCAGGATCGAGTCCATGGTGTCGTCCACCGACAGGATGAAGCAGGCGCTCACCTGCTGTGGGCTGGAGGTGCCCACGTTGAACCACACCGGGGAGTTGAAGGAGAAGTACTGGTGCAGCAGCAGCCAGGTCAGCTCCTCGCCGAACACAAGGGCATCGGCGTCGGCGGGGAAGTAGCCGTTCTCCCTGCCCGCGGTCACGTACCTGTCGACCACGCGGTCGATCAACTGCCGAAGCGACCATTCCCTGGCGTCGGAGCCGTGCGCACCCCGGAAGTACTTCGACGTCACGATCGTGGAGGCATTCACGCTCCACGATTCGGGGAACTCGACTCCGCGCTGCTCGAAGACCGTCTCGCCCGTCTTCCAGTTGGACTGCACGACGTCGCGCCGCTCCCAGGTCACCTCGTCATAGGGGTGAACCCCTTCGGTGCTGAACACGCGCTTGATCGGAAGTCCGCGTGAGCGGTTCCGGCGGGTCGGTGCGGTCTGGCCCGACACTGTCTCGTCATGGGGGGTTTGCGTCATCCTCGGTCTCCTTGTTTCGAACGGGGGGGAAGTTGGTGGGGCGGGTGTGTTGTGCTGGGGACGGGCTGTCAGTGCGGGGCGTGCCGGTCGTCGCGCAGGAACGTGATCTCCTTCTCGAAGTCCGACAAAGAGCTGAAGCCGCGGTAGACGGACGCGAAACGCAGATAGGCCACCTCGTCGAGGTCGCGAAGCGGAGCCAAGATCGCCAGGCCGACCTCGCCGCTGGGGATCTCCGCCATGCCGGACTGTCGGATGGTGTCTTCCACCCGTTGGGCGAGCAACGCCAGGTCATCCTCGCCGACGGGGCGACCCTGGCAGGCTTTGCGCACGCCCGAGATCACTTTGCCGCGGCTGAAAGGCTCGGAAACGCCACTGCGCTTGATCACGTTCAGGCTGGGTGTCTCCAGGGTCGTGAAACGCCGGTCGCAGTTGGTGCACTGGCGCCGGCGGCGGATGCACGCACCGTCGTCGGTGGCGCGCGAATCGATGACCCGCGAGTCGGACTCCCGGCAGAAAGGGCAGTTCATCTGGTCCACCTCCTTGGCTGCATGGACACCACGCTGGGTGCCGCTGTGGACATTTCTGTGGATATCCCTGGGGGTTTCCTGGGGATCTCCTGTGCACTACCCACCACAACCTGTGGATGAATAACACGTGTGTAACTACTAGATGTAGGGAACCTAGGCCCTGGGCGACGGATGCGCAAGGGGAAACCGGCGTGTGTTGCGAATCGATGCGCCCAGGCTCAGCCCCCTGCGGGCAGAAGCACCTCGTCACCCACCTGCAGCCCGGTCGAGCCCAGGTTGTTGAGTTGCCTGATGCGCTCCACGGCAGTCCGCGGGTCGTCTCCGGCCGATACCCGCACTGCCAGGTCCCACAGCGTGTCGCCAGGCACCACGCGATGGGAGATCAGCGCGGGGCCTGACTGCACAACGGCCCCGTCACCGACGGCCACCGGAACGCCGTCGGGGGTCGCCTGCGCAAGGCGCGGGAGCAGGCTCCCGGCCGAAACGAAGACCAGCAGCACCGCCAGGGCCACCCCGGCCCACCTGCGCAGCAGCACAATCCGCCGGGAGCGTGCCCACGCCGGTAGGCCCGGGGCCACCGCGGTCGGCCCCATCAACGTTGTCGCACTCATCACGCACCTCCAACCCCGGGAGCCGAACCGTTCGAGCCCTTCGAACATATCGAACACCCGTTCGAGGTCAGTCCTATCAGCACGGTCCGACACGGGTAAAGAGACTTTCGAACATTTGTTTGAAACGGCGCCGCCGCCGTGCCACGCTAGACACGACCGGAGCAGTTGGCGACCGGCAGGGCTTGGGAGGTAGCGATGGGTGGAGACACGAAATCGGGCGGGCGGCGAGCACCCGGGCACGATGCACCGGTACCGCTGCTGACATCGCGGCAACGGCGCATCCTCGACTTCATCCGCGACAGCGTCAGCGCCAAGGGTTTCCCACCCAGCGTGCGCGAGATCGGCGAGGCCGTGGGGCTGACCAGCACCTCGAGCGTGGCCCACCAGCTGCGGGTGCTGCAGAACAGGGGCTACCTGCACCGCGACCCCAATACCCCGCGAGCGCTGCTGGTGACCGATGGTGCAGAGCCGCTGCGGGAGCCAGAGGTGAAGCCCGCGGCCACACCGCCGCCGGCCTCGATCCCCGACTCCGTGGCCATGGTTCCGCTCGTGGGTCACATCGCGGCGGGCGGTCCGATCCTTGCCGAGCAGAGCCTGGCGGATACGTTCCCGTTGCCCAGGCAACTCGTCGGCGAGGGGCAGTTGTTCATGCTCGAGGTGAAGGGCGACTCGATGATCGACGCAGCCATCTGCGATGGCGACTACGTGGTCGTGCGGTCCCAGCCGAACGCTGAGAACGGCGAGATCGTCGCCGCACTGCTCGACGACGAAGCCACGGTGAAGACGCTGTCGCGAAAGGACGGCCGGGTGCTGCTGCTGCCCGCCAATCCTGCCTACGAGCCCATCCCCGGCGACCACGCCCGCATCATGGGAAAGGTGGTCTCGGTGCTCCGGCGACTATGACGTCGCCGGAGCAGCCTGCCGGGCCGCCAACCGGCGCAGAGCCGCGATTGCGACGTCTGCGTCCGTGGTCGCCCACAACCTCGGCAGGGAGTCCCGCAGGTAGCCGCCGTAGCGTGCGGTCGCGAGCCGTGGATCCAAGACAGTGACAACCCCCCGGTCCTCGTCGCTGCGGATCAGCCGTCCGGACGCCTGGGCCAGCAGCAGCGCGGCACGTGGCACGGACACGGTCATGAATCCGTTGCCGCCGCCTTGCTCAACCTTCTCGGCCCGGGCCTGCAGAACCGGGTCGTCCGGCCGGGGGAAGGGGATGCGGTCGATGATGACGCTGATGCAGGCGCGACCGGGCACATCCACACCCTGGAACAGCGACATGGTGCCGACGAGCACGCTGGTCTCGTCGTCGGCGAACCGTGCCACCAATCCCGCCACAGGATCCCCCCGCTGCTGCACCAGCAGTTCGGCGTCCGGCACGGGGTTGTCCGCCAGGTGCGACGCGACGCGCTCCACGGCTCGCCACGACGACAGCAGCACCAGGCTTCGGCCGCCCGCGGCACCGACAAGTTCGCGCAGCCTGTCGAGCATCACCTCCGACGGCCCGTCCCGTCCGGGCCCGGGCAGGTCGGCGGCCATGTAGAGGATCCCCTGGCGGTGGTAGTCGAACGGGGATCCGACATCGATGCCGGTCCACTCCGCGCCCAGGCCCAGATCGCCGGCGACCGTCTCGAAGCGGCCTCCCACGGTCAGCGTGGCGCTGGTGAGGATGGCGGCGCGGCGCTGCTGCAGGTAGTCACCGACCAACCCGCCCACATTCAGCGGAGCCACGTAGAGCTGGGGATCCCGTGACCCACCGAACCACACGACGTCCCGCTCGGCCGCTGCTATCAACCGCCCGGCGATGTCGTGGACGTCGGTCAGACCCGCCGTGGCCCGGTGCCGGCGGTGGGAATCTGAGTCGTCGTCGCGTGGCAGGGAACCCACGGCCACTGTGCAGGCGTCGCGCAGGGAGGCCAGCGCCGCCACCACCGCCGGCGGTGTGCGGGTCAGCCGCTGCCGCTCGTCGGGCAGGGAATCCACCGCGGTCGCCAGCCCGTCGGCAGCCTCCTTCAGCCGCTCCAGCGGATCCGGCTGCACCAGCGGGCGTGCGGCCGCGATCGCCCGCTCCACCTGGGTCGCGCCGAGTTGCTCGGTACCAGCCGCGGTCACCCGCGAGGCGAATTCGTGGCCCTCGTCGATGACGAGCACGTCGTACTCGGGGAGCAGAGCCGCGTCATCCAGGGCATCGAGGGCGAGAAGGGCGTGATTGGTGACCACGATGTCGGCGGCCGCGGCTCGCTGCTTGGCCTGTTCGCTGAAGCAGTCGGCGGCGAAGGCACACCGGCTCGGTCCCACACATTCCCTTCCGGTGGCCGACAGCGCGCGCCAGACCCTGGAGTCCACGGGCTGCCGGAAGTCATCACGGTCGCCGGTCCGGGTCTCGTCAGCCCACTGCCGGAGTTCGGCGGCCTGCCGCTCCAGCCCTCCGCCGACCACCGCCACACCCAGTTCCTCCTGCGATTCATCAACGCCGCGGCCCGCCAGCCTGGCCCGACACAAGTAGTTGCCCCTGCCCTTCAGCACCGCCGCAGAGATTCCGGGGTCGGCGGCAGCATCCATCGCAGCGGGGAGGTCACGCTCGAGCAGCTGGCGCTGCAGCGCCAGGGTCGCGGTGGAGACCACGGTGCGCAGACCGTCGGACCGAGCAGCCGAAACGGCAGCGGCGAGGTAGCCCAGGGACTTGCCGGTGCCGGTGCCCGCCTGCACCAGCAGCACGCGGCCGTCGTCGAGCGCCTCGGCGACGGCGGCGGTCATCTGCTCCTGGTTCGGCCGCCGGGTGCCGGACATGGACTCGACGATGCGGTCCAACAGGTCGAGCGCCGGAAGTGTCATCCGACCACCGTACGCGGCACGGAGCGAGCAGCTCGTCGGGACCGTCCCGCTGGGGACGGCGGTACCACCGAGGCGGCCCGGGACTCCGCGGCTCAGGCGTCGCCGTCGTCCTGCTCGTCCTGCTCGTCCTGCTCGTCCTGCTCGTCCAGCGCATCCAGGCGGGACGCCAGCCAGCCCGGCACCAGCGCGGAGACCCTGGTGCCCGCCGCGGTGTAGTCGCTGCTGAGGATGTGGCCGTGCTCATGCAGCGAGGACATGAGCTCGCCGCGTGCGAACGGCACCAGCACATCCACCCGGGTACCCGGCTGCGGCAGTTCCCGGTCGATCGTCGCCCGCAGGTCCGCCAGGCCGGTTCCCGCATGGGCGGACACCGCGATGCTCCTCGGTTCCCGGTGGCGGATCTCGGCGAGTCCAGCGGAATCGATGAGTTCCACCTTGTTCACCACGACGAGCTCGGGCACACCCCCGGCACCGATCTCCGCCAAGACCTCCCGCACCGCCGCCAACTGGCCGAGCGGTTCCGGATCCCCACCGTCGATGACATTGAGGAGCAGATCTGCGTCCTTGACCTCTTCCAGGGTGGATCGGAAGGCCGCGACCAGTTGGTGGGGCAGATGCCGGACGAACCCGACCGTGTCAGCCACGGTGTACTCGCGTCCGGCCGCGGTGCGGGAGCGCCGTACCGTCGGATCCAGCGTGGCGAACAGGGAGTCTTGGACCAGCACGTCGGCGTCGGTGAGCCGGTTCAGCAGCGACGATTTGCCGGCATTCGTGTATCCGACTATCGCCACCGCCGGGGTCGCGCGACTGCGACGGTCCGACCGCTGGACATCGCGGGCGCGCGCCATGACGGCCAGCTGCCGCCTGAGCCGGGCCATCTGGGTCCGGACCCGCCGACGGTCGATCTCCAGTTTCGTCTCGCCCGGTCCCCGGCGTGCGCCGATGCCCCCGGTCTGCCTGCTGAGGGTCTCCCCCCAACCGCGCAGGCGCGGCAGCATGTATTCGTATTGGGCCAACTCCACCTGGGCCTTGCCCTCGCGGCTGCGGGCATGCTGAGCGAAGATGTCCAGGATCAGCCAGGTGCGGTCGACGACCTTGACCTGCAGGGCCTTCTCCAGCGCCTGCAGTTGGCCCGGTGACAGCTCCCCGTCGCAGATGACCGTGTCGGCACCTTCTGCACGCACGATCAGCGCCAACTCTTCGACCTTGCCGCTGCCGATGTACGTCGCAGGGTCGGGTTTGCTGCGACGCTGAACGACCGCGTCCAGCACCTGCGACCCGGCGGTCTCGGCCAGCCGGGCGAGTTCGGCGAGCGAGAGCATCGCCTGACGAGATGTCCCCGCCGTCCACACCCCCACCAGCACAACCCGCTCCAGCCGCAACTGGCGGTACTCCACCTCGGTGATATCCGTGAGCTCGGTGGACAGCCCGTCGAAGCGTCGCAGCGCCTGCCTCTCCTCGATCTGGAGTTCACCGTCGGGTCCGATGGCGGTCATCGGGATCCCCACCACGATGGATCCAGCTGTCCGCTGGCGATGATCTGCGCAGGGCCGGACAGCACAGCGCCGTCGGGTCCGAACCGGACGCTCAGCTCGCCCCCCGGAACGCTCACCTCGACCGTGTCGGAGTCCAGACCTGCGACACGGCGGTGGACCGCCGCCACCGCGCATGCCCCCGTGCCACAGGAGAGGGTCTCCCCCGAACCGCGCTCGTTGACCCGCATGGCGACCCGGCCCGGGCCCGCGACCTCGACGAACTCGACGTTGACCCCGTCGGGGAACACCCCGTCCGGCCCCGCATGCGACCCGCCGATGTCGTGCAGTTGAGCCATGGATTCCACGAACGCCACGGCATGCGGGTTGGGCGCGAAGGCAGCCGTTGCCGGCCACGTGCGCCCGTCCAGTTCCACCAGGACACCGCCCGGGTCGCGCACGTCGACGGGCCCCATGGCCACGGCCACCGGACCATCCGCCGCCGCCGTCGCAGTCAGCGGCCCGCTCCTGGTTCCTATGAGGAACTCGCCCGCCGCTTCGAGGCCGGTCGCAACGAGGTAGCGGGCGAAGACCCGCGCCCCGTTGCCGCACATCTCCGCAAGCGTGCCGTCGGCGTTGCGGTAGTCCATGAACCACCCGGAGCCGGCGGTCATCCACGCCGGCACGTCGGCTGCGGCGGAGGCCACGACCCGCAGGATGCCATCGGCCCCGAGGCCGAAGCGCCGATCGCACAGAGCGCGGACTTGGGCAGGTGTCGGATCCAGGGCGGCTGCCGGGTCGGGCAGGATCACAAAATCATTGCCCGTCCCATGCCCCTTGAGGAAGCCGACGGCGGTGGTCACCTGTCCAGACTAGGCGCAAGCCGGCGGGTCATCGACCCGCGCGCCGCCTGGCAGCACCGTAGGAGGCGTGCAGCCCCGGCAAGACGCGGGACCACACCTGCTCGGGCTCGTGGCCGACATTGTGGTCTGTTATCCGACGGCGCAGCGACGCGTCGAGGGCAATGCGGGCCATGGCCTGGGCCATGGCCTCATCGTCGGCGCAGAGCAGGCCCTGGACGCCGTCGTGGATGAACTCGGTGAGACCGGTCTGGCTGCGCGCTATGACCGGCAGCCCGGTGGTGCGGGCCTCCAGGGCCGCCAAGCCGAAACTCTCCTTGACCGACGGCTGCACGAACACATCGCTTTCGAGATACAGCGCACGCAACTCGGGGCGCGGCATCCGCCCGAGGAACTCCACATCCGCGGACAGCCCGCGTTCGCGCACCTGGGCGGCCAACCTGGACCGGTGCGGCCCGTCGCCGGCGATCAGCAGCCTGATCGGCTGGACGGCGGCACACTTGGCCTGGGCGCCGGCGAACATGTCCAGCAACTCAGCGGCGCGCTTGCGGGGAGCCAGCCTCATTGCGGCGACAAAGACCACCGGCGAGCCCGGCTCGGGGGCGCGCCGACCCGCGGGGCTCCACTGCACCGGATCCACACCGTTCGGTGTGATCAACACCGGCGTGCCCCCCGGCAGGATCGCCGCTATCCGATCCGCTGCCACCCGGCTGACAGCGGCGGGCTGCACGCCGGCTCGGCCCCAATGGAACAGGGTGTTCGCGGCGCCGTAGCCGGATCGCGCACCAGCACCCCAGACGCTGTGCACCGTCGCCAGAACTGGGACCCCGACCTGCACGGCCGCGCGGATCCCGCCCCAGGCGAACGGCGAAACCAGGCCCAAGTGGACATGGACCACATCCGGCCGCAGCCTCGCCAGAATCGGCGCCAACGCCGCCCGGGTCCTTGGGCGCACGGGCAGTTCAAAGGGCATCCGCGCGGTCACCCGGTGCACGGTCACCCCATCCAACCGCTCGACCCCGGAACGCACGTCGTCGCCGGGCGTGGCAGTGAGGACGTCGACATGGTCCCCTGCCGCGGCCTGGCGCCGGGTCAACTCGGTCACCTGGACCTCGATGCCGCCGAGCCGGGGCAGGTAGCAGTCGCTGATGTGGGTGATCCGCAAGCTTCGTCCTCGTGCCGGGTTGCCCCGAGGCTAGCGCCCCCCGTGCTGCCAACCGGGTTGGGCTGGGGAAAGATACGGACGTGCCGCGCACCCTTGTGTTCTTCCATGCCCACCCCGACGACGAGGCCCTGCTGACGGCCGGCACCATGGCCCGGGCCGCCGCCGAGGGCCATCGTGTGGTGCTGGTCACCGCCACCAGCGGCGATGCCGGTCTCGCCGCCGAGGAGCTGCGTTCTGCCGGGCTGGGCGAGGTGCGGGAATCCGAACTGCGCCTGGCTGCACGGATCCTCGGCGTCCAGCGGTTGGAGCTGTTGCACTACGCCGACTCCGGATTGGACGGCCGGCGGGTGCCGCCGCCGGGTTCGACAACGCTGTGCGCGGCCGACCCGGCAGAAGTCGCCCACCGGGTTAGCGGGCTCCTGGTCGACGAGAAGGCTGACGCACTGGTGGTGTACGACGAGGCCGGCGGCTACGGCCACCCGGATCACAAGGTGATCCATTCAGCCGGTATCGCTTCGGCCATCCTCGCCGGCACCCGCGCCGTCTTCGCCGCCACCGCGCCGCGCGAGCCGTTCGCCTGGGGTGCCAGGGCCGCCGACGCGGTCCTGCCGATGCCAGCGGATTTCGACAGGGCGCAGTTCGAGACCAGTTTCACCCCGTGGGCCCAGATCACCCACCGGGTGGATGTCCGCGCCCACGTCGATGCCAAGCGCGCCGCGATGCGCGCCCACGCGAGTCAGACGACCGGCGCCGATGTGAGGACCCTCGCAGCGCTGCTGCGCCTTCCGCGACCGGTCTTCAGTGCTCTGCTGGGGACGGAGTACTACCGCCGGCTGCGCTGAGGCGGGCTCCGCGGAGAATGTCCAGCGCCTGCTCCACCTCACCTGGTGCTGTGACCCACTGGATCCGCGGGTCGCCGCGGAGCGTGCGCTGCTGCCGTCGCGCCAGCCGGCGCGTCGCGCGGATCGTGTCGGCCAGACCCTCGGCCGGCGTCCGCTCCCCCGCCAGCACGGACATCGCCTGGCGGTACCCCACCGCACCCGCGGCCGTGGGTGCAGCCGCCAGACCGGCGTCGAGCAGTTCAGCGGTCTCGGCCAGCAGGCCACCGGACCACATCTGCCGGCTCCTGCGCTCGATCCGCTCGTCAAGAACATCTCGCGCGGCATCGATGCCCAGCCACAGCGTCGGCCGCCAGGGCCGCGGCTCCGGCATCCGGGCCTGGAACGAACCGGTGAGTCGCACAACCTCCAGCGCCCGGACCACGCGGCGCACATTGCGGGGGTCGATGGCTTCGGCGGCGGCGGGGTCGAGCGCGCGCAACTCATCGTGCAGCCCAGCGGGCCCCTCTCGCCGCGCCCGCTCGTCCAACTCCCGGCGCAGCCGAGGATCCCGCGGCGGGATCTCCAAGCGGTCACACACCGTCCGCAGATACAGCGGCGAACCTCCCACCAGCAGCGGAACACGGCCGCGCGACCAGATGTCGCGGATGACCGCACGTGCCTCCCGCTGATAGTCGGCCGCCGATGCCGCATGGGTGATGTCCCAGAGGTCGAAGAGATGATGTGCCACTCGTGCCCGTTGGGCCGCCGAAGGTGTTGCGGTCCCGATGTCCAGACCCCGGTAGACCTGCATGGCGTCACCGTTGACGATCTCGCCGCCCAGCCTCACGGCGAGGGAAATGGCCAGCTCCGTCTTCCCCGATGCGGTGGGCCCGGTGACGACAACAACCGGGGTTGGTGCATCGGCCTCGATTCCCGGGGTTTCCTCGCGCATCATCCCCTCATGATCCCCTAGGCTGCACACGTCACGTCCACTGATCAGGAGGGCCAACGCCCAATGAGCAACGCTTCAGAGAACATCAAAGACCGGGCCAACGAGACGGCCGCCAAGGCCACCGAAGCCGCCCAGACACTGCAGGACCAGGCCCAGCAGATGGTAGAGCAGGCCAAGCAGATCATGGCCGAACTGTCCGAGACCCGCGGCGGCGAGCGAGCCAACGAGATGGCCGCCAAGGCCAGCGAGGCTGCCCAGCACCTGCAAGAGCAGGCCCAGCAGATGGCTGAGCAGGCTCGGGAGATGGTCTCCGACCTCGCCGACACCCACGGCGACCGGCTGTCCGACGCAGTGGACAAGGCCACCGACTTCGTCGATGAGAAGACCGGGGGCAAACTGTCCAGCGTCACCGACAAGGTCGACGAGTTGACCGGGAAGGCCGTCGGCGGCCTGCAGAGCGCCAAGGAGACGGTCAGCGGTGCGGCCCAAAGCGCTACGGACGCTGCCGCAGACGCCGCGCAGCAGGCCCAATCTGCGGCTGAGGACGCCAGCAGCGACAAGTGAGCGGAGCAACTGCTGCGCGCCGGGGGTTCCCGGGCGCGCAGCAGTTGCCTATCGCCTCAGTGTGGGAATCCCCAGAACCACCGCACTGTCGGGTCTGCGGCACGACGGGTCGTGCGTTCCCTCACCGAGCAACACCCCGGGTTCATCGGACAGCAGGTGGTGGGGCGCTCCGCGCGTGATCCGCGCGGCTACCAGATCGCCAGGCTGCACCTGTATGGGCGGTGGCGCGAAATGAACCAAGCGGTTGTCCCTCGCCCGGCCTGTCAGACGCTTCGTCGCGCTGTCTTTTCGACCGCCCGAATCGGAGACCATAACTTCTACCACCTGGCCCTCGAACCCCCGGTTCTGGTCCCAGGCGATGTCCGCCACCACCTCGGCGAGCCGCCGGTATCGCTGTGCCACGACATCGGCCGGCACCTGATCGGGGAACCCCGCCGCAGGGGTTCCCGGCCGCGGTGAGTACTGGAAGGTGAACGCGTCGGCGAAACGCGCTCGACCCACCACAGCCAAGGTCTGCTCGAAATCAGCCTCGGTCTCCCCCGGGAACCCCACGATGATGTCGGTCGTGATCGCGGCCTCGGGGATCGCGGCACGCACCGACTCCACGAGCCCCAGGAATCTCTCCGCCCGGTACGAGCGGCGCATACGTCGCAGCACGTCGTCGGAGCCGCTCTGCAGCGGCATGTGCAGGTGTGGCATCACCGCGTCCGTTTCCGCCATCGCTTCGATCACTTCAGGGCTGAAGTCCCGGGGATGGGGACTGGTGAAGCGGACCCGCTGGATGCCCGCCACGCCACCCACCGCGCGCAGCAGATCGGCGAACGCATGCCGGTCGCCGAACTCGACACCGTAGGCGTTCACGTTCTGACCGAGCAGAGTCACCTCCCGCACCCCCTGCTCGGCAAGGGCACCGACCTCGGCGAGGATGTCCCCGGGTCGGCGGTCCCGCTCCCGCCCGCGCAGCGACGGCACAATGCAGAATGTGCAGCTGTTGTTGCACCCCACGCTGATCGACACCCAGGCGCTGTGGGCGGACTGCCGGCGCACCGGGAGGTCCGAGGGGAAGGCCTGCAACGTCTCGGCGAATTCGGCCTGCGATTCGCCGAGCCGCTCCGCCCTTTCGAGCAGCACCGGGAGCGCATCGATGTTGTGGGTGCCCAGCACGACGTCGACCCACGGCGCTCGGTGAAGGATCGTGTCGCGGTCCTTCTGCGCCAGGCACCCTGCGACAGCGATGCGCATGCCGGGGTTGTCCCGCTTGCGAGCGGCGAGGTGTCCCAGGTTGCCGTAGAGCCGGTTGTCGGCGTTCTCTCGCACCGCGCACGTGTTGATGAGGACAAGGTCTGCGTCGGCGTCCGGGGGTGCGGGACGGTAGCCGGCCGCTTCCAACAGCCCCGCCATCCGCTCCGAGTCGTGGACGTTCATCTGACAGCCGAGGGTCCGCACGCGGTAGGTTCGCGGCTTGGGGACCGGTTGGTTCATCGGCGTGACTTCCTGACTGTGGACACCGGCATCCCCCAGGATGCGGGGTGACGCGGGCTTACAGGATAGTCGCGGCAATCGGCGAAGCGGGCGCCGGGAACAACCCGACACCCGCTTCACGGATCCAGCGCACCCCCGTAGCTCTGCATCCACTTTGATTGTGCGCGCTGACAAGCTGCGGAATCAGCAGGTCCGTGTCCCCTCTTCACCTGACATTTGCGGACGCAGCTACTCGTCCAAGAGGTGATCGCGCACTGCTTCGCGGTACAGATCGGTCTTGGTGGGAGCCGCGCGGCCGGCCGCGGCGTACTTCTCCCGCACCCTTTTGATGTACTCCTTGGCAGTGTGCGGGGAAACGTTCATGTGCCGGGCGACCGACGACATCTTCAGGCCAGACGCATACAGCCGCAGCGCCACCTGCTCCTGCTCGGACAGCGGCGGCCGCTGGGGATCGTCGTCGGCGAAGATGATCCCCGCAAGCTCGCGCGAGGTCATGTCCGCCCCGTCCGCCGTATCCCGGATCGCCTTGGTGAGGGTGTCTCGCGACTCCCACTTGGGGACATAGCCCGCCACATCGGCGCGCAGGAACGCCCGGACCTGGCTCTGCTGCGCCATGGCCGAGACCAGCAGCACGCGCCACCCGCGCTTGTTCATGGCGCTGACGTCCTCCGGCGTCGCCGCGCCCTCCGCCCCGAGGTCCAAATCGAGCAGCACAACATCGACTTCGATGTCGCGCCGCAACAACTCGGCAGGGGACGCGCCCGCATGGGCCACAATGAATCCGGACTCCGTCAACGCTGAGACGAAACCGTCACGCACCAGAATATGGTCTTCTATGACCGCCACCGTGATCGCGGTCCCTCGTCGTTCGCCGTCACCAGCCATCTTCCACTCCCCCGTGGGGCGGGAGTCCTCTCCCGCCGTACCACCAGAGTAGTCGGGGGGGCCGTCACGTTGCTGGCGGCAACTCTCAGCCGACCAGATCCTGAGCCGCCGCGGCGATGGCCGACTCCTCGTCGGTGGGAATCACCAGCACCGCCACCGGCGCCCCGGGCGCCGAGATGACCCTCGGCTCATCCCCGGGGGCCGTATTGGCGGATTCATCGATCTCTATCCCGAAACCCGCGAGATCGCGACAGACATTGGCGCGCACCCAATCGTTGTGCTCCCCTATCCCGGCGGTGAACACCACCGCATCGACCCGGCCCAGCACGAACGCGTAGGCCCCCAGGTACTTGCGCAGCCGGTGGACCATCACATCGCGCGCCAACCGGGCCGCGGCGTCTCCCGAGTCCGCCCTTGATCGGATCTCGCGCATGTCGTTGGCGCCGCACAGCCCCTTGAGGCCACCGTTGCGGTTGAGCAGATCGTCCACGGCGTCAGCGTCCCAGCCCGCACGCACCAGCATGACGGGCACCGACGGGTCGATGTCGCCGCTGCGGGTCCCCATGACCAGCCCCTCCAACGGCGTCACTCCCATGGATGTTTCCACGCTGCGCCCGCCGCGCACCGCGCAGGCGCTGGCCCCGTTGCCCAGGTGGAGAGTGATGAGGTTGGCCTCCGCGGGGTCGCGGTTGAGGAACTCGGCGGCTCGGCGCGCTACGTAGTCGTGCGATGTGCCGTGGAAGCCGTAGCGGCGGATATGGTGCGCCTCGGCGACGGTTCGGTCGATGGCGTATTCACGCGCCGATGCCGGAATGGTGGCGTGGAAGGCGGTGTCGAACACGGCCACGTGGACGGCGTCGGGAAACTGCTGCAGAGCGGCCGCGATTCCGCTCAACGCGGCGGGATTGTGCAAGGGAGCCAGCGGGATGCAGTCCACGATCTGCTCGACGACCTGATCATCGATGACCGTGGGGCGCGTGAGCCGGTCACCGCCGTGCACCACTCGGTGGCCCACCACTTCCGGCAGCTCCGCAACGCTGTCGGCAAGCAGCTGCCGGGCAGCCGCAAAGGCAACGATGTGGTCCGAGATCTCCGCTGTGCTGCGCTGCACCGGTCCGTCGCCGGCAGCGAAGCGAATCGTCGCATCAGGCTCCCCGATCCGTTCCACGATGCCTTCGGCGGCCCGTTGGCCGGTTGCCGGGTCGAGGACGGCGAACTTCAGCGAGGACGAGCCGGCGTTGACGACCAGGACCTGCGGCATGGATCAGTTCCTCTCCCCGATGCCCTGCGCCTGGATGGCGGTGATGACCACGGTGTTGACGATGTCGTCGACAGTGGCACCGCGGCTGAGGTCGTTGACCGGCAGCCGCAGGCCCTGCAGGATCGGGCCGATCGCAAGCGCCCCGGATGTGCGCTGCACCGCCTTATAGGTGTTGTTGCCCGTGTTGAGATCCGGGAAGACGAACACGGTCGCCCGCCCGGCGACGGTCGATTCGGGCAGTTTCGAGGCGGCGATCCTCGGATCCACCGCGGCGTCGAACTGGATCGGCCCCTCAACCGGCAGCTCGGGGGCACGTTTCCGGACCAGTTCCGTGGCCCGGGCAACCTTCTCCACGTCCGCACCCGCCCCGGAAACTCCCGTGGAGTACGACAGCATGGCTACGAGCGGTTCGACCCCGAAGGCGGCGGCTGTGCCCGCCGAGGAGATCGCGATGTCGGCGAGTTGCTCCGCGTTGGGGTCGGGCAGCACGGCACAGTCGCCGTAGACGTGGACGCGGTCGGGCATCGCCATGAGGAAGACGCTGGACACCACCGAGATGCCCGGTGAAGTGCGGATGATCTGCAGCGCCGGCCGCACGGTGTCGGCGGTGGTGTGGGCCGCTCCACTGACCATTCCGTCGGCGTCGCCGCACTGCACCATCAAGGTCCCGAACCAGGACGGATCCCCCGACAACTCCCACGCCGTCTCCGCCGCGATGCCCTTGGCAGCGCGCAGCCGCAGGATCTCCTCGGCGTAGCGGTGGCGCTCGGGGCTGGACTCCGGATCGACCACGCGGACGCCGGACAGGTCCACCCCGAGTCGTTCCGCGCGTGTCGCGATGTCGTCGACATCCCCCAGCACGGTCAGCGCCGCGGCATCCCGCCGCATGATGCGGTCGGCTGCCACCAGGATGCGGTCGTCGGTTCCCTCGGGCAGGACAACGTGCTGCCGGTCGGCCCTGGCCCGGGCGACCAGGCGCCGCTCGAACATGACCGGCGTGACCTGGACGCTCCTGGTGCCGCGCAACCGCTGGGTCAGCCGATCGATGTCGACGTGGTCCTCGAAGATCCGCAGCGCCAAAGCGATGCGCCGCTCGTCGCCACCTTCCAGGGTTCCCTGCGCGTGCGAAACGGCATCAGCGGTCGCATAGGTGTCACGGTCCGTCAACAGGGTGGGCACGGACACGTCGCCCATCGCCCGGGTGAACTTCATCAGAACGTCGTCGGGCGCGTAGCCGCCGGTCAGCAACAGCCCGGCGATGGCCGGCAGGCCGGAGCCCAACCGCGATGCCTGTGCCAGCAGCAGCACGTCTGACCGGTCGCCCGGGGCGATGACCAGCGAATTGGGTTGCAGCCGCTCCATCAGGTGGGGCAGCGTCATCGCCGCGACCATGACGTGCTCGATCTCCCGGCGCAGCCCGTCCGGGCCCCCGGCGATCGTGCGCGCCGAAACCGCCGCCGCGATCTCGCCGAGATTGGGCCGACCGAGTGCCGGCTCTTCCGGCAGCAGCCACACCGGCGTCCCATCGGCCTGTTCGACCAGCCCGGCGACTTCCCGCATGTCTTCCGGGGGCACCCTGTTGATCACGAACCCGAAGATGGCCTCGTGCCGCTCCTCCAGGCTTGTCCGAGCCGCCGTCAGGGCACCCACCAACTGATCCTTGCGGTGCTGGTGGGCCCGGACGACCAGCACGGTGGCAGCACCCATGTGAGCTGCGATGTCGGCGTTGAGGGCGAACTCGAAAGCAGCCGAGGCCCCCGAGTAGTCGGTCCCCTCGATGATGACGAGGTCGCAGTCCCGTGCGAGGCCCTCGTATTTGGCGAGGATGCGATGGACCAGCGCCGGGTCGACGCTCTCCCCCACCCCCCTGGTCTCGGCGGTTGTCACCCCGTAGGAGGACTCGTAGGACTGTGCGAGCCGGTAGCGGGACCGCATCATCTCGATCACGGGATCCTGCTTGTCGCCGTAGGCGATCACCGGACGGAAGAAGCCCACCCGAGCGGTGCGCCCGGCGGCGGCGTCCATCGCACCCAGGCTGACCAGCGACTTGCCGCTTTCAGGCTCCAGCGAGGCGATGTACACCGCGGCGGTCATCAGGGCAGCACCCCCGCGTGGGCCAGCGCCATGCGCAACAGGCGGTCGCGCCCGCCGACCAACTCCACCAGCACGTCGGGGCTGACAGCTTCCGCCGGGGTCAGCCAGGCCAGATCCAGCGCCTGCTGGGACGGCTCGCAGTCACCGAAGACGGGAACGATGAAGGCCAAGGAGACCGCATGCTGGCGGGGGTCGTGGAATCCCGTGACACCGGGGTCGGGGAAGTACTCCGCCACGGTGAACGGCTGTGGCGCCACGGGGATGCGAGGCAGCGCCATCGGACCCAGGTCCTTCTCCAGGTGGCGCATCAAAGCGTCCCGGATCCGTTCCCCCCGGTGAACCCTGCCGGACACGAACATCCGGGTCAGCACGCCGTCGGGTGTCGCGCGAAGCAGCAGCCCGACTCGGCGGATCAGACCGGACTCGTCAACTCGGACGGGGATCGCGTCGAGGTAGACCAGCGGCACCTGGTCGCGCGCCTCTTTGATCGCCTCCGGCGTCAGCCAGCCGCCCTGGGGCTGGGTGAGATCGGCGGACATCGCACTCCTCTTCGGGGCTTTCAACGGCATCCGGCGTTTCTGGGAGATTCGCGGACGCGATCACTACGTTAGTGGGCAACCGGCCCGGGCACCCGCCCGAGCGAGTGAATGGTCCACGAGAGGCGGCGAAGATGTCGACCACCGCGCAGGAAACCGGCGAGACCGACTACCAGGCCAAGGGCCTCACCCTATGGCCGGCCACAGCCCTGGTGACCGGCACCATAGTGGGGGCTGGCATCTTCACCCAGCCCACGTTCCTGGCCCAGTTCGGCCCCATCAGCCTGGTCGGATTCGGCATCACCGCCCTGGGCAGCGTCATGCTGGCGCTGGTGTTCGCTTCGCTGGCCCGGCGCACGCCGGATGTGGGCGGACCCTATGCTTTCGCGCGGCACGGTTTCGGCGATTTTGTGGGCTTCCAGTCGGCGTGGACCTACTGGATCGGGGCATGGGTGGGAATCGGCGCCATCGCATCGTCGCTGGTGGTCTACATGGGCGTGCTGATCCCCGCAGTGGTTGAGAATCGGCTGATCTCCGCGGCCGTGGCGGTGGGGGCGATCGCACTGCTGACGGTCATCAACACCCGTGGCGTCGTCGCCGGCGGCATGACCTCGCTGATTCTGACGATCCTGAAGGTTGTGCCGCTGGCCCTCATCGGCACCTTGGGCTTCATCGCCTTCGATGCGGCCAACCTCGGCGAGTTCAGCGCCTCGGAACTGCCGACGTTGGAGGTGCTGACGTCTGTGATGGCGTACACGCTCTTCTCCTTCATCGGCATCGAGGCCGCGACCGTCCCGGCGGGCGACGTGCACGAACCCGACAAGACCATCCCCCGGGCCACCCTGATCGGCACACTGGCGGCCGCAGCGGTCTACCTGCTCAGCACCGCCGCGGTTTTCGGCGCCGTGCCGAACGCCGACCTGCAGACTACCGATGCGGCGTTCAGCCTGGCCGCGGAGAATATGTTCGGCGAATGGGCCGGCACGGCAGTGGCCGCCGTCGCCGTCGTGTCCTGCCTGGGAGCGATGAACGGGCTGATCCTGCTGTCGGGCCAGATCCCGATGGCCGCCGAGTTCGACGGGTTGGCGCCCAAGGCGTTCGGCCGGCTGAACATCAGGCACGCGCCCTCGCTCGGGCTCTTGATCTCCGGCGTGCTGGCCTCGAGCCTCCTCCTGCTGGAGTACACCGGGGGCAGCCTGGGCGACGCCGTTGCGCAGCTGGTGCTGGTGTCGGCGGTCGCCACGATGGTGTCCTATGCCTTCTCGGCCGCCGCTGAGCTGAAGTGGCTGCTCCTCGACCGGGGGAAGGTTCCCGTGGGCCATTTCGCCCGGAAGCTGGCCGTCGCCGTTATCGCAACCCTGTTCACCATCTTCGCGTTCTACGGCGGTGGCGCGCAGGACATCTACTGGCTCTTCATGCTGATCATGATCGGGGTCCCCTTGTACGTGTACATCCTGTGGCGCCGCAAGAGGCATGGGGAGACGTTCGGGGGCCAGGAGCCGGAGCCCGCGGCCGCCGATCCCATCAGCGGCTGACACGCCCAACAGCCGATCCGGCGGCATAACAGGCCACCGCGACAGCGGCTGCCACGTTCAGTGAATCCACCCCCGGCGCCATCGGGATGCGTACCCGGTGGTCGGCTGCACCCAGCACCGGGGCGGCGAGTCCCGGGCCCTCGGATCCGACGATCAACGCCAGCGGGGGCTCGGCGGCGTCCAGGGCCTCGTCCAGGGCGGCCGCATCCGGATCGGGCGTGAGGGCGAGGGTTGTGACACCGAAGAGGTCCGCGGGGTCGCCGATCCGGGTCCACGGGACCTGGAAGACCGTTCCCATCGACACCCGCACGCTGCGGCGGTACAGCGGGTCGGCACATGTGGCGGTGGCCAGAACCGAGCCGACGCCGAAGGCCGCCGCCGAACGGAACGCCGCCCCGACGTTGGTGTGGTCCACCAACCCGTCGAGGACCACGATCAGGCGGGCTCCGGCCACTACCTGAGCCGGAGGCGGGAGGGGCAGGCGCTGCATCGCCGCCATGGGTCCTCGGTGCAGCCGGAACCCGGTCGTGGCACGGATGACGTCCTCGGTGCCCAGGTAGACCAGGGTGTCGGGCCGCCGTGCCAGGACCCCCGCCAGCGGCGGGAGCCATTTGGGTTCGGTGAGGATGGAACGGACGGGGTAGCCGGCAGCCACCGCCCGCTCGATCACGGCCACCGATTCGGCCATGAACAGCCCCTCGGCCGGTTCCCGGACCGAGCGGAGTCTGACGTCGGTGAGCCTGGTGTACTCGTCTAGCCGCCCGTCGGCGGGATCGTCGATAGTGATGGTCGGCAGATCGTGCTCCCCCCAGGGGGCGACAGCGGTGCGAAGCCTATTCCGGCTTCGCCCGCTCACCCGCGGGGCCGAAGGCGCGACCCAGGGAGTCCATCGCCTTGGTGAGCTCGGCGGGGACCACCCACACCTTGTTCGCTGTGCCGTTGGCGATGTGGGGAAGCGCCTGAAGGTACTGGTAGGCCAGCACCTGGTCGTCGGCGTCGGAGCGGTGGATCGCGGAGAACACTCGGTTGATGGCCTCGGCCTCGGCCTCCGCGCGCAGCACCCGGGCCCGGGCGTCCCCCTCCGCGCTGAGGACTTCCGCCTCCCGGTGGCCTTGGGCTTTCAGGATCGCCGCCTGCTTGGCGCCCTCGGCGCTGAGGATCGCCGCGCGCTTGTCCCGCTCAGCCTTCATCTGCTTCTCCATCGACTCCTGCACCGAGGGGGGCGGGTCGATGGCCTTCAGCTCCACCCGGTTGACCCGGATGCCCCACTTGCCGGTGGCCTCGTCCAGCACACCGCGCAACGCCATGTTGATGTCCTCGCGCGAGGTCAGCGTCTGCTCGGGGTCCATGCCGCCGACGACGTTGCGCAGGGTGGTGACGGTCAACTGCTCGACGCCGTGGATGTAGTTGTTGATCTCATAGGAGGCGGCCTTCGGGTCGGTCACCTGGAAGTAGATCACTGAGTCGATCTGCACCACCAGGTTGTCCTCGGTGATGACCGGCTGCGGCGGGAAGCTGACGACCTGCTCCCTCATGTCGATCAACGGCTTCAAGCTGTCCACGAACGGGATCAGCAGGCTCAAGCCCGGATTCAGAGTGCGCTGGTAGCGGCCCAACCGCTCCACGATTCCCGCATGGGCCTGCGTGACGATGCGGACGGTGCGCGACAGCACGATCACCACCAGGACCGCCACGAGGACGCCGAATATCAGTCCTACTGGGAACTCCATCTGCCCCAACCTCTCTTTCTGCTCCCGCTAGGGAGGTTCCGTTCAGCCGATCAGGGCGGTTGCGCCATCGATAGCCAGCACCTGGACATTGTCCCCGACCGGGAAGACACTCTGCTGGTCGAAGCTTCGGGCCGACCACACCTCACCGCGCAGTTTCACCCGACCATCGGCGGCGTTCACCTCTTGGGTGACCACCGCATCCGCGCCGACCAGTGCGGCGGTGCCGGATCTCATCTCGATGGGCTGGCGAAGGTGCCGGTGGGCGACCGGGCGGGCGAAGACGAGCATGGTGGTGCTGGTGACGGCGAACACCACCCAGGGAAGCCAGTCCGATCCTGTGACGGCGGCCGTACCGGCGCCGGCCAAGGCGCCCACCGCCAACATCATGGCGACGAAGGTGACTCCGGTGGCGACCTCGACGATTCCGAGAACGATCGCCGCGATCACCCACCACACCCAAGGATCCATGTCTCTAGGCTATGCCCTTTCCCCCCAATCCACCCGTGGGGAGTTCAGGTGCCGAACGCCCAGAACCGCGAGAACACCTTGCTCACCAGCAACGGGGTGCCGAAGGCGGCCGTCAGGTTCTCATCGGTGATGACGGTGTCGATGGGGCCGCTTGCCAGCATGTGGCCGTCGCGAAGCAGCAACGCATGGGAGAACCCGGCGGGGATCTCCTCGACGTGGTGGGTGATCATGACCTGCACCGGCGCCGTGGGGTCCTGTGCGATGGCCGACAGCCGCCCCAGGAGGCTCTCCCGCGCTCCCATGTCGAGCCCGGCGGCCGGTTCGTCCATCAGCAGCAGTTCCGGGTTGGGGAACAGCGCCCTGGCGAGCAGGACCTTCTTCCGCTCGCCGTCGGACAGCGTGCCCAGCCTGCGGTCGGCCAAGTCTTCGAGCCCCATCAGGTGGAGCAGTTCGTCGCACCGCTTCAGGTCGATGTCGTCGTACGTTTCCCAGTAGCGGCCCGAGACGGCCCACCCCGCGGTGATGATGACGTCCCGCACCGGTTCGGACGCGGGCACGTGGTCGGAGGATCGGCTGGAGACGACCCCGATGAGGGGGCGCAACTCGAAGACATCCACCAGGCCCAGGGCCTCCCCCAGGACCGCCACGGTCCCCGATGTCGGATGGATCCTCGTGGACATCAGGTCCAGCATCGTGGTCTTGCCCGCCCCGTTGGGGCCCAGGACCGCCCAGCGCTCCCCGCTTCCCACCTCGAGGGTCACATTGTCGAGGATGGGGCGACCACCGCGCACAACGGTGGCGGAGTCCAGCCGGATCACCGTGCTCACCCGCGCAACCCTACCCGCGGCTACCGTTGAGCATGCCCATTGAGGTGTCCCGCGCGGTGAGTGCCGGAGAGACGGTGTGGTGGGCGAACGCGGTGCTGGCCCAGACCTGCTCACCCGATGACGCCGCGGCCCTGCTCACGGGATCGTTCCACGGCCTTGCCGACGGCGCCGTGTCAGGCCCGGGCCTGGTCGGCGCTTTGCGTGGCCGGGGAATCCACCGTCTGACCTTGGCCATCGTGGAACCGGCCGACCCGGTCGGAGTGCCAGGTCCCGCCGAGGTGGCGCGGGCCGCGGTGAGCGCGGGCCTCGCGGCGGTCACCGACGACGCCGCCATGACTCTGATTCCCGCCGAGGGGCCACCTCCCCTTGTCTGGACCGCCGTGCCGAGCAGACCGGGCGGCAACCCGGCCGCGCCCCTGGGATCGTGGGCGGAGGCGCACAGCCTCATGCGCGAGGCGATGGTCGAGATCAGCCGCAGCGTCCCAGCCATGTCCCCCGACGACGACGCTCTCGCGGAACTCGACGACTACCGCCGGTTCAGCCCTCCGGCGCCGCCGCCGGGGATTCCTGCCCGCGCCTGCCAAGTGGCCGATGCGGCGCTGCGGGTCTGGTGGCTCACGGGAACAGCGGGGCGTCTGGCCCAGCGCCTGGGCAAGGCGCCCCCGGAACCCGTACGGCGGCTGCGGCCCTTGGCGCGGCGCGCGGCGTCGGCTGCATTCAGTGCCGCGCCGGGGGGCGACCCGTGAACAACGGCACCGATGGGTACCGTGGAAAAGCCATGGCCCCCTCATCATCACCGCATCGGGGCGGACGGCTGCTCATCACCGCGAGCGGCCGCGACCGCCCGGGACTCACCGCCGGCATCTTCGACGTCCTGCACGGCGACGTGCTCGATGTGGAGCAGACAGTCGTGCAGGGCCGCCTGGTACAGATGGTGCTGCTGACACCGTCAGCCGATGCCCAGCAGGTCGAGACGGGACTCGCGGGACTCGCGGCGCAACTCGGCTTGGACATCGAGGTCACCGAGGTGGGCGAGGAACCGGCGGCAAGGCGGCGGCAGCGCCAGCGACTTGTGGTGCTGGCCTCCCCGCTGCAGCCCGAAGCGGTGGCGGCGGTGGCCCGGGCGATCCTGGATTCCGCCGGCAACATCGAGCGCATCTCGCGGATCGCCGCGTATCCGGTCACCGCGATCGAGATCATCGTGGTAGGCGCCGACGTACCCGACCTGCGCCGGGAGACTGCTCGCGTGGCTGCGGCCACCGGGGTGGACATCAGTGTCCAGCCGGTGGGGCTGGACCGTTTCGGCAGGCGGCTGGTGGTCCTCGACGTCGATTCCACCCTGATCCGCGACGAGGTGATCGAACTGCTCGCCGCCCACACCGGAATGCAGGAGCAAGTCACCCGGATCACCGAGCGGGCCATGCACGGGGAACTCGACTTCCGTGAGTCGCTCAACGAGCGGGCGGCCCTGCTCGCCGGTGCGCCGGAGTCGGTCTTGGACGATGTCCGCCGTCAGATCCGGCTGACTCCGGGGGCCCGGACACTGTGCCGGACGCTGACCGGGCTCGGCCACGAGGTGGCCTTGGTCAGTGGCGGATTCACCTCTGTCATCGCACCCATCGCCGCGGAACTCGGAGTGAGCCGTGTCCGGGCGAACACCCTGGAGGTCGTCGACGGCAGGCTGACCGGGAAGGTGCTGGAACCCGTCGTGGACCGGCAGGGGAAGGCGGCGGCGCTGCGCGGCTTCGCTGCTGAGGCAGGCATCCCGATGTCGCGCACAGTGGCGATCGGCGACGGGGCCAACGACCTGGACATGCTCGCCGCCGCCGGACTCGGTGTGGCGTTCAACGCCAAGCCGGTGCTGCGGGAGGCCGCCGACGCCGCCGTCAACGTTCCCTTCCTGGACTCGATCCTCTTCCTGATGGGAATGTCGCGGGAGGAGATCGAGGCCGCCGAGCATACGATCGGCGGTCAGTGACGCGGATTCACCCCCTGGGTGCGGCGAATGCCGCCAACGTCGCCGATCCCACGGCAGCCGTCGCCCAGGCCCCGGGCAGCCGCAGGACCGCAACGCCCGAGGTCGGGTACTTCATGGTCAGGGCGCGTAGCGCATCCGGGTCCGAATGCGGTCCGGCCAGCGCAGCGGCAAGGTCCTCGCAACCGGGATTGTGGCCGATCAACCCCGCCACCGCCGCCTCCTCGGGAAGATCCCGCACGACGTCCAGCATGGCCTGCCAAGATGCGGCATAGAGGCGCGACTCGGTGGACCAGTCGACACGGGAGTCCAACTCGCCGCTCAGCAGTTGCCACGTCTGCTGCGTTCGCCGCGCCGATGACACTGCTGCGAAGTCAGGGCACAGCCCTTGGCCGACGAGCCAGCGGCCAACCGCGGGGGCATCCCGGCGACCGCGGCCGGCGAGGGGCCGATCATGGTCGGGCACCCCGGCCGGCCAGTCCGACTTCGCGTGGCGGGTGATCAGCAGTGTGTGCATGCGGTCAGGTTAGGGGAATCGCCGGGAGTGGTCGGCATCGTGGCGATATCGACGCTCAACAGGGTCGGGCCAGTGCCGCCGGCGAAGGCTTCGTCATGCATCGGGGCGTGCAACCAGCGGTGATAGGACAAGATGTCAGCGTGACCGATGGGATCGATGCAGCGACCGCCGACACCCTCTGCCGCACGGCGTTGTCCGCCGTCAGCGGATGCGAGCACGCCGATGTCCGGGTCGTGGACACCCGGACCGCGGTGCAGAGCCGTCGGGACCATGCCGCCGAAGCCGACGTCGACCACAGGACCGCGGCCATCGGCGTACGGGTCCTGCGCAACGGGTGCTGGGGCTTCGCGGCGACTGAGGACCTGACACCGGACTCCGCAGCCGACGCTGCCCGGCGGGCAGTGGCACTGGCCACCGTGGCGGCTCCGACGGTGACCGCCCCGGCCGCGCTCGCAGCCGAGCCCGCGCACACTGGAAGCTGGGTCAGCGACTACGCGGTGGACCCGTTCGAGGTCCCCGGCGCCGAGCGCATGGACTTCCTGCGCTGGGGCTGCGATTCGCTGCTGGCTGCCGATGAGGTGGACCACGCAGACGGTTCCCTCATGGTGGTCGGGGAGGCCGTGCACTTCGCCGACACGAGTGGGACCTCGATCCACCAGTACCGGCTGCGGCTGCAGGCTGACTTCACGGCGGTGCGGCTCACTCCCGGCGGCGGCTTCACGACCATGCGCACCATTGCCCCGCCCGTCGGCCGGGGATGGGAGTACCTCGCCCCCACCGGCGGCCCCTGGGACTGGCAGGGCGAGTTGGGATCGATCCCCGATCTTCTCGCCCAGAAGTCGGCGGCACCCACGGTGGAGCCAGGCCGCTACACATTGGTCATCGACCCGACGAATCTGTGGCTGACGATCCACGAGTCCATCGCCCACGCCACGGAACTCGACCGGATCAAGGGATACGAAGCCAACTACGCCGGCACCTCTTTCGTCACCGAATCCGACGTCGGTCGCCTGCAGTACGGATCGCCGCTGCTGAATGTCAGAGCCGACAGGACCACTCCGCACGGGCTGTCCACCGTCGGGTGGGACGACGAGGGGGTGGCGGCACAGGAATGGCCGCTGATCAGCGATGGGGTGCTCGTGGGGGTGCAGCTCGATCGGGCCATGGCCGCGGCAGCCCGAATGCCCCGGAGCAACGGCTGCGCCTACGCCGACTCCGGCACCCACGTGCCGCTGCAGCGGATGCCCAACGTAAGCCTGCTGCCCGACCCGGCCGGGGGCAGCACCGAAGATTTGATCGCCGGCGTGGACGACGGCATATACGTAGTCGGGGACAACTCCTGGTCCATCGACATGCAGCGCTACAACTTCCAGTTCACCGGGCAGCGATTCTTCCGCATCAAGTCGGGCCGGCTTGCCGGCCAGCTGCAGGATGTGGCCTACCAGGGACGCACGACCGACTTCTGGAAGTCGATGTCCGCCGTCGGCGGCGAAGCCACCTACCTGCTGGCAGGGGCCTTCAACTGCGGCAAGGGCCAGCCGGGGCAGGTCGCCCCCGTGTCGCACGGTGCACCTGCGGCGGTCTTCGAGGGTGTCAACGTCCTCAACAGCCGGGCGGAGGGGGCGATGTGATGCAGCCGCAGGAGATCGTGGAGCGCGCCCTCAGCCGCGCCGCCGGGCAGGACATGGCTGTCTTGGTGGACACGTCGTCACAAGTGAATCTGCGCTGGGCGGGCAACAGCCTGACCACCAACGGGAACACGCAGGGGCTGGACGTCGATATCGTCGCGTTCCAGGCGCTGGGCGATGGCGTGGCGACCGCGACAGTCACCGGTCAGGTGCGCGATATCGCAGGACTGGACGATCTCGTGGACCGCGCCCGCGCGGCAGCTGCTGCGGCGGCACCCGCGGACGAAGCGGCACCGCTGGTGGACGGGGGAGTTTCGGCCGATTGGGACGAACCGCCGCCCGCTACGGGCGCTTCCGAATTGTCCGCTGTCGCGGTCGGCCTCGGCGAAGCGTTCCGGCGCGGCCGCGCCGACGGCGTCCAGCACTTCGGATACGCCGAGCACGACCTGTCGACCACGTACCTGGGCACAACTGCGGGCACACGGCTGCGGCACAGTCAGGCGACCGGGCGGCTGGAACTCACCGCGAAGTCCGCCGACGGCCGCCGATCGGCTTGGCATGGGTCTGCCGCCGTCTCACTGGCCGATGTGGAGCTCGACGACATCGACCGGCAACTGCGACAGCGGCTGTCGTGGCAGAAGCGCAGAGTCGATGTCGCGCCCGGGCGCCATCGCGTGCTGCTGTCGCCGAGCGCGGTGGCGGACCTGATGATCGACCTCTACTGGTCGGCCGATGCCCAGTCGGCCATCCAGGGGCGCAGCGCCTTCTCCCGGCCGGGCGGTGGAACCCGGGTGGGAGAACACCTCGGCGGGGATGTGACGCTCTTCAGCGACCCGCGAGCCGACGACCCATCGCTGGAATGCGGCACATTCGTCACTGCCGCTGCGTCGTCGTCGACGTCCTCCCCGTTCGACAACGGCCTGCCGCTCACGCCCACCCGGTGGATCGACGGGGGGCGGCTGCAGCACCTGATCACCACCCGCCACACGGCCGCCCTGGCGGATCTGAGCGACTCCCCCGGCATCGACAACCTCATGCTGCAGCACTCCGACGGCGGCGGTTCGCTGTCCGACGTCGTGGCACGCATGGACAACGGACTCCTGGTCACGTGCCTGTGGTACAACCGCGTGGTCGATCCGCAGACAATGCTGTTGACCGGGCTCACCAGGGATGGTGTGTACGTCGTGCGCGACGGCGAGGTGGCGGGGGCTTGCGGGAACTTCAGGTTCAACGAATCGCCGGTCGCCCTGCTCGGACGTATTGTGGACTCGGGCACACCGGAACGGACCCTCGCCCGCGAGATGGGCGACTACTTCAACCGGGCCACCATGCCGCCGCTGCTCGTTGCGGACTTCAACATGTCCACAGCCAGCGAGGCGATGTGACTGCGGCCGAGGAGGAACCGAAATGACGCTTCCTGCTGAGTCCCACGGGCCCCGCCGGGTCACCGGCCCCGAAGCCACCGAGGTGCATCGCATCACCACAGCCCAAACCGGGTTGAGCGAGGAGCAGCGCGCGCGGACCAAGCGCTACCTGATCTCCATGGGGATCAGGACGGCCTGTTTCCTGGCCGCCGTCGTGGCTTCCGGTTGGATGCGGTGGGTGTTTCTGGCCGGAGCGGTGTTCCTTCCCTACATCGCCGTGGTCATGGCCAACGCGGGTCGGGAGAACGACGACTTCGCTGGTCCCGCGCCCATCACACCCGTACCCATCGGTCAGCTGCCGGCGGCGGAGCCGGAAGCCCGGGGCGACGGAACGTAGTCTGACAAGGTGCTGTCCCTGCTGCGTACCGGCCGTTGGCGTTCGTTCACGGCCGCCGCCTTCGTCGCGATCATCGCGTTCGGCCTGCTGAGCCTGTGGCAGTACCACCGCGCCGAAGAGAAGCGGGTGGAGTTCGACGCGGTTGCCGCACGGATGGCCAGCGACCCCGCAGTCCCGGACTACCGCGCGGATTCCGCGGATGTGGAGTGGCAACACGTCACGCTGCGAGGCGTCTACGACCCACAAGCCCAAGTGCTGATCCGCAACCGCCCGCTCAGCGGGGGCAACGGATTCTGGGTCGCCTCCCTGCTGCGGACCGAGGCTGGCTCCTCGTGGGTCGTCCGCGGCTGGATCCCTGCTCAGGGAAACGCAACGGCCGAAGCGGCGCCGCCGGCTCCACCGGCGGGGGAGGTGGCGGTGGACGGCTTCGCCCGTCTGCCTGACCCCGAGCCCGCGCGCCGGGCCGCGGACGTTCCCGCCGGCCAGGCAACCGCGATGAACCCCGCCGAGTTGTCGGCACTGCTGGGCCGGCCGGCACCCAGCGCCTGGTACGTCATCTCCGCGCGAAACCCGCAGGACGCAGCGGTGACCCCGATCCCGACCCCCGAGCCGACCGACTCACGCAACCTGTCCTACGCGGGCCAGTGGTTGCTCTTCGCCGCTATCACGATCGGCGGCTGGTTCTTCTTCCTGCGCCGTGAGGCAGCGGAACAGCAGGCCGCGGATCGCCCCGTACCGGTCGAGGCAGCCCCCTGAAACCGGGCCGATGCCGCTAGGGTGCGGTGGCCGCCGATTGCGCATCCACGGCGAACTGGGTGCGGTACAGCTCGGCGTACAACCCGCCGGCGGCCAGCAACTGCTCGTGGCTGCCTCGTTGGACGATGCGACCGGAGTCGACGACGAGGATCTGGTCGGCCTCGCGGATAGTGGACAGCCGGTGGGCGATGACCAGGGAGGTCCTGCCCTGCAGCGCCCGGGCGAGGGCGCGCTGCACCGCCGCCTCGCTGTCGCTGTCCAGGTGGGCGGTGGCCTCATCGAGCACTACCACTTCGGGGCGCTTCAGCAGCAGCCGCGCGATAGCCAACCGCTGTTTCTCGCCGCCGGACAGGCGATGGCCGCGGTCACCGACGACGGTGTCGAGCCCGTGGGGCAGGGAGCGGATGAGGTCGGCGATACGGGCGTCCTCGCAGGCGGCCCATATCTGGTCAACCGTCGCGTCGGGCCTCGCATAGCGCAGGTTGGCCAGGATGGTGTCGTGGAACATGTGAGCGTCCTGTGTCACAACTCCCACCGTGTTGTGCACTGATTCCTGGGTGGTGCCGCGCAGGTCCTGACCCTTGATGAGGACCTGTCCGGACTCGGGGTCGTACAACCGAGACACCAGCGACGTGATGGTGGTCTTGCCCGCGCCCGAGGGTCCGACGAGCGCGACCATCTGACCGGGCGCCACGGTGAATGAGATGTCATGCAGCGCGGGCGGGTGCGCCGTGGCCGTACCCCCCTCGCGGGCGATCGTCTCCAGCGAGGCGAGAGAGACCTGCGATGCCCTCGGGTATGTGAACCCCACGTCACGGAATTCCAGCGCCGCAGGTCGATCCCGGGGCAGCGGCCCGGCGTCCGGGGCATCGGACACCAGCGGCTTGAGGTCGAGGACTTCGAATACCCGGTCGAAGGACACCAGAGCGGTCATGACATCGACCCGCACGTTCGACAGCGCGGTCAACGGGCCGTACAGCTGCGCCAGCAGCGCGACGATCGCCAACAGGGTGCCCAGGGTGATCGACTCGCCGATCACCAGGTTTCCGCCCACGCCGTAGGCGATGGCGGTAGCCAGCGCCGCCACAAGGGTCAGGGCGGTGAAGAAGTACCTGTTGGCCATCGCGATCCGCACCCCCAGATCGCGCACCCCCGCCGCCTTCTCCTGGTACATGGCGTCTTCTTCGCTCGGTCGGCCGAACAGCTTGACCAGCAGGGCACCGGCGACGTTGAAGCGTTCGGTCATCTGGGCGCTGAGGTCGGCGTTGAGCTGCATCTGCTGCCGGGTGAGGGTCTGCAGCCGTCGACCCATCCAGCGGGCGGGCAGCAGGAACAGCGGCACGAGGACCAACGCCAGCGCTGTGATCTGCCAGCTCAACCAGAACATCGTCACCAGCACCAGGACGACCGAGATGAGATTGCCCACGACCCCGCTGAGGGTGGACGTGAACGCCTGCTGGGCACCGATCACATCGGAGTTCAGCCGGGAGACGAGCGCCCCCGTCTGTGCCCGGGTGAAGAAGGCCAAAGACTGCCGCTGGACGTGCTCGAAGATCTGCGCGCGCAGGTTGAAGATCAGCCCCTCACCGATGCGCGACGACAGGTAGCGGCCCCACAACCCGATCGAGGCGTCGATGATCGCCACCACTGCGACGGCGACCGCGGTGACGGTGACCACCGTCGCATCGCCCGGGGTGATGCCCTCATCGACGATTCGCCGGAAGAGCAGCGGCTGCGCCACCGTCAGCAGCGAACCGGCGACCAGCGTGACCAGGAACATGATCACCAGCGACCGGAATGGCTTGCCGTAGCGGATGATGCGCCGCCACAGATCCTTGGGGAGCCGCTCCTGCAGCACCGAGCGGTCGCGGCTGTAGGAGCGCCAGGCGGACACGCGGCTGCCGCCCATGTGTCCCATCGACATACTCCGCGCCTCCTCGATGCCGCTGCGAACTCTGTGCCGCTGCAAGCGTGGGCGGCAGCAGAGGCTGCAACCCGACCGGTGCCCCAGCTATTCCGCGGCTGTTCCGCGGGCGGGGCCGCTGCGGGCCAGGTGGAATCAGCCGTCCATCAGGAGTGCGCCATCAGATGCGCCAGGGTGCGCAGCCGCCCGATCTGGGCAAGCCGTTCCACGTCGCGCTGCTCCTGCGGGGTCGTGGTGACCGCCGAGGACAGCAGCGACTTCATCGCGGCCGCAGTGCCGGGGACCTGGCCGGCGACGGTCTCCACATACTCCTCGGCCACGCTCGGCAGCTGCTCGGCGGGCACTGCGTCGGTCGCCAGGCCCAGCCGCACCGCCTCGTCGGCCCCCACCCACCGGGTGGTCACACAGATCTGCAGCGCCTTGCCATAGCCCACGGTGCGCACAAGCCGGGAGGTGCCGGTCAGATCGGGGATCAGCCCGTAGGCGGCTTCCCGCATGCTGAACTGTGCGTCGTCGGCGCAGACGATCAGATCGCATGCCAGCGCCAGCTGGAAACCTGCCCCGACGGCGTGGCCCTGCACCAGGGCGATGCTGACGAATGGGCCGTCGGTGAAGACTGAGAACCCCTTCTGGTATTCCGCGATCGCGGTGTCGATGTGATCATCGCTGCCATCGGGCAAGGACATCAGCGACCCTTGGCCGGGGATGCCCTCCGGGGTGAACATGCGCCGGTCCAGCCCGGCGGAGAAGCTCTTGCCCTCGGCGGCGAGCACCACCACGGCGATACCCTCGGTTGCGGCGAATTCCCCCGCCGCCTGCAGCCGCCGCCACAGGGCGGGACTCTGGGCGTTGCGGTTGTTGGGCGAGCACAACGTGATGCGCATGACCGGTCCGTCGATGAGGACGCGGACCCCGTCGGCGCTCTCGGGGAAGGGTAGCTCCATGGGGCCCTATTGTGCCTTGCCCCCGTCCGCCGCTTTCGCCTTGCCCCGGGTGGCACCTCCGCGCCCGCGCAGTTGCACGCCGGCGTCCTTCAGGATTCGGTGGACGAAACCGTACGACCGCTGCGTCTCAGCCGCGAGTTCCCGGATGCTGCTCCCGGATTCGTAGCTCTTCTTCAACTTCTTCGCGAGCTTCTCCCGTTCCGCACCGGTGATGCGCTGTCCTTTTGCGATAGCCGTCACGGCCACCTCCTACCTGTCCCGCCCCCGAGCGGGCGCCTGCTGACCATGATCGCGGCAACAACATGCGGGATGCGACTCGAACGCTGCGCTTCACCCACGCGTCAGGCGAGCGCCACCAGTTCCGAGTAGTCGGGCCCCCAATGGTCCTCCACGCCGTCGGGGAGCAGCAGCACACGTTCCGGACTCAGGGCCGCCACGGCACCCTCATCGTGCGTGACGAGAACAACCGCACCCTCGTAGTCCCGCAGGGCCGCGAGGATCTCCGCGCGGCTGGCCGGATCGAGGTTGTTGGTCGGCTCGTCCAGGAGGAGGACGTTGGCGCCGGACACGACGAGCATCGCCAGCGCGAGTCTCGTCTTCTCCCCACCGGACAGCACCCTGGCGGGCTTGTCCACATCGTCGCCGCTGAACAGGAACGAACCGAGGACATCCCGGGCCCGCTGCTCGCCGATGGCCGCCGCCGTACCCACCATGTTCGCCAACACGCTGGCGTCGAGATCGAGTTGCTCGTGCTCCTGTGCGTAGTAGCCGCGGCGCAGCCCGTGTCCCGGAACGACCTTTCCGGTGTCCGGGTCGTCAACCCCGGCGAGGATGCGCAGCAGGGTGGTCTTGCCGGCGCCGTTGAGGCCGAGGATCACCACGCGCGAGCCGCGATCGATCGCCAGGTCCACATCGGTGAAGACCTCCAGGGAGCCGTAGTACTTGCTCAACTCCGCCGCCGTCAACGGCACCCGGCCGCACGGCACCGGCTTGGGCAGCCGCAATCGGGCCACCCGCTCCGCCTGCCGCACCTCGACGCCGTCCATGAGCCGATCGGCCCGCTTCAGCATCACCTGGGCTGCGCGCGCTTTCGTGGCTTTGGCGCGCATCCGTTCGGCCTGGTTGCGCAGGGCCTGCGCCTGCTTCTCGGAGTTGGCCTGCTCGCGGCGGCGGCGCCGCTCATCCACCTCCCGCTGCTTCAGGTATCGCTTCCAGTCGGTGTTGTAGATCTCGAGCACCGCGCGGGTGGCATCGAGGTGGAAGACCCGGTTGACCGTCGCGGCGAGCAGATCCACGTCGTGGCTGATCACCACGACCGAACCGTCGAACGCCTTGAGGAATCCCCGCAGCCAGAGGATCGAGTCGGCGTCGAGATGGTTGGTGGGCTCGTCGAGCAGCAGTGTCGGCACCTCTGCGAAAAGGATCCGAGCGAGTTCCACGCGCCGCCGCTGACCGCCGGACAGCGTCCGCAACGGCTGGGCCATCGCCCGGTCCGGCAGGCCCAGGTTGCTGGCGATCGACTCCGCCTCCGCCGTCGCCGCGTAGCCGCCGAGGCGGACGAACTCCTCCTCTGCGTTGGCGTAGCGCCGCATCGCCTTGTCCCTGGCCTCGTCGTTGCTGCTGGCCATCCGCTCCGACGCCCGGTGCATCCGGGTGCGGGCCTCGTGGATGCCGCGGGCCGACAGGATCCGGTCGCGGGCCACCTGGTCGAGATCGCCGGAACTCGGATCCTGCGGCAGGTAGCCGACACCGCCGGATCGGCTGACTGTCCCGCCCGCCGGCAGCGACTCCCCTGCCAGGACGCGGGTCAGAGTCGTCTTGCCGGCGCCGTTGCGGCCGACGAGACCCACCTTGTCGCCGTCGCCCACCTGGAAGGTGGCGTCACCCAGCAGCAACCGGGCGCCCGCCCGCAGCTCGAGTGCGGCAACATTGATCACTGTCCGACTATGCCCCACCGCGGTCACCCGAAACCACGGACCCCGAGGCTGGTTGCGGTCCACGGCCCTACGCTGGGTCCGTGGATGTGGCCCCGTCATGGCAATCCGACCCCAGCGGTCGGCACGAACTGCGGTATTGGGACGGTTCGGCATGGACCGCGGCAGTCGCAGACGGGGGGGTGCAGGCCGAGGACCCACCGGGGTGGCCGTCCCCGCCCGGCGAGGCGGGACTCGGGTTGCGATCCGGGTATCTGCGCTACTTCCGCTTCGGTTCGGGCCCGTGGCCCATCGTGGATCGCGCGGGCACCCAGGTGGGCCAGGTGGCCCGACAGAGCTTGGGATTCGGCGGCCGGACCGCGGGGGTCTGGGATATGCAGAACGCCTTGTGGTTGCTGGTGAAGCAGAGCCTCAAGGGAACTCTGCTGCTCGCCGGCGACACCGAGGTCGGTCGCGTGGGCTGGCACGGCGTGGGCGCGATGAGCACGGTGAACATCTCGATGCAGCTGGGCGGCCGCCCCCGCGCAAGGATGCTCGCCAAGGCCCGAAACCTCCGGGACGGAACGGCGCGCGTCGTCGATCCGGCCGGCACCGACTTGCTGTCGGTGCAGCTGGAGGAGGAGCGACGGGGGCGGGTGTTCACCCTGACCCGCCTCGTGGGAACGCCGGACGACTACGAATACCTCGTCCAGGGCTTGATCCCGGCGCTCATTCTGGAACTGGACAGCCGAACCGCGTTTGAGACCACCGGCGACGACCCCAACACGTGGTAGCCGCTGCAAACGCGCGGACATTCACCGGCGTTCCACCGAACCCGGCCCGCGGTCCGCGGCGGACACCTCAGAGGTTGAATCCCAGGGCCCGCAGCATCTCGCGGCCGTCGTCGGTGATCTTGTCCAGGCCCCACGGCGGCATCCACACCCAGTTGATGACGAATTCAGCCACGACACCGTCGAGCGCGTTGCGGGTCTGGTCCTCGATGACATCGGTCAGCGGACAGGCCGCCGAGGTCAGCGTCATGTCGATGATCGCCCGGTTCTCCTCATCCACGCTTGCGCCGTAGATGAGGCCCAGATCGACGATGTTGATCCCCAGTTCCGGATCCACGACGTCGTACAGCGCCTCCATCACGTCGTCCACGGTGGTGATCGTCTGCTCTGTCATACCCTCTCCCTCGTCGGCGCCCCTTCGGGGCCACGGATCTGCTCGACCGCGTCACGCAGCGCCATCCACGCCAGCAACGCACACTTCACCCGCGCGGGGTACTTGGCGACACCGCTGAAGGCCGTGAGGTCGCCCAGAGCCTCCTCGTCCGGCTCTGCCTGCCCTTTGGAATGCATCAGGTCCACGAACTCGTCCAGTTCGGCGAAGGCGTGCGAGACCGTCTTGCCCACGACCTCGTCGTAGAGCATCGAGGCGCTGGCCTGCGAGATCGAGCAGCCCTGGTTCCAGTACGAGACGTCCTCGACGACCGGGTCGTCCCCTTCGCCGAGCGCCACCCGAAGGGTGATCTCGTCGCCGCACGTGGGGTTCACATGGAACACCTCCGCGCCGTAGGGGTCTCGCAGGCCGCGACCGTGCGGGTTGCGGTAGTGGTCCAGGATCACCTCCTGGTACATGGCCTGCATATCCATCAGCGCTTCCCTCCCCCAGTGCCGGCGCCGAAGAACCGCTGAGCAGCCTCGATCCCGTCGATCAGGGCGGCGACATCGCTGTGGTCGTTGTAGACGTAGTAGGTGGCTCGCGCAGTGGCCGGGACGTCGTATCGGCGGCACGTCGGCCACGCGCAGTGGTGCCCCACCCGCACAGCCACCCCGCGGTCGTCCAGCACCTGCCCGAGGTCGTGCGGGTGGATGCCCGCCACGGTGAACGAAACCGCCCCGCCGCGATCCACGAGGTCTCGTGGACCGATCACCCGCAGCCCCGGCATCCGCGACATGCGGTCCAGCGTCAGCCGCACCAATTCCATTTCGTGCTCGTGCACGGTCGTCATGCCCAGGTCGCTCAGGTAGTCGACCGCCGCGTGCAGCCCAACCGCCTGGGAGACCATGGGCACACCGGCTTCGAAGCGCTGCGGCGGATCGGCGAAGGTGGACCGCTGCATGGTCACCGTCTCGATCATGGATCCCCCGGTGATGAACGGTGGCATCTCCCGGAGCAGTTCCCGGCGTCCCCAGAGGCAGCCGATACCCATCGGCCCTAGCATCTTGTGGCCGCTCCACGCCATGAAGTCCACTTCGAGAGCGGTGACATCCACCGGCATGTGCGGTACGGACTGGCAGGCGTCGAGCACGACCAGTGCGCCGACGTCCCTGGCCCGGCGAACCAGGGGGCCGACGGGGTTGATGGTCCCCAGCAGGTTGGACTGGTGGGTGAACGCAACGACCTTGCACCGGTCGGTGATGACGGCGTCCAGATCGGACAGGTCGAGGCGGCCATCGTCGGTGAGCCCGATCCACTTCAGCACTGCACCGGTCTTGGCGCACAGTTCCTGCCAGGGGATCAGGTTTGCGTGATGCTCCATCTCGGTGACGACGATCTCGTCGCCCTCGCTGAGCACGTATCGCTGCCCGCCGGGCGGAAGTTCAGCGCCGCGCTGCGATTTGATGGTGGCGTTGAGGAACGCGTAGGCCACCAGATTCAGCGATTCGGTGGCGTTCTTGACGAAGACGACCTCGTCGGGGCGGGCGCCGACGAAGTCGGCGACAGCCGCCCGGGCGGATTCGTAGGCCTCGGTGGCTTCTTCCGCCAGCTGGTGGGCGCCTCGATGCACGGCCGCGTTGCTGTGCTCCAGGAATCGGCGTTCGGCGTCCAGCACCTGCCGGGGTTTCTGGGACGTCGCGCCGGAGTCCAGGTAGACCAGCGGTTTCTCGGCGCGGACCGTCCGGGCGAGGATCGGGAAATCCGCCCGGATGGCCGCTACGTCGAGTTGACCCATCAGACGCTCTCCCGGGTGTACTGCTCGTAGCCGTCGGCCTCGATCTGGTCGGCCAGTTCCGGGCCGCCCTCGGCGATGATGCGGCCGTCGAAGAAGACGTGGACGAAGTCGGGCTGCACATACCGCAGGATCCGGGTGAAGTGGGTGATCAGAATCACCCCGGTGTCCCCGGTGGCCCGGACGCGGTTGACGCCGGCGGACACGACGCGCAGCGCGTCCACGTCGAGGCCGGAGTCCGTCTCGTCCAGGATCGCCATCTTCGGCTTCAGCAACTCCAGTTGCAGGATCTCCGCACGTTTGCGCTCCCCGCCGCTGAAGCCTTCGTTGACGTTGCGCTCCGCGAAAGCCGGGTCGATGGCCAGGTCGGACATGGCCCCTCGCATCTCCTTGAGCCACATGCGCAGTTTGGGCGCCTCGCCGCGCACAGCGGTCGCCGAGGTGCGCAGGAAGTTGGACATCGACACACCGGGGACCTCGACGGGATACTGCATCGCGAGGAAGAGCCCGGCCAGGGCCCGTTCGTCGATGGTCATCTCCAGCAGGTCCTGCCCATCGAGCAGGACTCGGCCAGAGGTGACGGTGTACTTGGGATGCCCGGCGATCGCGTAGGCGAGCGTCGACTTGCCCGATCCATTGGGCCCCATGATGGCGTGGGTCCGCCCGGACGACACCGTGAGGTCGACTCCTTTGAGGATTTCGCGGGATTCGCCGTCGGACTCGACGCTGACGTGCAGGTCTTCGATCTGCAGGGTGGTCATGCTTGCCTCTCCGTTTGCGGCGGCGACACTGCCACCATCTGGACTCCGTGTTGTTCTGTCAGGGTGGTCGGGTAGACGTCGATGGGCTCCCATGCCGGGGGCTCGTCGGGCTCGCCGGTGCGCAGGTCGAAACGGGACCCGTGCAGCCAGCAGGAGATCGACCCTTCGGCGTCCACTGTCCCCTCGCTCAGCGGGATCTCGGCGTGCGAGCAGATGTCCGACACCGCGAACACGTCGTCGCCGATACGCACGACGACCACCGGATCGCCCTGCACGCTGACCGCCTTGGGTTGGCGCTCTTCCAGGTCGGCGAGCGCACACACGGGCACATATCGGCTCATGAGCCCGCTCCGATCGCGGACAACTCCCGATCCACGGCCGCGATCAACGGCGCCTCGACCTCGGCCACGCCGATGCGACGGACGATGTCAGCGAAGAAACCGCGGACGACCAGGCGCCGCGCCTCGTCCGCGGGGATGCCCCGGGACTGCAGATAGAACAGCTGCTCGTCGTCGAACCTCCCGGTGGCTGCGGCGTGCCCGGCCCCGACCACTTCCCCGGTCTCGATCTCCAGGTTCGGCACCGAATCGGCGCGCGCCCCATGGGTCAGCACCAGGTTGCGGTTGGTCTCGTACGTGCTGGTGCCGGTGGCGGCCGCGCGGATGAGCACATCACCCACCCACACCGTGTGGGTCTTCGCTCCTGCCAGGGCGCCCTTGTAGGTCACCTCGCTGGCGCAGTCGGGCACGGAATGGTCGACGAAGAGCCGATGCTCCTGGTGCTGGCCGGACGTGGCGAAGAAGGCCCCCAGCAACTCCGCTTCCCCGCCCGGGGCGGTGTAGGCCACTGACGTGTTCAGCCGGACCACGTCCCCGCCGAGGGTGACCGCCACGCAGCGCAACGACGAGTCACGCCCCAGGCTCGCGCGAACATTGCCCACCAGGACTGCGTCGTCGTCCATCTGCTGCAGGACCGCCACAGTCGCGCGGGCGCCGTCGGCGACATGCACCGTGGTGTCGCCGGCGTAGGCCCCCGCTCCGGTGTGGTCGATCACGACCGTGGACACCGATTCCGGTCCGGCGTCGACGATCACGTGGCCGAAGCTATGTTCGCCGCCCTCAGCCCGCACAGTCAGCACGACGGGTGCCGCGAGAGTCTCCCGGGGCCCCACCGAGATCACCGCCGCGGAGTCGAAAGCGGACCAGGCCAGCGCCGATACGCGATCCGTGGGCGGTGCGGCCAGTGCGAGGGCGGGGTCGTCGCGGCCCACGACCGCCACGTGATCGGCTGATTCCGCCCCAGGCAGGTAGGCGACCCCGCCACGGGACTTGGCTTCGACATGGAGGCCGCGCAGGCGGCGCATGGGGGTGAAACGCCAAGCCTCCTCCCGGCCCGAGGGGATCTCGAAGGCCGCTGGGTCGAACGATGAGAGCCGGGGACCGAGATCGGTTGCGGGGACGGTCATCCGACGGCCCCTTCCATCTGCATCTCGATCAACCGGTTGAGCTCGAGGGCGTATTCCATCGGCAGCTCCCGCGCGATCGGCTCGATGAAGCCGCGCACGATCATCGCCATGGCCTCGTCCTCCGGAATGCCGCGGGATTGCAGGTAGAAGAGCTGATCCTCGCTGACGCGGCTCACAGTGGCCTCATGGCCCATGGAGACGTCGTCGGTGCGGATGTCGTTGTAGGGGTAGGTGTCCGACCGGCTGATGTCGTCGACCAGCAGCGCGTCGCAGCGCACTGTGCTGGCCGACCCGGTGGCGTTGTTCTGCACCTGGACGAGGCCGCGGTAGGACGAGCGGCCGCCACCGCGGGCCACCGACTTGCTGACGATCGACGACGACGTGTTCGGCGCCGCGTGGACCATCTTCGAGCCTGCGTCCTGGTGCTGGCCCGGCCCGGCGAAGGCGACTGAGAGGGTCTCGCCCTTGGCGTGCTCCCCCATCAGCCAGACAGCCGGGTATTTCATGGTGACTTTGGAACCGAGGTTGCCGTCCACCCATTCCATGGTGGCGCCCCTATGCGCCTGGGCCCGCTTGGTCACCAGGTTGTACACGTTGGTGGACCAGTTCTGGATCGTGGTGTAGCGGCACCGGGCACCGTCGCGGACAATGATCTCCACGACTGCGGAGTGCAGCGAGTCGGTGCTGTAGATCGGCGCGGTGCACCCTTCGACGTAGTGCACGTAGGCACCCTCGTCGACGATGATCAGGGTGCGCTCGAACTGGCCCATGTTCTCGGTGTTGATGCGGAAGTACGCCTGCAGCGGGATCTCCACGTGCACGTTCTTGGGCACGTAGATGAACGACCCGCCGGACCATACGGCGGTGTTGAGCGCGGCGAACTTGTTGTCCCCTGCGGGGATCACCGAGGCGAAATACTCCTTGAAGACGTCTTCGTGCTCTTTCAGCGCGGTGTCGGTGTCGAGGAAGATGACTCCCTGCTCCTCGAGGTCCTCCCGGATCTTGTGATAGACCACTTCGCTCTCATATTGCGCGGCCACGCCTGCGACGAGGCGCTGCTTCTCCGCCTCGGGGATGCCGAGCCTGTCGTAGGTGTTCTTGATGTCCTCGGGCAGATCCTCCCAAGAAGCCGCCTGCTTCTCGGTGGAGCGCACGAAGTATTTGATCGTGTCGAAGTCGATGCCCGACAGATCAGCGCCCCAGGCGGGCATCGGCTGCTTCTCGAACAGGCGCAGCCCCTTCAGCCGCAGATCGAGCATCCATTGCGGCTCGTCCTTCTTGGCACTGATGTCGCGGACGACATCCTCGTTGAGGCCGCGGCGGGCAATGGCGCCGGCGGCGTCAGTGTCGCTCCAGCCGTACTCATACGTGCCGAGACCTTCAAGCTGGTCGGCGGGGTTGGTCATGACGTGATCCTCTCCTCGGGTCGTCGTCGAACGGCGGCAGACTCGTCGTGGGCGTCGACAGCGGTGCCGGACACCACGGCCGTGCAGATACCGTCGCCGTGGGCGATCGTGGCGATGCGGGTCGCGTTGGTGCCGAGCAACCGGGCGAAGGCGTCGGTCTCGGCCCGGCACAGTTCGGGGAACTCCGCGGCGACGTGGGACACGGGGCAGTTGTGCTGGCAGATCTGCAGGGCCGCGGCAGCCCCGCCGGCGGCGGGTGTGGCCTGCGGCTGGGACACCGACGCCGCGAACCCGTCGCCGTCGAGCGCCGCTGCCAACCGCCTCGCCCGTTCCGGCACCGACGCTGCTTCGCGCAGCAGCGGAAGGTAGCGCTGCTCCATCCCATCCGCACGCTTGGCGGCGAACAGGGCCACCGCCTCGTCGCCGCCGCTTTCGCGCAGGAAGCGCAGCGCCGACACCGCAAGGTCGTCGTAGCCGCGTTCGAAGAACTCCCGACCCGCCTCTGCGATGGAGTAGACCCGCGGCGGCCGACCGCGGCCGCGCGACGGCGACGGCCCGAAGGCGGGTCGCTCGCCCGATTCGATGAGCTCGTCTGCAAGGAGGGTGTCCAGGTGCCGCCGCACCCCCGCAGGCGTCATGTCCAGCCTCTCGGCCAACTCCGGGGCAGTGGCCGGACCATCCACCAGCAGCGACCTTGCCACCCGGCGGCTGGCTTGGGTCGGTATTTTCACAACACCATTGTTGCCTAAATACCCGGCGGCGCAAAAGGGGCTGCCAGAGTGATTCTCGCCACCGGCGCCCGTCGAGACAGTTCGACGTCGAGCGAGGCTGCCGCACCGTCCGGCGCTACGTACACTGATCCGGTGACACCTCGTCAACCCGCCGTGGATCTCACGGACGTCCGCAAGGCCTACGGCGACACCGTCGCACTCGATGGGTTGACCCTGGCGGTGCCCGACGGCCGCATCACCGCGATCCTGGGACCCAACGGCGCAGGAAAGACCACGGCGCTGGAGATCTGCGCCGGTCTGCAGCCCCCGGACTCCGGCCGGGTATCGGTACTCGCCCGCAATCCCTGGCGTGCCGATGCAGCAGCACGGGCCGATGTCGGTGTCATGCTGCAGCGCGGCGGGGTGTGGTCCGGGGCGAGCGCTGCACAGGCCGTGGGGCATGTGGCGAAGTTCTACCGCAACCCGATGCCGGTGCCGGACCTGCTCCAGCGGGTCCAGTTGGACCGAATCGGCCGCACGCCCTACCGGCGGATGAGCGGCGGTGAGCAGCAGCGCGTGAAACTCGCCTGCGCGATCGTCGGGCGACCGAGGCTGGCGATCCTGGACGAACCCAGCTCCGGACTGGACCCCGGTACCCGCAGGCAGATCTGGGAGCTGATCGAGCAACTGCGGAACAGTGGGACCTCGGTTGCGCTGTCCACCCACTCCCTGGAAGAGGCGGAACGGCTTTCGGAGTGGATCGTCATCGTGGACCGGGGCCGGTGCGTTGCCAGCGGGACCACCGCGGACCTCACCGCCGATCCCGCTGGCCAGACGCTGCGGTTCCGCGCCGCACCCCACCTGGAACGGGCTGCGCTCCTACGGGCCCTGCCGGGCGGCTTCGAACTCAGCGAGGACCTGCCGGGGCGCTATCGGCTCTCTGGTTCCGATATCGCGCCGGCGACACTCGCCGCGGTGACGGCGTGGTGCGCAGAGCGCGGCGTCCTCGCCGAGGAGTTGACGGTGTCGCAGCGCAACCTGGAACAGGTGTTCCTCGACCTCACGTCCCCGGCCAGGGAGGTGGCACGATGAGCATCGCCGCCCGCGGCGGGACCGCCGCCCCGGCGCGGATCGTCACGTCCCAGGCCGGGTTGGAATGGCGTCTGATGATGGCCAACGGGGAGCAGATCCTGCTGACCCTGGTCATTCCCGTCGTCCTGCTGGTGGGCCTGTCGCTGACCAGTTTCGTCTCCCTCGGTGTGCAGACCCGGGCCGACCGCCTCGACATCCTGGTGCCGGGAGTCATCGCGCTGGCGGTCATGTCCAGCGCCTTCACCGCATTGGCGATCAGCACCGGATTCGACAGGCGCTCCGAGGCCATCAAGTTCCTGGGGACGACGCCGCTGTCCCGCACCGGCCTGCTGTTGGCCAAGTCGCTCGCGGTGCTCGGGATCCAGGTCCTGCAGATCTCGGTGATCGGTGCCGTCGCGCTGCTGCTCGGCTGGCGCACCTCCGGCACGGCCATCGCAGCGGTCCCCGTCCTGGCGCTGGGTACGCTGGCGTTCGCGGCCCTCGGGCTGGCGCTGGCGGGAATCCTGCGGGCCGAGGCGACTCTGGCGGCGGCCAACGCGGTGTACGTGCTTCTGCTGCTCGCCGGCGGAGTGATCATCCCCACCAGCAGCCTCCCCGGCCCGTGGGCGGCGTTCATCTCCGTGCTGCCGTCCGCAGCCCTCGCCGACGGGCTCCGGTCGGCCATGTCCACCAGCGTGGATCTCGGATCGGTCGCGGCGTCCTGCCTCGTGCTCCTCGCCTGGGCCGGGGCGGGTGCCGGCGTGGTGCACCGCTGGTTCCGCTGGACATCGTGAGCATCGCCGCGCTGCCCAACGGACGTGACCTCGGCGGCATCCGCACCCGCTCCGGTGCGGCCGTCGCCAGCGGACTCCTGTTCCGCTCGGCCGCACCGACCGAGCCCGCTCACGCCGCGGCACTCGACGCCCTGGCGGTGAGCGACGTCTACGACCTGCGTACCGCAGCCGAGCGGGAGCACCGACCGGCGGCGGTACCCGCGGCCAGTCGCGTCAGGACAGCCGACCTCCTCGCCGACGAACCGGAGGATGGACCGGCGACCCTGGGCCGGATCGCCACAGCAGCCCTCTCACCGCAGGAGCGCAACGTCACTGCGCGCGACCTGCGCGCGATCTTCCTGCACGGGTACCGGTCGTTCGTCACCCTGTCCAGCTCGCGCCGCGAGACGGGTCGCCTGCTCGTGGACCTTGCCGAACCCGCCGCCGGACCGGTCCTGATCCACTGCACGGCAGGCAAGGACCGGACAGGCTGGGTCGCGGCGCTGGTGCTGCTCAGCCTGAACGTGGATATCGACGATGTGATGTCCGACTACCTGGCCAGCGGCCCCGAAGTCGCCGCGTTGTTCGCGCCGTACCGTGAACTGGTCGAAGCAGAAGGGGGCGATGTTTCCGGCCTCGATGTGGCGCTGGCCGTCTTCCCCGAGTACCTCGAAGCGTCACTGGCCGCGATGGCTGCCGAGTTCGGCTCCCTCGATCGATACCTGACGTCCGGTCTCGGCCTGCCCGCTGACTTCCGGGAACGGCTCGCGCGGCGACTGCTGGTCGGCGCGGCGGCGAAGGCCCGACCCGTCCCGCGTACCCTGGATCCGTGACCGAAACGCGACCCTTGGTCCACCACGGTGCGGCGCCGCGGTGGTTGCTGAACATCTTCCGGGCCAATCTCGTGGCACAGGTGGGAATCGTGGTCACCGGCGGCTTGGTCCGGTTGACGGGATCGGGTCTGGGCTGTCCGACGTGGCCGGAGTGTGTCGACGGGTCGCTGCTCCCCACCTCCCGACAGGAGGAGTCGTGGCACAAACTCGTGGAGTTCGGCAACCGGACCCTCACCTTCGTGCTCGCGGCGCTGGCGCTTGCGGCGGTAGTCGGCGCCCTGGCGTGGGCGAAGCGGGTCAGGTCGTCCGGCGGCGCTGCCCGGCGCCCCCTGCTGCTGCTGGCAGCCGTCCCCTTCATCGGCACACTGGCGCAGGCCGTCCTGGGGGGCATCACTGTGCTGACGGGCCTCCACCCGGCCGTCGTGGCCGGCCACTTCCTGCTGTCGATAGCCATCATCGCCGGGACAACCGTGCTTGTGGAGCGCGCCCGCGATGACGGCGATCAGCCGGTCACACCGCTGGTCCGCGCCGAGTTGCGCCGTCTGAGCGACGCCTTGGTCCTCCTGGCGTTGGTCATCATCACCCTGGGGACGGTGGTGACCGGCAGCGGCCCGAACTCCGGCGACGCCGACGTCAGCCACCGGTTCGGGATCGACCAACGGGTGGCTGCGTGGATTCACGCCGACACCGTGTTCCTGTTCGTCGGGCTGCTGGTCGGCCTGGTCTTGGCGCTGCACCTGGTGGCGGCACCGCTCCAGGCCCGGCGACGGGCGTGGCTGCTGGCCGTGATCACAGTCGCCAACGGCGCCGTGGGCTACCTGCAGCTTTTCACGGGGCTGCCGTGGCTGGCCGTCGCGGTCCACATGCTGCTCGCCTGCCTGATATGGATCGGCGTCCTGCGGCTGCGGATGTCGCTGCGCCGGCGAGGCTCCGCCGAACCCGGCGGGGAACCGGGGCGAAGCCGCGGTGCGGAACTGCAGTCTTCGCCCGCGTCCTAGAACTGCCACCTTCGGCGTTGCCGAAGCACCCACGCCCCCTCCGCCGACGCCGCGATGAGGCGCGGCACCGAGGGCGGCTTCACATGTTCCATCGCCGTTCCGTCGCCGCAACAGCGGCCGCTCAGGTGAGGAAGGGGTCGATCCCCACCGCGAGGAAGAGCAGCGACAAGTAGGTGATCGAGCCGTGGAACAGCCGCATCGGTCGAAGGCGGGCGCTGCCCACCCGCCGGCGCAGCCCGTAGGCTTCCGCCAGAAATGCCACACCCAGGACAACAGCGGCGACAGCGTAGAACCACCCCATCGGGGCGACCGGGATCAACAGCAACGACGCCGCGACCATGGCCCACGAATATCGCACGATGCGCCGCGCCACGACGCCGTTCTCTTCCACGACCGGCAGCATCGGCACGTTCGCGGCCGCGTAGTCCTCGCGGTACCGCATGGACAGCGGCCAGTAGTGGGGCGGGGTCCAGAAGAACACAATCAGGAACAGGACCAGCGGCGCCCAGCTCAAGCCTCCTGTCACGGCCGACCAGCCGATGAGCACCGGCATACACCCCGCGGCGCCGCCCCACACGATGTTCTGCGATGTGCGCCGCTTCAGCAGCAGGGTGTATCCGACGACGTACATCACGATCGCCAGGGCGCCGAGCGCGGCGGCCAGCAGATTCGACGTCACGGCGAGCACGACCACGGATAGCGCCGAAAGGATCCACGCGAAGACCAATGCGTTGCGCGGCGGCAAGGCTCCCGTTGCCAGCGGCCGTGCGCCGGTGCGGTGCATGACGGCGTCGATATCGCGATCGATGTAGGAGTTGAAGACATTGGCGCCGCCGGCAGCGGCGGCTCCGCCCACCAGCGTGCCCAGCGCAACCGACAGGTCGGGCCAGCCCCCAGCAGCCAGCAGCATGGCCGGGACCGTTGTGACGAGCAGCAACTCGATTATCCGAGGTTTGGTCAACGCCACGTAGGCCCCGAACCGCCCCCGCAGGGAGCGCCCGCCCGAGCGGGCCTTCGGCTGCCGGCCGCGGGACCCCCCGACGCGTACGGAATCGTTCGGGTCGATGGCTGTCACCCGCTTCTCCGTTCGCCGACACCTCGCCGCAACCTGCTGGGCACCGGAAGCGGACTCGAGTCAGTCTAGCCGCCCCGGATCGCCGCAGCGGCACGCCATGGGACCGACCCGCTCGCTAGGCTGCGGCGGAGACGGCGCCGATGGTGGTCCCGTCGCGGTGGAGGGAACCACGTGAATCAGAGGCTTGAGTGGAGCGAACTGGACAGCCGAGCGGTGGACACCGCTCGTCTGCTTGCGGCAGACGCTGTCCAGAAGACCGGCAACGGCCACCCGGGCACGGCCATGAGCCTGGCTCCGGCCGCGTACCTGCTCTTCCAGCGCTTCCTGCGCCATGATCCCAGCGACGCGAAGTGGCTGGGTCGAGATCGGTTCGTCCTGTCGTGCGGACACTCCAGCCTCACGCTGTATACGCAGCTGTTCCTATCCGGGTACGGCCTGGAGCTGTCCGATCTGCAAGCCTTCCGCACCTGGGGCAGCCTCACCCCCGGCCACCCCGAGTACGGCCATACGGTCGGCGTCGAAACCACCACCGGACCTTTGGGCCAGGGTGTTGCCAACGCCGTCGGCATGGCGATGGCACAGCGATATGAGCGGGGCCTGTTCGACCCGGACGCCGCGCCCGGGACCAGTCCGTTCGACTACCGCATCTGGGTTGTGGCTGGCGACGGCTGCCTCGAAGAGGGGATCTCGTCGGAGGCGTCGTCCCTGGCCGGCACCCAGCAGTTGGGCAACCTCACGATTATCTGGGACGACAACCGCATCTCCATCGAGGACGACACCGCGATCGCCTTCGGCGAGGACGTTGTCGCAAGATACCGCGCCTACGGCTGGCACACCGATGAGGTCGCACTGGCAGACGACGGATCGGTGGATGTCCAGGGCCTGCACCGGGCACTCACCGCGGCCAGGGCTACGACCGACCGGCCCACCTTCATCCGACTGCGATCTATCATCGGCTGGCCCGCCCCCCACAAGCAGAACACCTACCTCGCCCACGGCGCGGCGCTCGGCGCCGACGAGGTGGCCGCGACCAAAGAGGCGCTGGGGTTCGATCCGGAGGAGTCCTTCGCCGTTGCCGACGATGTCCTGGCCCACGCCCGCGACGTCAAGCGGCGAGGCGCTGCCCTTCGAGCCCGATGGGATCAAGATTTCGACACCTGGCGCTCCGCCAACCCGGATCGTGCGGCGCTGCTGGACCGCATCCAGTCGGGCCGACTGCCGGAGATCGATCTGCCGGAGTTCCCCGCCGGGAAGCCCATGGCGACCCGCAAGGCGTCGGGCGAGGTGATCCAATCCATCGCCGCCGCCCTGCCGGAGTTCGTCGGCGGCTCGGCGGATCTCGCGGAGAGCAACCTCACCACGATCAAGGGCAGCGGATCGTTCCTCCCCGACAGCGTCGACGTGAAACCCGACTCTCCCTTCGCCGGGCCCAACTCGCCCTACGGGCGGATCCTGCACTTCGGCGTCCGGGAGCATGCGATGGGCGCCGCCGTCAACGGAATGGCGCTGTCTGGGCTCTGCAAGCCCTTCGGCGGGACCTTCCTGGTATTCAGCGACTACATGCGGGGGGCGGTCCGCCTTTCGGCGCTCATGGACGTTGCGGCGACGTTCGTGTGGACCCACGACACCGTCGGCCTCGGTGAGGACGGTCCGACCCACCAGCCGATCGAGCATCTGTGGGCATTGCGCCTGATTCCGAACCTCAACATCGTGCGGCCCGCTGACGCCAACGAGACTGCGGTCGCGTGGCGGACAATCCTCGAACGCGGCGAACCCGCCGGGCTGGTCCTGACCAGGCAGGCGGTCCCGACCCTGGACCGGAACACCTACGCCGACGTCGAGGGAGTTGCGCGCGGCGCCTACATCCTGGCCGACAGCGACGGACAGCCGGAGGTGCTGCTCCTTGCAACGGGCTCGGAGGTCAGCGTGGCATTGGCTGCTGCCGACACGCTCCGGGAGCAGGGGGTCGCGGCCCGGGTGGTCTCCATGCCCTGCCTGGAATGGTTCGACAGCCAAGAAGCGGACTACCGGGAATCAGTGCTGCCGGCGGCCGTCACCGCGCGGGTATCGGTCGAGGCCGGCGCATCCGGCGGTTGGTGGAAGTACCTGGGCACCAACGGCCGCGCCGTGGGTATCGACCATTTCGGCGCTTCGGCCGACGGTGCCCTGCTGCTGGAGAACTTCGGCATCACAGCCGACGCTGTGGTGGCCGCGGCCCAGGAATCCGTCGCCGCGGCCGGTTGAGGCAGCCGACGCCGGATGTTCACCCGCTTCCTCTGGCGACTCCGGTGGCGGGTCGATAGCCTCTGTTTGACACCCGGCCCACGGGAAGCGGCCATCTGCCGGGAAGCCGGCCCGAGGAGGACCCGATGTCGGAACGACTGCAGGCCCTCGCGGACGCGGGAGTGTCCATCTGGCTCGATGATCTGGACCGCGACAGGTTGCGCAGCGGCGGATTGTCCCGCCTGGTGGCCGATGACTGCGTCACCGGGGTGACGACCAATCCGGCGATCTTCAACAAGGCGATCACCGGTGAGGCCGGCGCCTACGAGGATCAGTTGCGCGACCTGGCGTCGCGGGGCGTGAGCCGGGGTGAGGCAGTTCGAGCCATCACTGCCGCCGACGTGCGCGACGCCTGCGATCTGCTGCGGGACGTTTGGCAGGACACCGGGGGGGAGGACGGCCGGGTGTCTATCGAGGTGGACCCCCGATATGCCCGTGACGCGGGCCCGACAATTGCAGAGGCGAGGGCGCTGCACTGGACGGTGGACCGGCCGAACGTCCTGATCAAGATCCCGGGAACGGACGAGGGGCTGCCGGCCATCACCCAGGCTCTCAGCGAGGGGATCAGCGTCAACGTCACGTTGATCTTCAGCCCACAGGTCTATGTCAGGGTGATGGACGCCTGGATGACCGGCCTGGAACGCGCCGGCGACGATGGCCGCGACCTCAGCACCATCCACTCCGTCGCCTCCTTCTTCGTGAGCCGGGTGGACAGCGAAGTGGACAAACGTATCGATCGGATCGGCACACCGGAGGCGGAGAGGCTGCGGGGCGCAGCTGCCATCGCCAACGCTCGAATTGCCTATGCCGAGTTCGAGAAGGCGATGGCATCGGACCGCTGGCAGGCTCTGACGGCACGAGGAGCCAGGCCGCAACGGCCGTTGTGGGCGTCCACCAGCGTCAAGGACGCGCGCTACGACGACACGCGCTATGTGGTCGATCTGGTGACCGCGGGCGTGGTCAACACCATGCCGGGGGCGACGATGGAGGCCGTAGCCGAGCACGGTGACATCAGCGGTGACACGGTGAAGCCCCGCATCGGCGATGCCCGGCAGGTCTTCGCCGATCTGGCCGCCGTGGGGATCGACATGGAAGATGTCTTCGCGGTGCTGCTCGACGAGGGAGTGGAGAAGTTCGTCGTCGCCTGGGTGGACCTGTTGGACAACCTGCAGCGGGCCCTCACCCAGCGTGAGAACGCTGCCGTCGCATGACGGGCGGAGCCGCCAACCCACTGCGCGACCCGCGGGATCTGCGGCTGCCCAAAGTTGCCGGGCCGTGCGGCATGGTGATCTTCGGTGTGACGGGGGACCTCGCGACCAAGAAGGTCATGCCCGCCATCTATGACCTGGCCAACCGCGGCCTGCTCCCCCCCAATTTCGCGCTGGTCGGATTCGCCCGGCGCGACTGGGAGGACCAGGACTTCGCCCAGATCGTCCACGACGCCGTCAGCGAACACTCACGGACCCCTTTCCGCGAGGACGTGTGGTCGCAGTTGTCGCAGGGCATCCGGTTCGTCGCCGGCGACCTGGCGGAGCCGGCCGACTACGTGACTCTTGCCGAGGTGCTCGGCGATCTGGATCGCGACCGCGGTACCGGCGGGAACCATGCCTTCTACTTCTCGATCCCCCCGCGCTTCTTCAGCGTTGTCACCGAGCATCTGGATTCCGCCGGCTTGGCCTCCCACGACGGCAAGTCGTGGAGCCGGGTGGTCATCGAGAAACCCTTCGGGCATGATCTGGAATCCGCCCGTGAACTCAACCGGGTGGTCGATTCGGTGTTCCCGCACGGCTCGGTGTTCCGGATCGACCACTACCTGGGCAAGGAGACCGTCCAGAACTTGCTGGCCATCCGGTTCGCGAACAACCTGTTCGAGCCGCTGTGGAACAGCCACTATGTCGACAGCGTGCAGATCACCATGGGTGAAGACATCGGCATCGGCGGCCGGGCGGGCTACTACGACGGCATCGGCGCCGCCCGGGACGTGATCCAGAACCATCTGCTGCAACTGCTGGCGCTGACAGCCATGGAGGAGCCCGCCGGCTTCTCCGCCGACTCGGTCCGGATCGAGAAGGAGAAGGTGCTCCGCTCGGTGGTGCTGCCCGACGACCTGGATCAGCACACGGCCCGTGGCCAGTACGGTGCGGGATGGCAGGGCGGCGTGCCGGTGAAGGGGTACCTGGCGGAAGACGGTATTCCCGCGGACTCCATCACCGAGACCTTCGCCGCGATCCGCCTGGACATCGACAACCGCCGCTGGGCCGGTGTGCCGTTCTACCTGCGGACCGGCAAGCGGCTGGGGCGCAGGGTCACCGAGATCGCCATCATCTTCAAGCGCGCGCCGCATCTGCCGTTCAGCGCCACAGCGGTGCAAGAGCTCGGCCACAACGCCATCGTGTTCCGGGTGCAGCCGGACGAGGGGATGACCGTCCGGTTCGGCTCGAAGGTTCCCGGCACGGTGCTGGAGGTGCGGGACGTCAACATGGACTTCCAGTACGGGGAATCCTTCACCCAGGCCTCCCCGGAGGCGTACGAACGACTCATCCTCGACGTCCTGCTGGGCGACCCTCCCCTGTTCCCCCGCCACGAAGAGGTCGAACTGTCCTGGAAGATCCTCGACCCCGTCCTGGATCACTGGGCGTCGCGCGGACAGCCGGAGGAGTACACCTCTGGGGGCTGGGGACCAAAATCGGCGTATCGGATGATGGCCGCGGACGGGCGCACCTGGAGGAGGCCATGATCCGGCTGGAGAACACCACCGGGAACTTGGTCTCGTCCGAGATCACCCGCGAGCGTCACCGCCTGGGCGCGCCCGCCACCGGGATGGTGATGACCCTGTTGGTCCTGGCCGACGAGGCCAGCCAGGCCGACGCGACCGTGGCGGCAACCCAGGCGGCTCACGAACACCCGATGCGCATCTTGGTGCTGATCCCCCGGCCGGACGGCCCGTTCTCCCGGCTGGATGCCGAGATCTCCGTGGGAGGGGACGACGGGCCGGGCGAACTCATCGTCATGCGGCTGCGCGGCGATCTGTCCAGCCACGCCGGCTCGGTCGCGATCCCGCTGCTCCTGCCGGACACACCCGTGGTCGCCTGGTGGCCCCGCGACGCGCCGGCAGTCCCAGCCGAAGATCCGATCGGCTCTCACGCTCAGCGCCGAATCAGCAACTCCATGGCCGCAACGGACCAGGTTGCTGCCCTGAGCCGATGCGTGTCCGGCTACCGGCCGGGCGACACCGACCTCGCCTGGACCCAGATCACACTGTGGCGCACGCTGCTGGCCGCCACGCTGGACATCGCACATCCCCGGATCGTGGGCGCCGAGGTCCACGTGAAGTGGTCGCTGGCCGCGGCCCACCTGCTCGCAGCCTGGCTGCACAGCCGATTGGATGTCCCGGTGAGCGTCCTCGACAGCGACGGCCCCGGAATCACTGCCGTGCGCCTGCTCACCGAAGATGGCGAGATCGGCCTGGAACGGCCTGACGGCCGCGAGGCCACGCTGACGATCGCCGGGATGCCGCCGGCCACTCTCGCCCTGCCGCGCCGGGAACTGGGGGAACTCGTGGCGGAGGAACTGCGCCGGCTCACCCCTGACGATATCTACGGCGAGGCGTTGTCGGCGCTGGACGCGGTGGGGACCGAACCGCTGCCGGAGTCTTCGGCGAACACTGACGGGTCGGCCTGATGGCAGAAGCCCATGTCATCGTGCACCCGGATGCCGAGTCGCTGGCGGCCTCCGTCGCCGCCCGGCTGATCACCGCAATCGTCGACGCACAGGTCCGCTTCGGCGATGCGGGCGTGGTGCTGACCGGTGGGGGGATGGGGACCCGGTGCCAGCAGGCGGTGGCCGCCAACCCGGCTGCCCACGCCGTCGACTGGCGGCGGGTGGACTTCTACTGGGGGGATGAGCGCTTCCTGGCCGCGGGCGACCCCGAACGAAACGAGACCCAGTCCCGCGCGGCACTCCTCGACGCCGTTCAGCCAGACCCGGTGCGAGTCCATGCGATGCCCGCCGCCGACGGCGCGTGGGGTGATGACGTCACCGCCGCCGCCGCGGGGCATGCCACCCAGTTGTCCGCTGTGGCGCGCGAGCAGGGCCGCAGCTTGCCCCGCTTCGACGTGCTGATGCTCGGGGTCGGTCCGGACGCCCATGTCGCGTCGCTCTTCCCCGGCCGGCCGCAGACCGCGACAGCCGATGCCACGGTCGTCGCGGTGCTGGACTCCCCCAAACCACCGCCAACCCGCATCTCTTTCACCTTGCCGCTGATCAGCTCGGCGGCGGAGGTCTGGCTTGTCGCGGCGGGCGGGGAGAAAAGCGCGGCGTTGGCGGGGGCCCTGACGGCACCGGCGGACCCCCGGCGATATCCGGCCGCCGGGGCGGTCGGTCGGCTGCGCACGCTTGCGCTCATAGACGAGGCAGCAGGGGCGGATCTGCCCGACCGCCGACGACGACGGTCCTGAACTCGGGTGACGGCGATCGGAAGAACCCGGCCCGGGATCAGAACGAGTCGTCGCGCAGATCCTGCAGCGCCTCGCTGAGAATCGCCTCAGCATCAGAATCGCTGCGCCGCTCCTTCACGTAGGCCAGATGAGTCTTGTAGGGCTCCACTTTGGGCGGCTCCGGTGGATTCTCCCGGTCGCGGCCCGCTGGCCACCCGCAGCGGGGACAATCCCAGTTCGCCGGGATACTGGCACCTTTGAGGAAACTGGGAGTCGACTCATGCCCGTTGGCGCACCAGAACGACACCAAATCGCGCGGGGCTGACTCCCCCCGTTCCGCCTCTCCCATGGGACCCGCACCTATGCGGCTGCCCCGGATCGCCTGTCCACTTGCCACTGGTCACCCCTCTCCAGACAAGATCTTCGTCTCGTCGACGTCCGACTGTATGCAGTGGCCACGGCGTCGCACGGCACCCGTGCCCGGCGCGTCGCCGTCGATCCCTGCTGTGTCAGCTACCGGCACTGACGATCAGACCGAGTCCGATGATGGCGGCGGCCCACAGCACGGCGATGATGATCGTGATGCGGTCCAGGTTCTTCTCCGCAACCGACGATCCGCCGAGGTTGCTGCTGATCCCGCCACCGAACATGTCGGAGAGGCCACCGCCCTTGCCCTTGTGGAGCAGGATCAGGCCGATGAGGGCGAGGCTGGTCACCACCAGCACCACCTGGAGAACAATCGTCACGTTCGCTCCTTCGCCGGCCCCCAGCGTAGCCCACGGGCTACACGGGCGGGTGCTGCGGGAACTTGCAGATGGCGACGAACTCGTCGGCGTCCAGACTCGCCCCGCCCACCAGGGCGCCGTCGATGTCCGGCTTGGCCATGATGCCCGCGACGTTGGCCGACTTCACCGATCCCCCGTACAGGATCCGCGCGCTGTCGGCAGCGGCGTCGCCGTGCTGCTCGCGGAGGAATTCGCGGATCGCGCCACAAACCTCCTGGGCGTCCTCCGGGGTCGCCACCTCACCGGTGCCGATGGCCCAGACGGGCTCGTAGGCGATCACCAGGTTCTCGCCCATCCGCTCCACGAGCCCCGACAGGCTGCCCCGCACCTGCTCGAGGGTGTGCGGCACCGCTTCCCCGGACTGGCGGATGTCCAGGGTCTCGCCGACACACACCACGGGGATGAGTCCGTGGTCGAGTGCGATCCGCGCCTTGGCATTGACGACGTCGTCGCCCTCCGCGTGGTACTCGCGCCGCTCGCTGTGCCCGACACAGACGAAAGTGCAGCCCAACTTGCTGAGCATCGACGCCGACACCTCGCCGGTATAGGCGCCCGATTCGTGGACGGACACATCCTGGGCGCCATATTTGATCTTGTAGTTGTCCGCATCGACGAGTGTCTGAACCGATCGGATGTCGGTGAACGGCGGCAGCACCGCCACCTCGACCTCGGTGAGGTCGGACTCCGTCAGCGAAAAGGCCAGCTTCTGGACCAGCGCTATCGCCTCCTGGTGGTTCAGATTCATCTTCCAGTTGCCCGCCATCAGCGGTCTGCGATCTGTCATCAGGACTCCTCCAGTACAGCCAGGCCGGGCAGCGTCTTGCCCTCCAGGAACTCCAGGCTCGCGCCACCGCCGGTGGAGATGTGCGAGAACTTGTCATCGGGTATGCCGAAGGTGCGTATCGCCGCGGCGCTGTCGCCGCCGCCGATGACGGTGAATGCGGGCGACTCCGACAGCAGGTCGGCGATGGCGCGGGTCCCGTTGGCGAAACTCGGCATCTCGAACACGCCCATGGGACCGTTCCACACGACCGTGCGGGCATCGGCCAAACGGCTGCGGAACAGGTCCACCGTCTCAGGTCCGATGTCCAGGCCCATCCAACCGGACTCGATACCGGCCACTGGGACGGTCTTGTGCTCGGCATCGGCCGCGAACTCCCGGGCGACGACGATGTCAACCGGCAGCACGACGTCAACTCCCCGCTCCCGGGCGTCCGCGAGAACACCCTTGATGGTGTCGATCTGGTCGGACTCCAGCAGCGAGTCGCCGACGTCGTAGCCTTCGGCGGCCAGGAACGTGTAGCACATGCCACCGCCGACGAGGATCCGGTCCACCGACCCGAGCAGGTTGCCGATGACCCCCAGCTTGTCGCTGACCTTCGCGCCGCCGAGGATCACCACGTACGGGCGATCCGGGTCCGACAGCACCTTGGTGAAGACCTCCGACTCCGCGGCCACAAGCCGGCCGGCGCCGTGGGGCAGGCGGCGCGCCACATCCGTGACACTGGCCTGCTCGCGGTGCACGACGCCGAAGCCGTCGCTGACGTAGGCCTCGGCGTGGCCGGCGAGCTCGTCAGCGAGTTCGCCGCGCTGCCGCGGATCCTTGCTCGTCTCCCTGGGGTCGAACCGCACGTTCTCCAGCACAAGGACGTCGCCGTCCTGCATCGCCGCGACCGCCGCCTGGGCGTCGGGACCGGTGAGGTCGGCGACGAAGCCGACCGGCCGTTCCAACAGCTCACCGAGCCGTTGGGCCACCGGGGCCAGCGACAAGGCGGGTACCGCCTGCCCCTTCGGCCGGCCCAGATGTGCGGCGACGATCACGCGGGCACCGCGATCGGTGAGCGCGGACAGCGTCGGGACGCTGGCGCGGATTCGGCCGTCATCGGTGATGGCACCGTCCGACATGGGCACATTGAGGTCGGCCCGGACGAGCACCCGCTTCCCGGTGACGTCGAGGTCGTCGAGAGTGTGCATCCCGCGGCCGGCTACAGCGATGCGCCGACGTAGCGGGTCAGGTCGCCCAGCCGGTTGGAGTAGCCCCACTCGTTGTCGTACCAGCCCAGCACCTTCGCGGAGTTGCCCATCGTGGAGGTGAGCGATGCGTCGAAGATGCACGAGGCGGGGTCGGTCACGATGTCGGAGGAGACGATCGGATCTTCCGTGTAGCGCAGGATCCCCTTCAGCGGACCGTCCGCGGCAGCCTTGACGGCGGCGTTGATGTCGTCGGCCGACGCTTCCTGGGCGAGGCTGATCGTCAGGTCGGTCGCCGAACCGGTCGGCACCGGAACCCGCATCGCGTAGCCATCCAACTTGCCCTTCAAACCGGGCAGCACCAGGCCAATCGCCCGGGCGGCACCGGTGGTGGTGGGGATCATGCTCAACGCAGCGGCCCGAGCCCGACGGAGGTCCTTGTGCGGGGCGTCGAGGATCACCTGGTCGTTGGTGTAGGCGTGGATCGTGGTCATGAACCCCTGCTCGATGCCGAAGGCGTCGTCGATCGACTTGGCCATGGGCGCCAGGCAGTTCGTCGTGCATGAGGCGTTGGAGATGATGTTGTCCGTGGCAGGGTCGTAGTCCTCGTGGTTGACGCCCACCACGATGGTCACGTCGGGGTTCTTGGCCGGGGCGGAGATGATGACCTTCTTGGCGCCCGCCTCAAGGTGCTTGCCGGCACCCTCGCGCGAGACGAAGAAGCCGGTGGATTCGATGACCACATCGACGCCGAGGTCGCCCCAGGGAAGCTGCGCAGGATCGCGCTGGGCGAGGACCTTGATCTCCTTGCCGTCCACCGTGATCGAGTCGTCGTCGAAGGTGACGTCCTTGTGCAGCGGCCCCAGGACGGAGTCGTACTTCAACAGGTGCGCCAAGGTGCGGGTGTCGGTCAGGTCGTTGACCGCCACAATCTCGATCTTCTCGCCGGCCAGGGACAGCAGCGCTTGGACGACAAGCCCCTGCGACTGCTGTAGGTCCACTGCGCGGAAGAAGTTGCGGCCGATGCGGCCGAAGCCATTGATGCCAACACGAATTGTCACGAGCGCTCCTTGTCTGGGGGGTGTTTGATGCGCTGATCAATACCCTGACAGTAGCGAAGCGGTGTTGCACCTTCGGCGCGATTTGCTAATCCTCCAGCATGTCTTCGGTGAGGCTCGCCTCAGTGCCGGGGATGCCCTCCTCGGCAGCCTTCTTGTCGGCCATGGCCAGCAGCCGCCGGATTCGGCCCGCGATGGCGTCCTTGGTCAGCGGCGGTGCCGCCAGCGCACCCAACTCCTCCAGGCTCGCCTGGCTGTGCTCGATACGCAGTCTCCCCGCATCGCCGAGGTGATCCGGCACATCGTCGCCGAGGATCTGCAAGGCCCGCTCCACCCGTGCCCCCGCTGCGACCGCGGCGCGCGCGGATCGGCGCAGGTTGGCGTCGTCGAAATTGGCGAGCCGATTGGCCGTGGCCCGCACCTCCCGGCGCATCCGGCGCTCCTCCCACGTGAGCCGCGACTGTTGGGCCTGCATCCGGGTGAGCATGTCTCCGATCGCCTCCCCATCCCGGATGACGACCCGCTCTGTGCCGCGCACCTCGCGGGCCTTGGCGGCGATGCCGAGGCGGCGAGCCGCCCCGACCAGCGCCAACGCCGTCTCCTGGCTCGGCGCACTGATCTCCAAAGACGACGATCGGCCGGGTTCGGTCAGAGACCCGCGGGCCAGGAAAGCTCCCCGCCAGACCGCCTCGGCGTCGCACGGCGCACCGGCCACCACCGATGGCGGCAGTCCACGCACCGGGAGCCCCCGGCCATCGACCAGGCCGACTTGGCGGGCCAACCAGGGACCGCCGTCCACCACGCGCACTGCATAGCGGGCACCCCGCCGCAGCCCGGTGGGCTGCACGACCGACAACGTCACGTCGTGGCCGTACAGATCCGCGATGTTCGCGCGGATCCGCCGGGCGATGGTGCCGGTGTCGAACTCCGCCTCCACCACGAGTTGCCCGCTGATCACATGCAGGCTCCCGCCCACGCGCAGCATCGCGGCAACTTCGGCCTTGCGGCAGCAGGACTTGGTGACCTGCACCCGGCTCAACTCATCTTTGACTTCCGCCGTCAGCGCCATGGGGGAATCCTGCCACGCCCTGCGACTTCCGTGAACGCCGCCGCCAGCAGGTCGGGGTCGTGAACCCCGGGGCCGCTGCTCACCGACGACACCGGGCGTATCAGCAGGTCGGCCCCGAGGAGGTCCCGGCAGGCCGTCTCCAGGCCCGCCACGTTGCCCACGCTTCGAGGGTCGGCGATGACGGTGTCGGCCGCGAAGGAGCCGAATTGGTCGACCAGAACCGACAGGTGGCGCTCGGGCGTGAATCCGGAGGTCTCCCCCCGCTGGGCGACGAGGTTGAGAACGATGACGCGGCGGGCTCCGCTTGCGCGGACTGCTGCCAGCAGCTCCGGCACGAGCAACGGTGCAATCACCGACGTGTACCACGAGCCCGGCCCGAGGACGATCACGTCGGCCGCCTCGATGGCCTCCACGGCCTCCGGGCAGGCCGGGGGGTCCGCGGGCTCCACCCGGATGGAACGCACCGTGCCGGCGGTGGTGGCAACGGCCACCTGGCCGCGCACCTCGGTCTCCTCCTCTGGCCGCGACGGATCCACACCGGCGACACCCGCCACGATCGCCAACGGATACAGCGACACCGGCAGGACCCGCCCCTGGGCACCGAGCAGCGAGGCCACCCAGTCCAACCCGGCCACGACGTCGCCGGTCTCCTCCCACAACGATGTGATCAGCAGGTTGCCCAACGAGTGACCGTTGAGATCCCCGGCGCCGCCGAAGCGGTGCTGGACAACGCGGCTCCACGTGCGGCCCCACGTGTCGTCGCCGCACAACGCCGCCAGCGCCATACGCAGATCGCCGGGCGGGAGGACGCCGAACTCCTCGCGGAGCCGTCCGGATGAGCCCCCATCGTCGGAGACGCCCACGACCCCGGTCACGCTGTCGGTGACCCGCCGCATCGCCCGCAGCGTCGCAGCCAGGCCGTGGCCACCGCCGAGGCAGACCGCGCGCGGCCCGTGGCTGGCCGGGAACCCCCGCAGCCGGCTCATTCCCGCCCCAGGTCCCGATGCGTCACGATGGTCTCCACCCCGGACCTGACCAGCCGTACGCTCAGGTTCTCCGACATCGCCACCGACCGGTGCTTCCCGCCCGTGCAGCCCACCGCGATCGTGAGATACCTCTTGCCCTCGCGCAGGAACCCTTCGGCGACGACATCGAGCAGCCCGGCGACCTGCTCCAGGAAGTTCCGGGCGTCTGCGCGCTCTACGACGTAGTCGTTCACGGGAGCCTCCAGACCTGTGCGCTCCCGCAGTTCCGCCACCCAGTACGGGTTGGGCAGGAAACGGACATCCAGCACGATGTCGGCGTCCACCGGGATTCCGTACTTGAAGCCGAAGGACATGACGTTGGCGCGCAGCCGGATGCGCTCGTCGTCGGGAAAGGCGGCCTCCACCCTGCGGCGCAGATCGTGCACGTTGAGGTTGGTGGTGTCGACGACCAGGTCGGCGTCGCCGCGGAAGCTGCCGAGCAGGTCTCGTTCGTACTCGATTCCCTCCAGGATCCGCCCGCCGCCCTGCAGCGGGTGCGGCCTCCTGCTGCTCTCGAACCGGCGGACCAGCGACTCGTCGCTGGCTTCCAGGAAGAGCGTGCGGACATCCACACCGTCGGCGCGCAACGACGCCAGGGCATCGGTCAGGTCGGCGAAGACGTCGCCGCTGCGTGCGTCCACGACAACCGCAACACCCGCCATGGCAGTGTCCCGCGGCGCGGAGGTCATGGCTTCGGGCAGCAGCCGAGGCGGCAAGTTGTCTATCACGAACCAGCCGAGGTCCTCCAGCGCCCGTGCAGCCGTCGACTTCCCCGCCCCCGACATGCCGGTCACCAGGATCACCTCGGGGCGCGGGCTGGGCTGTTCATCCGTTTCAGCCGTTGACATCTGTCTCCAATGGCTCCGACTCGACGATCTCGCCGGTGCTCAGGTTAACGACCGGGGCACCGGAGCCGCTGTCCGAACCAAGATGAGCGACAATCGCCGCCGCGAGCGCCGGGCCGATGCCGTCCACGCGGGCAAGGTCCTCAGCCGAAGCCGCCCGAAGCCGCTTGACGGAGCCAAAGGTGGCCATGAGTGCTTTTCGCCGTGCGGGTCCCAGACCGGGAACACCGTCGAGCGCACTGGTCCTCGTTCGAGCGGAGCGCTTCCGGCGGTGGCCCGCAATGGCGAATCGGTGGGCCTCATCCCGCAAGTGCTGCAGCAGGTGCAGCGCTTCGCTGGAACGGGACAGGACCACCGGATCCGCTCGGTCGGGCAGCCAGATCTCTTCCAGCCTCTTCGCCAGCCCGCAGACCGCGACATCGTCGATGCCCAGTTCGGCGAGGGCCTTCTGAGCAGCGCGTGCCTGTGCCTGCGCACCGTCGATGACCAACAGTTGCGGCGGGTAGGCGAACCCGCGCCGCTTCGTCGGCGCTGCGCTGCCGTCGTCCGTCAGGTTGAGTTCGACATCCGTCGCCTCGCTGCGCTCGGCGAGGTAGCGGCGGAACCGGCGGCCGACGATCTCGGCGACCGCATCGGTGTCGGAGTGGGCGTTGGCCTTCGAGATCGTGAATCGGCGGTAGTCGGAGGTCCGCGGCAGCCCGTCCTCGAACACCACCATCGAACCGACCGTGTCTTGGCCCTGCAGCGTGGAGATGTCGTACCCCTCCATCCGCAGCGGCGCCGAGGGCAGTTCCAGGGCCTGCTGCAGATCCTCCAGCGCACGGGCACGTGCGGTCAGATCGCCGACTCTCCTGCGCTTGTGCAGCGCCAGCGACTGCTGCGCGTTGCTGGCGACGGTCTCCAGCAGTGTCCGCTTGTCGCCGCGCTGCGGCTTCCTGATCCTCACCGAGGCGCCGCGGCGCTGCTGTAGCCAGCGGGCGATCTCTTCGGCGGCCGGCGGGAGATGCGACACGAGGATCTCTGGGGGGACGTTCATCGCGTCGGCGTCGCCGTAGAGGCGCAACAGCGCCTGCTCCATGAGCTCGCCGTCGTCCTGGTCGAGGGTCCGATCCAGGATCACGCCCCGTCGGCCGGTCACGCGGCCACCGCGGACGTGGAAGACCTGCACCGCAGCCTGCAGGTCATCCCCCATCAGGGCGAGCAGGTCTGCCCGGGTCCGGTCGGGCAGCACCACGGCGTTGCGCTCCAGCGCCCGCCGGAGTGCGAACAGGTCGTCGCGGAGCCTGGCAGCCGTTTCGAAGTCCTGATCGGCCGCAGCGCGGCTCATCCGGTCATCGATGTCGCGCATGAGCGGCTCCGCGTCCCCGGCCACGAATGAGCAGAACCCCTCGATGATCCCGCGATGCTCCTGCGCGCTCACTCGACCGACGCAGGGAGCGCTGCACTTGCCGATATATCCCAGCAGGCACGGGCGTCCCGATGCTGCCGCGCGGCGGAAGACCCCGTTGCTGCACGTGCGGGCTGGAAACACCCTCAGCAACTGGTCCACCGTCTCCCGAATCGCCCAGGCGTGGGAGTACGGCCCGAAGTACCGAACACCCTTGCGTTTGGCGCCCCTCATGACGGTGATGCGCGGGTACTCCTCGGCGACGGTTATCGCAAGGAACGGGTAGGACTTGTCGTCGGTGTACTTGACGTTGAAACGGGGTTCGAACTCCTTGATCCAGGCATATTCGAGTTGCAGCGCCTCGACCTCGGTGCCTACGACCGTCCAATCCACCCCGGTGGCACTGGCGATCATCCTTGCCGTGCGGGGGTGCAGACCAGCGCCTGAGTTGAAGTACGAGCCCAACCGCGATCGCAGGCTGCGGGCCTTGCCCACATACAGCACTTGGCCCTCGGGGCCCAGGAATCGGTAGACGCCCGGCGCCTCGGGGATGGTTCCGCGCTCCGGACGATAGGTGATCTCGGCCGGCATGTTGCCAGGGTAACCGTCTGCAACGGCTGGCCCTCGTGCTCGGGGTGACAAAAGTCACCGCGCCACGCCGAGGCGAAATCCATCGTGTGAGCGATGGTATTGGGTATGCCGATTCACCATGTCCCGCAGCGTGGCGCCGTCGGACGAGTTGTCGCCGTCGCGGCCGCTGCCGCGATGGCCGCGACGGTGCCGTCGGTTCCGACCGCCGTCGCCGCCGGCAAGTCCGAACGGGCACAGTGGCAGCGGACCAGGGTCTACGTCCAGGGCGACTCGCTCACCGTCGGATCGGCTGCGCCGCTGCGGTCGGCCCTAGGCCGCAAGGTTCGCGACCTCGGCGTGGACGCCGCGATCGGCCGGCACACCAACACGGGGTTGGCTCGACTGCGCAGCGATCGGCGGGCTCGGCGCGCAGACATCTGGGTGGTCGCCCTCGGCACCAACGACGGCCCCTACCCCTCCGTCGTCCGGGCCCAGGTGCGGCGCAGCCTGCGGATGGCGGGCCCCGGCCGGCCGGTGGTGTGGATGACGCTGCGACGCCCCGGCGGGTATGCGCGGGTCAACGCCATGCTGCGCCGCCTGGATCGCTCCCATGATCGGTTGCGGGTGGTGGACTGGGCCAGGGTGACCGGCACCCGGCGAAGCCTCCTGGCGGGCGACGGGGTGCACGCGACGCCGTCCGGCTACCGGGTACGCGCGCAGTTGATCGCCGACCAGACGCTGGAACTCGCCGGCCGGATGCGCTGAGCCCGACCGGGGCGGGCGCCGCGGATCAGGTCTGGCTCAGGATCTCGTCGCCCTTGATGGTGACCGACACCTGTGCAAGTCCGATGGTTGCGGGCCCCTGCAGCACCTCACCGGTGGTGGTGGAGAACTTCGAGTTGTGGCAGGGGCAGATGATCTCCTCGGCGGTGACTTCACCGACGGTGCAGCCCTGGTGCGGGCAAGTGGAGGTGAAGGCCTTGTACTCCCCTGCTGTCGGCTGGGTGACCACGACCATCTTGTCCTCCACGACAACACCGCCGCCCACCGGTACGTCTGACGTCGTGGTGATCAGGGCGGGGCTGGCGGGCACCTCGGTGCTGGCCAGGTCGGCCGACGGCGTCGTGGCGTCGGTGGCGTCGGATCCGCCGCCGCAGGCGGCGAGGACCCCGGCGGCGCCGACAGCGCCGGCACCCAACAAGACGGTGCGACGATCAATCGCGTCTGACAAGGACTGGCGGGTATGTGACGTCATGAAAGCAGCCTTGCACGGCAAATCCGCCACCGTCTACGCAGCCCCCTGTGTGTCGCCGAGGAGAGCGGCGAGGAAATGGCCGGTGTGGGACTCCGGGACGGCCGCGATCTGCTCCGGGGGGCCGGTGGCGACGACGGTGCCGCCGCCGGATCCACCTTCCGGGCCCATGTCGATGACCCAGTCGGCGGTTTTGATCACATCCAGGTTGTGTTCGATGACCACCACCGTGTTGCCCTTGTCGACCAGCGACTGCAGCACACCGAGAAGCTTCCGGATGTCTTCGAAGTGCAGCCCAGTGGTCGGTTCGTCGAGCAGATAGATGGTGCGGCCTGTGGATCGCTTCTGAAGTTCGGAGGCCAGCTTGACCCGCTGCGCCTCCCCGCCCGACAGTGTTGTGGCGGGCTGTCCCATACGGACATATCCCAGCCCGACCTGCACGAGCGTGCGCAGATGGCGGGCGATCGCGGGTACCGGTTCGAAGAACTCCAGCGCCTCTTCGATCGGCATGTCGAGCACATCTGCGATGGTGCGGTGCTTGTAGTGCACCTCCAGCGTCTCCCGGTTGTACCTCGCGCCGTGGCACACCTCGCACGGCACGTAGACGTCGGGCAGGAAGTTCATCTCGATCTTGAGGGTCCCGTCGCCGGAGCACGACTCACATCGGCCCCCCTTGACGTTGAACGAGAACCTTCCCGGCTGGTACCCGCGGATCTTGGCCTCCTGGGTCTGGGCGAAGAGTTTGCGGATGTGGTCGAAGACCCCGGTGTAGGTGGCGGGGTTCGACCGGGGCGTGCGCCCGATCGGACTCTGGTCGACGTGGACAACCTTGTCTATCTGCTCCAGCCCACGCACCCGCTTGTGCTTTCCGGGGACCACCCGCGCGGAGTTGATCTCGCGGGCCAGAACGGCGAACAGCACGTCGTTGACCAGGCTGGATTTGCCGGACCCGCTCACGCCGGTGACCGCCACCAGGCAGCCCAGCGGGACATCGACGCTGACATCACGCAGGTTGTGCTCCCGGGCCCCTTCGACGCGGAGCATTCGGTCCGGATCCGGCGGCCGGCGAATCCCGGGCACCTCGATACTGCGCCGCCCCGCCAGGTAGTCCCCGGTCACCGAGTCGGGGCTGTCCAGCAGCTCCGCCACCGAACCGCTGACGACCACCTGACCGCCGTGCTCACCCGCCCCGGGTCCGATGTCCACGACCCAGTCGGCGGTGCGGATCGTGTCCTCGTCGTGCTCCACCACGATCAGGGTGTTGCCGAGATCGCGCAGTCGCACGAGGGTGTCGATCAACCGGCGGTTGTCCCGCTGGTGCAGGCCGATCGACGGCTCGTCCAGGACGTACAGCACACCCACCAATCCCGAGCCGATCTGTGTCGCCAGCCGGATCCGCTGCGCCTCGCCACCGGCGAGCGTCCCAGCCGCACGGTCCAGCGTCAGATAATGCAGGCCGACATCGAGGAGGAACCGCAACCTTTCGTTGACTTCCTTGAGCACCCGCTCGCCGATGGCCAGATCGCGGTCGGACAGCTCCAGCCCCGCCAGGACCGCCGCGCACTCGCCGATGGGGAGTTCGGCGATGTCGGCGATGCTGCGCCCGTCGACGATCACTGCCAGGGAAAGCGGCTTCAGCCGTTTGCCGCCGCACGACTCGCACGGCACCGGTCGCAAGAAACCCTCGAACCGCTCCCGGGCCGCGTCGCTCTCCGCCTCTGCGTACCGGCGCTTGACGAAGGGGATGGCCCCCTCCAGGTTCGCCTGGTAGGAGCGCTCCCGGCCGTAGCGGTTCCGGTAGCGGACAGTCAGCTTCTTCTTGTGCCCGTTCAGGACCGCACGGCGCACCGGCGCGGGCAGATCGCGCCACGGGGTGGACATGCTCCCGCCGATCTCCGCGGTCAGTGCCCGCAGGACACGGGCGAAGTACTCCGACATGTGGCCGGAACTCCACACGCTCACCGCGCCGTCGTCCAGCGACAGCGAATCGTCGGGGACGATGAGTTCCGGATCGACCTCCATCTTGGTGCCCAGACCGGAGCAGTCGGGGCACGCTCCGAACGGGGAGTTGAACGAGAAGGACCGCGGCTCGAGTTCCTCGAAGGACAGCCCGTCGCGGGGACAGGCGAGGTGCTCGCTGAAGGTCTGCTCCCGGCCCGGGTCGCTGTCGTCGAGATCGACGAAGTCGAGGGTGATCGTGCCGCCGGACAGTTCCAGAGAGGTCTCCACCGAGTCGGTGATCCGCTGCCGGGCGCTGTTGCGCACCACCAGCCGGTCCACGACGGCTTCGATGGTGTGCTTCTCCTGTTTCTTCAACGTCGGCGGCTCCGCGAGCGGGTGCAGCACACCGTCCACACGCACCCGGGCGAATCCCTGGGACTGCAATGTGCGGAACAGTTCCGCGTATTCGCCCTTCCGCTCCCGCACCAGCGGGGCGAGGACCTGAAAGCGGGTCCCCTCCGGCAGCGCGAGAACCTGGTCGGTGATCTGCTGCGGGGTCTGCCGTTGGATCGGGTCGCCGCACACCGGACAATGCGGCTTGCCGATGCGTGCGTAGAGCAGGCGCAGATAGTCGTACACCTCGGTGATGGTCCCCACCGTGGAGCGGGGGTTGCGCGACGTGGACTTCTGGTCGATCGAGACCGCGGGGCTCAGCCCTTCGATGAAGTCCACGTCGGGCTTGTCCATCTGTCCCAGGAACTGTCGCGCGTACGCTGACAGACTCTCCACGTAGCGCCGCTGTCCTTCGGCGAAGATGGTGTCGAAGGCCAGGCTGGACTTGCCCGATCCGGATAGCCCGGTGAAGACGATCAGCGCATCGCGGGGAAGGTCCAGCGAGACATCCTTGAGGTTGTGCTCGCGCGCGCCCCGCACGACGAGTCGTTCCACGGCGTCGTCGCCGCCGCGGCCGCTCGGGCGTTGGCCCACGGGTCCTCCGGAGTCTTTGGCGCTCGCCTGCAGGAGCGCCGTAGTGGCGGTGGAGCACCAACCGGGGCTGGATCACTGGCTGGTGTTTGGCACTGGCTGGTGATCGGGGATCGGCTGGTGATCGGGGATCGGCTGGTGATCGGTACTCATGAT
>JAQAZZ010000007.1:0-4556 GCA_032127075.1 Micrococcales bacterium | reverse complement strand
CCGGGGCGAGAGCTGCCTCGCTGGAGTCCGCAGGTTTCCAGTAGGCATTGGGCCCTGGCGGGGCAACTCGGCGCTTCACGGGAATGAGGGACCCCCCGCACACCCGCCAGAGCCCACCTACCCTTGCTGCCTTCCGGCCCTGGGGGGGTTCGGTGGGGTGACGCCACACGAGGGGTCGGGTAAATGATACCCGCTACATCGCCCACGAGACGCGTGGGTCGGTCGCGGCGGGCGGGCGGGTTTGCGGGGCGATCAGCCGTTGGTCGCCGATTCGATCGTGACCTCTTGGGTGGGAGGTCCGTCGGCCACGCCGGCTTCGGCGTTCTCCCGCCCGATCTTGGCAACTGCTGCCAAGCCCTCGGTCACCTCACCCCAGATGGTGTAGCCGGGCGGCAGCGACGTGTCCTTGTACACGATGAAGAACTGGCTGCCGGCGGTGCCGGGGCCGGCATTGGCCATCGCGACGGTTCCCGCCGGGTAGTTGTCCGGCTCGGATGCCGGCAGGTTCTCGTCTGGCAGCGTGTAGTCCGGTCCACCGGTGCCCGTGCCGGTGGGATCGCCGCATTGCAGCACGTAGATACCGCTGGTCACCACCCGGTGGCAGATGGTCCCGTCGAAGTAGCCGTCGCCGGCCAAGGTGCTCTGTCCCGCCACAGTGCGCGGCGCCCGGGCGTCGGTGCGGACCACGATGTCGCCGTAGTTGGTGCTGAAGGTGATCTGCCCCGCTGCGGTCGCGGAAGCCTCAGGCACATCGGCAGCGGTTGCGGATTCCGCGGCGGGTTCTGTCTGATCTTCGGTGGAACTGCAGGCGGCGACGGACGTGATCGCCAAGGTCGCGACCGCGGCGGCGCCCAGGATCTTCAGCATCCAGGTATTGTGCCCCACACCCCGCCGCGGACCGCAAGCCCGGCCCCCCGAACCCGGCCCCCGCACCGCTTGCGCGAGGTTGAAGCGGCACTGCGGGGGCGCTGGCGAATCGGTAGCCGCCGCCACATGGACCACCGCGGCGGCTGCCGGCAGGGCGGCGATGGGATCATGGAAATGATGGCCCAAGCCGGTTCGCAGGACGTGGTGCTGCGCCGCAGTCTCAGCGGCGTGGCCATGGTGTTCTTCGGCCTCGGCACCATCATCGGCGCCGGCATCTATGTGCTCATCGGGGCGGTGGCCGGTGAGGCCGGATCGTGGACCCCGCTGTCGTTCTTGGTCGCGGCGGTCGTGGCGGCGTTCACCGGGCTGTCCTACAGCGAGTTGGTGGCGCGGCATCCCCGCAGCGCGGGTGAGGCGGTCTATGTCGGTGCCGCCTTCCGCCGGCGTTGGCTGTCCCGGCTTGTCGGTTGGGCGGTTGTTGTCACGGGGCTGGTTTCGGCAGCCACGTTGGCCCGCGGATTCGCCGGCTATCTGCAGGAACTTCTTCCGGTGCCGCAGTGGGCTGCGATCACCTCCCTGGTCGTGGCTCTGGCGCTGCTCGCCGTGGCGGGCGTCCGGCAATCAGTCGGGGTGGCCGTAGCCGTCACGGTGCTGGAGATCGTGGGGCTGGTACTGGTGGTCGCCGCCTCCAGCGGAAGCTGGACCTCGCCGCAGCGGTGGCAGTCCTGGTCGGACGGGTTGGCGAACCCCTCGTGGCTCGGTGTCGCGGCCGGGGCATTCCTCGCCTTCTACGCCTTCATCGGCTTCGAAGACATGGTGAACATGGCAGAGGAGGTCCGGGACGTCTCGCGCGCCCTGCCCCGGGCCATCGTGATCGCGATCGCAGTGTCGACAGTCGCCTACCTCGTGGTGGCATTTGTTGCCGTGGTGTCAGTCGCCCCGCAGCAACTCGCCGACAGCCAGGCGCCACTGACCACACTCGTCGCGGAAGCGTCCTGGCTGCCGCCGACGGTCATCACAGTGATCTCCCTGCTGGCCATCGTCAACGGTGTTGTCGTCCAGTTGCTGATGGGACCGAGGGTGATGTACGGGCTGAGCCGCGACGAGGGGGACATCCGATTCTTCGGCAGGCTCGCCGGCCGCACCCAGACCCCGGTTCTCGCCACAACAGCCTTCGCGGCCCTCGTGCTGGTGTGTGCTCTCGCGCTGCCGCTGGCCCGGTTGGCGCAGGTGACGAGCGCAGTGATCCTCCTCGTGTTCGTGTTGGTCAACCTGTCGCTGATCCGGTTGCGGCGCACCGAGCCGTTCGACGGGTTCCAGGTCCCCAGGGCCGTCCCCTACCTCGGTGCGGCGAGTTGCGTGGGCCTGCTGATCGCGCAGGCGGGCCTGGACCTGGCAGGTTGAGGGCGGGTCCGCCCAGCCGCGCAGGGCCGTCGGGGGCGTCGGCGGCGGCGCGTAGTCTGTCTCCATGAGCCTGGCCCTCTACCGCACCTACCGGCCCAGCAGGCTTGACGAAGTCATCGGCCAGGACCACGTGACCGAGCCGCTGGCTCGGGCGTTGAGTGAGGGGCGCATCCACCACGCCTACCTGTTCAGCGGGCCGCGCGGGTGTGGCAAGACCTCGACCGCGCGGATCCTGGCCCGCTCGCTGCTGTGTGAGGAAGGTCCGACTCCCGATCCTTGTGGGGTGTGCGAGTTCTGCGTGGCCCTGGCGCCCAGCGGAAACGGACTGGTCGACGTCATCGAACTCGACGCGGCCAGCCACGGCGGCGTGGACGACACGCGGGATCTGCGGGAGCGGGCGGTCTTCGTGCCGGCCCGCGCCCGCTACAAGATCTACATCATCGACGAGGCGCACATGGTCAGCAAGGACGGGTTCAACGCCTTGCTGAAACTGATCGAGGAACCGCCGGATCACGTCAAGTTCGTATTCGCCACCACCGAGGTGGACAAGGTGCTGCCGACCATACGATCGCGCACCTTCAACTACTCCTTCCGGCTCGTCCCCGTCCGGCAGCTCATCGACAATCTGGCCCGTATCTGTGAGGCCGAAGATGTCCGGTACGAATCGGCAGCGCTGACTTTGATCGCGCGGGCCAGCGGCGGAAGTGTCCGGGACGCGCAGAGCATCATGGGTCAACTCATCGCCGGCAGCGGTCCGCCGGGACTGACCCAGTCAGTTGTCGCCGACCAGCTGGGGGTCACCGACGACTCCCTGCTCGACACGGCGATCACGGCCATCGCGACCCACGACGGGGCGGGCCTGTTCGCCACCGTGGAATCAGTGGTGGAATCCGGCCACGATGTCAGGCGGTTCGTGACCGACCTGCTGCATCGTTTTCGAGATCTGCTGGTGATCCACCACGCGGGGGGAGCAGCCACCGCCGAAGTGCTCGACGTCTCCGAGGACCGGCGGGCTGCCCTGGGGGAGCAGGCTGACCGCTTCGGCCCCACCGAGCTCACCCGGTTCGCCGAGATCGTCAACACCGGCCTCACCCAGGTCAAGGGCAGCACCTCGCCGCGGCTGCAGTTGGAGATCCTGGCTGCCCGGCTGCTCGTCCCGGCGACCGAGGTGGATGCGGAGGCGACACTGTCGCGCATCGATGTCCTGGAGCGACGGTTGTCGATACTGGCCAACGCCCCCGCCGCCGGCGCACCGGCCGCGGTAGCGGCAGCGGGCAACCAGGAGCCCGCAGCGGCCGCCCGGGCGGCTGAAACGCCCAAGCCGCCCCCCGCACCCGAAGGCGGCACGGCCAGCCCCCCACCCGCGTCCCACGAGGCGGCGAGGCCCCCCGGCAGGGGCAAGCCGCCCACCAAACCCAAACTGGCGAGTATGTCCCCCGCGGCGGTGGAAGCCCGGTCCGCCGCTGCCGCCCCGTCCCCGCGCCCCGTGGCGAAGCAGAACCAGCCACCGCCGCAACCAGCCGGGTCGGGCCGCCCCCCCGCCGCGCAGACCGGTCAAGAGGCTGCCGGTGGCAAGGAAGCGCTGACCCGGATCGAAGAGGTCTGGCCGGAACTGTTGCAGCGGGTCCAGGCCAGAAGCCGCGTCGCAGCCGCTTCATGGGACGGATCCAGGCCGAAGGCTGTGCGGGACGGAGTCTTGGAGGTCGAGGTCCCCAGCGAGGGTCAGGCGAAGTCCATTGCGAACAGCGGCCGAGACGTGATGCTGCGGACGATCCTCATCGAATCCTTCGGCATCGATGTCCAGGTCCGGGCGGCGGTTCGGGCTTCCGACGGCGCCGAAGCCGACAGCGAACCATCGGAGTCCGACCCCGACCTCGAAGGCTCCGACCTCGAAGGCGTGGAACTGCTCAAGGAGAAACTGGGCGCCACCACCATCGGCGAGATCGAGGGTGGCTGACGGTGTACGAAGGAGCTTTGGCCGACCTCATCGAGGAGCTGGGCAGATTGCCCGGTGTTGGCCCCAAGAGCGCCCAGCGGATCACCTTCCATATCCTCGACGCCGATCCGGCGGATGTGGCAAGGCTGGCTTCGGCACTGACCGAGGCCAAGGCTCGGGTCCGCTTCTGCGGAGTGTGCGGGCGGGCTACCGAGACCGACCCCTGCTCCATCTGCTCCGACGAACGGCGCGATCATTCGCTGATCTGCGTCGTGGAGGAGAGCCGAGACGTGATCGCGATCGAGCGGACGCGGGAGTTCCGAGGCGTCTACCACGTACTCGGTGGTGC
>JAQAZZ010000006.1:0-3057 GCA_032127075.1 Micrococcales bacterium | reverse complement strand
GCTGATGATGCGGGTCGTGGGCATCTTCATGAACATGGACAAGTCGATCGGCAACGACCTGGAAAGGGGTTTGACCGGCATCAAGCGGGTCGTCGAAGGCTGAGGCCACCCGAGTCACCGTCGCCTTCCGGGCGCCTCGATCCGAACGCCCCGCAGTTTGTGCGTTGGGGGCCGCAAAATCGGATCTGTGTCCGTAGACGGCCAGATATGGCCGCGGGCCCACACACGATCTGGAGAATGGCCGCAAGCGCACAGGAACCCGGGCCGGAGCGGGGACAAGCCCCCGGCATGGCGGGAACGTGGCCCTCGCTGAGGGTTGGGTGAGGTTCGAAACGCCGCACTGGTAGGCATCCGGGCCTCGCGTACGGCTGGCGCCTGGCGACAAGTGCAGCCCCGGGTGTCTAGCCTGGGCGCTATCAGGTCAGTGAATCGTCAGAGTGACGAGCGAGTGGACGTCGGCCGTGCAGGCAGACGAGCAGGGAGCGACGATGGCCAGCAGACTCAGGCCACAGCGGGCGCGATCTGTCGCGACCGCAGTGTTCGCAGCGGCGGTGGGAGCCGCGTCCCTAGGTCCCGGAGCCCCCGCCGGCGCCGAAGCCTTCCCCGGGGTGAACGGACTCATCGCCTACTCGTCCGAAGTCGCAGTGACGGGTGGTGTCGGCTTCGACCTGTTCGCGGTGGACCCGGCCGACAGCGATGCTCCCATCCCGTTGACCGATGAATCCACCCTGGGCAGCGATCCTGCGTGGTCGCCCGACGGCACCAGAATCGCCTTCACCTCCACCTCCACATCGGGCCGAGACATCGCCATCCTGGATCGACGAGATGGATCTGTGCGCCGACTCACCGACGATCCCGGGGACGAGTACGAACCCACCTGGTCCCCCGACGGGTCACAGATCGCCTTCGCCAGCAACCGCGACAACACCGACGGCACCTACGACATCCATGTCATCCCCACGAACTCGCCCAACCGGCAGAGTACGAACCTGACCAAGGAGCCAGGTGCCGACGACGACGCACCCTCGTGGTCACCGGACGGAACCCAGATCGTGTTCGTCCGTGAGCGTGGCGGCAACCCCAACCTGGTCGTCATGTCCGCCGATGGATCCGCCCCAAGTTCGATCACTGACAACGACTCGTCCAACACCGGACCGTCCTGGTCGCCGGATGGCCGCCATATCGCTTTCGCCAGCGTCCCGGCCAACAGCAGCCTGCAGGACATACTCGTCATGCGGGCAGACGGCTCCGCGTCACCCAACAACCTGACCCAGAGCCCCACTTCGCGTGACTATCAGCCGGCGTGGTCACCCGACGGCGAGCGCATCGCCTTCACCAGCAACCGCGACGGCAACCCCGACATCTTCACCATGGCCGCCACCGACGGCTCCGATGTCCGCGGCGTGGCGAACAGCCAAGCGGCGGAGTTCGGGGCGGCATGGCGGCGGCTGATACCACCGACCGAGCCCCAGCGGGTGTCTGCCAAGCCCGGCGAGGGCAGCGCTGCCGTTTCCTGGGTGGAACCGGAATACGACGGTGGAGACCCGGTTTCCGGCTACAGCGCCACCGCGAGTCCAGGCGGCGCGGCGTGCACGACCGCCGGAGGGCTGACTTGCACCATCGCCGGACTCACACCGCAGACGGAATACACCGTCACCGTCACGGCCGAGAACAAGGCGGGCACGGGTACGGCCAGCGATCCGGTGCTCGTGACGCCCACCGCCCCGATCGCCCCTGGCAACCCCGGCGGGGGCGGCGAACCCGACGTCACCCGACCGGGCGGGGGCGGCGAACCGAGCGCCAACCCCACCACGGCACCCGGTCCCGGTGATTCGCTCGGCCCGGCGAACCGGGGGACGTCGCTGCGAGTCAAAGCGATAGGCAACAAGAAGCTCAAGGCGGGCAAGCGGTACCGACTGGTGAAGTCGGTGGCGACCAACGGGCAGATCACCAAGGTGCGTGCGAAGTGCCTGCGTGGGGGTGAGGTGGTCAAACGTCGGGCCCAGAAGCGGGTGTGCGGCATGAAGGTGAAGAAGACCCAGACGAGCGCCCGGATCGTAGCCTCACCGAAATGCACGTCCAAAGTGAGGATCACGGCAGTGATCAGGGCCCGCGCCACCGGAGCCGATCCTGCGGCCTTCACACGGACGTGGAAAGTGAAACAGCGTCCGGCCGTCCGCTGCAGCCGGTAGACACCGCGATCCCCGGCGAACGTCGGGCACACCTGGGGGCACGGTCCGCCTGGCGCGCCTTGCATCCTCCAATGCTGAAACACTGCGTAGGTGCCGAGTCCCGGACGTGTCCAGGGCACCTACCTGACGTTGACGCTGCTGACGACGCTGTCAGCGTCGCTGATCTGGGGCATCAACACGCTGTTCCTCCTCGATGCCGGGCTGACGAACCTGCAAGCGTTCGCAGCGAACGCATTCTTCACCGCCGGCATGGTGATCTTCGAAGTTCCGACCGGGGTCGTGGCAGATGTCCGCGGCCGCAGACTGTCGTTCCTGCTCGGCGCGCTGACTCTGAGTGCGGGCACGTTGGTCTATGTGCTCATGTGGTGGTGGGCGGCACCGTTCGTCGCGTGGGCGGCGGTCTCGCTGCTGCTGGGTTTGGGCTTCACCTTCTTCTCCGGCGCCGTCGAAGCGTGGGTGGCCGACGCATTGGCCGCTACCGGATACGAGGGTTAGCTGGACCGCGTGTTCGGGCGCGCCCAGGCTGTCTCCGGTGCGGCGATGCTCATCGGGTCGGTGCTCGGCGGGGTGATCGCCCAAGCCACCAGCCTGGGAGTGCCCTTCGTCCTGCGCGGCGTGCTGCTGCTGGTCACGTTCGCGGTGGCCTTCACACTGATGCATGACCTGGGGTTCACCCGAACGGGAGATGAAGCCGTTGGCGGCCACCCGGCGGGTTCTGGTGGATTCGCTGCAAGGAGGCCTCGGCAAGCCTTCGGTCCGGTGGGTCATGCTCACCAGCCCGTTCCTCGGCGGTGTCGGCATCTACGCCTTCTACGCCATGCAGCCGTACCTGCTGGAGCTCTACGGCGACCCGGAGGCCTTCGCG
>JAQAZZ010000005.1:0-13332 GCA_032127075.1 Micrococcales bacterium | reverse complement strand
TGGTTGCGCACCGGCGTTTCCTGGATCCTTGTTCAGTGCCACCAGCTGCTTGACCTGGTGGGGATGGATCCGGCCAGCGGTTGGACCTGGGTGCTGTCGATCGTGGGCCTGGTCATCGTCATCCGGGTCCTGTTGATCCCGCTGTTCGTCAAACAGATCAAAGCCCAGCGCAACATGCAGCTGATCCAGCCGCAGATCAAAGAGATCCAGAAGAAGTACTCCGGCGACCGGGAGCGGCAGTCGCAGGAGATGATGAAGCTGTACCGGGAGACCGGTACCAATCCGCTGTCGTCTTGTCTGCCGATTCTGTTGCAGATGCCGATCTTCTTCGCCCTCTTCTCCGTGCTGCAGGGCATCGCGACGAACACGCCAGAGGGTGTCTTCAAGTGGGACCAGTACGCCGGGCTGTTCGAGCAGGCCCGCGAGGCGTCGATCTTCAACGCCCCGCTCTATGGCACCTTCCTCGGTGCCGACGAGGTCGCCGTGGACGGCTTCAGCCCCACGGCCACCCGGATTGTCACGTTTGTGCTGATCATCCTGATGGTGTCGACCACGTTCACGACTCAACGCCAGATGATCATGAAGAATATGGCGGCGGACAACCCGATCGTTCGGCAGCAGAAGATCCTGCTCTACGTGTTCCCCTTGATGTTCGGAATCGGCGGGATCAACTTCCCGATCGGTGTTCTCATCTACTGGTTCTCCACGAATGTGTGGTCAATGGGCCAACAGTTCTACGTAATTCGCAACAACCCGCAGCCGAACACTCCTGCCTATGCGGCCTGGGAAGCCCGCAAGAAGGAGAAGGAGGCTCGCAAGGCGGTGCGCCGGGGGGAGGCGCCCAGCGTCGAAGAGGCCCTGGAAGCTGACAACCCGCCACCGCCGCCCCGCAACCAGCCGAAGAAGAAGAGCCGCTCGCAGCGCAAGCGGGGTCCCGGTGCCATCCCCCAGGACCCCGACACCGGTGAGTGAGGCCGGACCAGCAGTACGGAGGAACAGTGATGTCGCAATCCGATATGGACCACAACGCGGACGATGGTGTTGAGGCGACCGCGCCGGATGATGTTGAGGCGACCGCGCCGGATGATGTTGCGGTGCAGGAGGTGCAGGACGCTGCCCCGCTAGCAGGCTCGGACTCGGCCCTGTTGGCCGAGGGTGAGGTTGCGGCCGACTACCTCGAGGGCCTGCTGGACATCGTCGACGTGGGTGGGGATATCGACATCGACGTGGAGAACGGCCGGGCGGCCGTAGCGGTGGTCGAGGCCAATCCCGGCGAACTGGCCGATCTGGTAGGTCCGGGCGGGCGGGTTCTGGAGGCCCTGCAGGAACTGACGAGACTCGCCGTGGCCCGGGAGACCGGACACCGGTCCCGGCTGATGCTCGATCTTGCGGGCTACCGGGCGGAACGCCGTCGCGAGCTGGAGCGGATGGCGGCATCAGCGATTGCGGAGGCGAAGGCGGCCAACGGTCCAGTGCGGCTCGATGCTATGAACGCTTTCGAGCGCAAGGTGGTCCACGACGCTGTTGCCGCTGCCGGCTTGTCGAGCGAGAGTGAAGGCAGCGATCCGCAGCGCTACGTCGTGGTCTCGCCCGCTTGATGCGTTTCACGTGAAACAGTCGCCGTACGAACCCGAGTTGCGGCGCTACGAGGACATGCTGGCCGGCCCGGGCATCGATCGGGGCCTGCTGGGTCCGCGGGAGCGGGACAGACTCTGGCAGCGTCACATCTTGAACTGCGCCGTCGTGGCAGCGGACACGCGGTTGATTCCCCGCGGGGCGGCCGTCGTCGATGTGGGGACGGGTGCGGGGCTGCCGGGTATCGTCTGGGCTTTGGTGCGGCCGGACATCACGATGGTCCTGGTCGAATCGCTGTTGCGGCGGACTACATTCCTGGAGGAGGCCGTTGCCGAACTCGGTTTGACGCAGCGGGTGATTGTGCGGCGCTCGCGTGCCGAGGATCTGCGCGGGGTCAGTGCGGATGTCGTGACCGCGAGGGCCGTCGCCCCGTTGCCCAGACTGCTGGGGTGGCTGCGTCCATTGGCGAAGCCCGACGGACAGTTGGTCCTGTTGAAGGGCAGGACGGCCGCGGTCGAGATGGCGGAGGCCGCTGCGGTGGCCCAACGGCTCGGCCTTGGCGCCGGGGAGACCCTGACGGTCGGCATGGGAGAGGTGGACCCGCCGACCACCGTCGTCCGGTATCGGATGTCCGGCCACGGCGTCTAGCGGTCTCCAACGCCGGAATGCGTGCGTGTTCCACGTGAAACACACACTCGTGGCGCGCCATCCGGGTTGGCGGCTGCCAAGCGGTATTCCACTGGCACGTCGCTACCGATAGCCGAGGCACCGCGCCGTAGGCTGGGGTTCGGTTGCGCGGGGAGGGTGTTGTGGCAGATTCCGGCTGGGAGGTCATTCCCCCGCTGGGCGCTTGCTTCTCGCCCACGATGGCCGCGGCCCCGCGGGATACAGGAGGACCAGTGGCTGATGTTCCACGTGAAACCACTGCGGCGCCGTCGGCGGCGGCGGTGAGCGAGTCCGATGAGGGCAGTGGAGAAACCAGGCGCTGGTCGGCGGAGATCTCCGCCCTGCGCGACAGCCTGCGGTTGGCGCCGGACGACGAGATTCCCGCTCCCGAAGAGCCGCGACTGCTTGCGGTCGCAAACCAGAAGGGCGGAGTGGCCAAGACCACGACCGCGGTGAATCTCGCCGCGTGTCTGGCCGTTCTGGGCCGTGAGGTGCTGATTGTGGACATGGATCCGCAAGGCAACGCCTCGTCTGCGCTGGGACTGGTCCACGACTCAGGGACCCCAGGAACCTACGAGATCCTGGTAGGGGGCAAGTCCATCACAGATGTAGCAGTCGCGGTGGCGGATCTGCCCAGTCTGATAGCGGTCCCGGCGACGGTGGATCTTGCCGGCGCCGACATCGAATTGGTGAGTCAGGTGGCCCGGGAGACGCGGCTGCGCAAGGCGCTGCTGGCGTACCTGGAAGAGCGGCAGAGTGCGGGACATGCGGTCGACTACGTCATCCTCGATTGTCCGCCCAGCCTCGGCCTGCTGACCCTCAACGCGCTTGTGGCCGCCTCCGAGGTGCTGATCCCGCTGCAGAGCGAGTACTACGCGCTGGAAGGGCTTGGGCACCTGATGAGCACTGTGGACATGATCCGCCAGCACCTCAACCCCGATCTGCACATCGGTGCGATCCTGCTGACGATGTTCGACGGGCGGACCCGACTGGCCCCACAGGTGGCCGAGGAGGTACGCCAGCATTTCCCGGAGGAGCTGCTGACGGCGGTGATCCCCAGGTCGGTGCGCATCTCGGAGGCACCTTCGTACGGCAAGACCGTGGTTCAGTACGACCCGAACTCCGTGGGGGCGAGGGCGTATCTGGCGACGGCGCGGGAGTTGGCGGCCCGACCGGGTCGCGGTTGACATGCAGGGCCGGAGTTGGTGGGCGCTGGGGGTTTATCCACAACTCTTCCACACCTGCGCTGGGGATGGGGATACTGCCTGCGGAATCCGAATGTCCGTTTCATCCCGTTCCAATTGCATATATTCACGACAAATCAGACACTCCGCTGGGCAGCACACTACAAAGTGTTTCCACAGGCACACACGCAGTGGTCGCCTCGCGAAGCCCGCGGTTCCAGAGGAGGTTTCACCATGACTCAACGGCGTGGATTGGGCCGCGGCCTGGGTGCCCTTATCCCCACCTCGGCTCCGCAAGAGGAACCGGAACAGCCATCCAGCCAGGTCATCGACCTGTCCGAGGCGCCGGGAGATCGGGAATGGGGGTCGACCGAGGGGTCCCGGGGGCTGTCCTTCCGTGAGATTCCGGTCGAGTTGGTGCGGCCGAATCCACGGCAGCCGCGTCAGGTGTTCGACGAGGATTCCCTGGCGGAGTTGGTGCACTCCATCCGGACCATCGGTCTGCTGCAGCCCATTGTGGTTCGTCCGGGGGATGGCGACTACGAACTGGTCGCGGGGGAACGTCGGCTGCGTGCCAGCAAAGAGGCGGAACTGAGCCACATCCCCGCTTTCATCAGGGAAACCGACGACGACGCCATGTTGCGCGACGCCCTGCTGGAGAATCTGCACCGCGCTGCCCTCAATCCGCTGGAAGAAGCAGCGGCCTACCAGCAGTTGCTGGCCGATTTCGGCTGTACCCAGGAGGAACTCGGCCAGAGGGTGGGCCGGTCACGGTCGCAGGTCACCAACACGTTGCGTCTGCTGAAACTCCCGCCCGCGGTGCAGCGACGGGTCGCGGCCGGTGTGCTGAGCGCCGGTCATGCCCGGGCACTGCTGGGGGCCAGCGGCAGCGCGGAGATGGAGCGGCTTGCCGCTCGGGTGGTTGCCGAGGGGTTGAGCGTCCGAGCCGTCGAGGAACTGGTGGTCCTCGGACCGCCCGATGATCCAACACCTCGGCGCAAGGCGCGCCGCCGGGCGGCTCCCGTGGAATACGAGGCGGCTGCCGAGCGGCTGTCCGACAGATTGGAGACCCGTGTGCGCATCGAATCCGGCAAGTCGAAGGGCCGGATAGTGGTGGAGTTCGCCGCCGTTGACGACTTGGCTCGTATCGTCGAACTGATCGAGCGTCCGCAGACCGAGCCGCAGCAGGGCTAGTTCAGCCGCGCGCGATTGCCTGCCTCACGAGTTGGGCGAAGACCGTCCCGAGATCCCGGGAGGCGGCCTCCAGCGCCTGTGGGAGCAGCGAGGTCTCGGTGATTCCCGGCGCAACATTGACCTCGAGGAATGTGGGCTCCCCAGCGGAATCGACGATGAGATCGACGCGGGAGTAGTCGCGCAGAGCCATTTCCCTATGGACGGCCAGGGCCATCTCCTCGGATCGGCGGGCTGCGTCGTCGGAGATGCGGGCAGGACTGAAGAACTCGGTCATCCCAGCCGTGTAGCGCGCGTTGTAGTCGTAGAAGCCGCTGTCGGGCACTATCTCCACAGCGGGCATGGCCACCGCCTCATCTTCGGCTGCGATGATCGACACAGCGATCTCGGTGCCCGCGACGAACTGTTCGACGAGGGCGACATCGCCGTACGCGAACGCGCCCACCATGGCTGACGGCAGTTCGGCGGGGTCGTGCACAACTGAGGCGCCGAGAGAAGATCCGCCCCGGGTGGGTTTGACCACCAGCGGCAATCCCAGCCGGTCCACCAGGCGCTGCATCAGCTCCGGGGCCCCCAACTCCCGGAACATGGAATGCGGCAGTGCCACCGAATCAGGCGTGGGCAGACCCCAGTGGCGCACCGCTGCCTTCGCGACCGCTTTGTCGAACGCGATGCGGGCGGAATCGGCCGACGAGCCGACAAAAGGGATTCCGAGGGTGGTGAGCACGTCGGCGAGGGAGCCGTCCTCTCCCACCGCTCCGTGCACTGCGGGCAGGACGCAGTCCGGACGCGCGGCACCCAGCCGCTGCAGCAGCGTTGAATCGACATCCGCGGTGGTGACGGCCATCCCCTGGATCCGCAGCGCCTCGGCGACCCGCCTGCCTGAGCGGATCGACACATCTCGCTCGGGGGACAGCCCGCCGCAGAGCACCAGGACCGTGGGTGTGTCGTCCTCGTTGCCCATGCTGAGTCCTTTCACGCGAGGTCCGGTGACGGTGTGGAACTGCCCGACGGGTGGTGCAGTGTGTGGGCCGTCCCGAACGTCTGGCCGATCTCGAGTTCCTGTTCCATGACCGCCGCCAGCCGGCGCACGCCTTCCTTGATTCGCTCCGGTGGTGGGTAGCAGTACGACAGCCGAATGTTCTGCCGCCCCTGGCCGTCCACGAAGAAGCCCGTCCCCGGTACGTAGGCCACCAGAGCGTTCACTGCCCGGGGCAGCATTGCGGTGGCATCCAAGCCTTCCGGCAGGGTCAGCCAGGAGTAGAACCCTCCCGCGGGCTCGGTCCAGGTGGTGCCCGGCGGCATCAGGGCGTGCAGCGAGCCCAGGAGGGCATCGCGCCGTTCGCGGTAGACGTCGCGGAAGACATCGACCTGCTCCCGCCATGGCTGGGTCGCCAGGAACTCCGACACCACCGCCTGGGTGAAGTTGGACGGGCACAACACGGCGGCCTCGGCGGCGAGGACAAGTTTCTCCCGAACACCGTGCGGAGCGACCGCCCAACCCACGCGCAGACCAGAGGCCAGGGTCTTGGAGAACGATCCCAGGTACACCACCTGATCGGCGTCGTCCGCGCGCATCGCCCGGGACACGACCCCGTCGAAACCGAGCAGTGCGTAGGGGTCGTCCTCCAGAACCAGCAGGTTCTCGCGGATCGCTACTTCCATGACTTCCTTGCGCCGCTGCGCAGGCTGAGTGATCCCCGCCGGGTTGTGGAAGGAGGGGATCGTATAGATCATCTTCACCGTGCGGCCGCTGTCTCGGACTGCGGTGATCGCCTCCTGCAAGGCTTCGGGGATTAGTCCGTGGGAATCCATGGGCACGTGGATCACATCGCACTCGTAGGAGCGGAAGATCCCCAGGGCGCCGACGTAGCTCGGTGCTTCGACCAAGACGACGTCGCCGGGGTTGCAGAACACCCGGACCACCAGATCCAGCGCCATCTGCGAGCCATTGGTGACGATCACATCGTCGGGATGGGCCAGCACGCCGACGTCGCTCATCACATCCAGGATCTGCTCGCGCAGGACCACATCGCCCTGTCCGGAGCCGTACTGCAGGGCTTGCGCCCCGCGTTCCCGGATGAGGCGTGACACGGTGTCGGCAAGTGCGTCCAGCGGCAGCGCCTCGACGTACGGCATCCCACCTGCCAGCGACACAACCTCCGGGCGGGAGGCCACGGCGAACAAGGCGCGGATCTCCGAGGCGGTCATCCCCGCGGCCCTGTCGGCGTATGCAGCGATCCACGGATCCAGGCGGGAGCCGGGACGGGGCGGAACACTGGCGGGGGACACGGTGACTCCTCGGATCGCGGGTCGGAAACGGTGCTGTTGGGCAGACCTAGTCCCTACGATGCCTGAGTGGACAGCAGAATCCCAACCCGCGCACTGGTGTGGGTGTTGTCGGCCTTCGCGCTCGGAATCGTCAGCGGCTTCACGTGGTCCGTCCTGCATCGGCGGCCGGACACCAGCTACCGCGAGGAGTTGGCGCGCGACAGGTATTCCGGCTGAGCCCGGCCGACCTGATCAGGGTGAGAAGAAGCGCACGACCGATTCGGCGATGGAACGCGCCAGCGCTTCGGTGAACTCCGGATCGGCCAATCGGCGGGCGTCTTCGGGGTGTGCGGTGTTGCCGCACTGCACTCGGACCGCCGGCATCCGGGTGAGCCGCAGCAGATCCCAGGTGCGCCGGTGTTCTACACCGCCGGCCAGATCGGTTTTTTCGGCGATGCCCTCCAGCATCATGTGGGCAGCCAGTTGGCCCGGGACCGACACCACGCCGTTGTCCTGGCCGTAGTAGAACGTCCCCACCCCCGCGCTCTGGTCAGGGCCGTGGTTGACGGACAGGCCGATGACCAGGTCCGCGCCGACGCTGTTGCAGAACCGTGCCCGACTGGCCTCGCCGTCAGCCGCTGTTGCGGTTTCAGATGCCCGACGAGTCAAGACGATGCGAGTGCCCAGCGCCGTCAACTTGCCCTCTATCCGGGCCACCAGGTCCGCGCACACCGCCGCGGCCGCTTCGGCACCCTCGGGTACCGAAGGGTCCAGCACGATGACCTTGCCGCGCACACCGGTCCGCATCTGCTCCAGCGAATGGCGCTCTCTGACGTTGTGGCTGGATTCGTGGCCCACCGTACGCCGCAGCTGGTCCAGTGCCCGGAACGTCGCCGGCCCGCAGACGCCGTCCGGCACGATACCGGTGTTCTGTTGGAACTCCCTGACGGCGTGATCCGTGCTGGGACCCAGGTGGCCGTCCTCCTTGCCGCAGGAGAATCCCATGGCACTGAGACGCCGCTGCAGTTCCAGGACGTCTTCTCCGACGGTGGGATGGGCCGCAGCGTACGACAGGATCCGGTCCCCCAACCGCCAACGAGCCTCCTCCAGCCGGCGGAATGTCTCCGGGCCCACGATGCCGTCGACCGTGATTCCCCGAGCCTGCTGGAAGGCGCGCACAGCCGACTCGACCGACTCGTCGAACTCCGCGCTGATCAGTTGCGTCGTGTCCCACTCTGCCGGCTCCTGCACATCGGACAGCGGTCCGGCGCGCAGCCGGTCCTCCCCGGCGTGCTCCGCGGCGAAGCGGGAACCGGGCAGCAGTCCCAGGCGCGCGAGCCGCGCCCGTACCTCTGCCACCGCGGGACCCCGGTCGCCCCGTCTCATCACCATGGCGGCGACAAGAGGGGAGTCGCTTGTCACAGGAACTCTGCCAGGTCCTTCAGCAGGGTCTGCTTCGGCTTCGCGCCGATGATCTGCTTCACTATTTTGCCGCCCCGGTAGACGTTCAGGGTGGGGATGGACACCACGCCGTAGCTCGCCGGGGTCTGCGGATTCTCGTCCACGTTCAACTTGGCCACGGTGATCTTGTCGCCGTGGGTTTCGGCGATCTCCTCCAGCACGGGTGCGATCATCTTGCAGGGCCCGCACCATTCTGCCCAGAAATCGACGATCACAGGCTTGTCCGACTGCAGCACGTCCTGGGTGAAGGAAGCATCGGTGACGGTCGTCGTGTGGTTGCCCACGGCATTCTCCTTTGTTCTGCGGATAACACTAGGCGACAAGTCGCCTGCGACACCCCGACCGATCGTGTGAGTCGGCGAGGTGCCGCGGCTCAACCGGAGTCTTCTTGATCAGCGAGGAAGCGCTCCGCGTCGAGAGCGGCGGCGCACCCCGTCCCCGCGGCGGTGATCGCCTGTCGGTAGGTGTGGTCCACCAGGTCGCCACAGGCGAACACACCGGATGCCGAGGTAGCGGTGGTGGGGGATTCGACCAGGACGTAGCCGTCGGGGTCGAGGCCGACCTGGTCGCGGACCAGGTCGGAGCGAGGATCATGTCCGATCGCGATGAACAGACCGGTCACGGGAAGTTCACTGGTCTGTCCCGTCTTCACGTTGCGCACGGTCACGCCGGTGAGGGTGGTCTCCCCTTGGGCTGACACGACCTCGGAATCCCACAGGAATTCGATCTTCGGATCCTTCATCGCCCGTTCGGCCATGATCCTGCTGGCCCGCAGTTCGTCGCGCCGGTGGATCACAATGACCCGGTCGGCGAACTTGGTCAGGAAGGTCGCCTCCTCCATCGCGGAATCACCGCCGCCGACCACGGCAATCTGTTGCCCCTTGAAGAAGAACCCGTCACACGTCGCGCACCAGGACACGCCATGACCGCTCAGTTCCTTCTCCCCGGGGATGCCGAGTTCGCGGTAGCCGGAACCCATGGCCAGGATCACGGCCCGGGCCCGGTGCTCATTGCCGGAGCCGTCGGTGACGACCTTGACATCGCCGTCCAACTTCACCGCGGTCACATCGTCGGTCACCAGTTCGGCTCCGAAACGCTCCGCCTGGGACTTCATGTTCATCATGAGTTCGGGGCCCATGATGCCTTCGGGGAAGCCGGGGAAGTTCTCCACCTCGGTGGTGTTCATCAGGGCACCGCCGGCGGTGACAGCGCCCTCGAACAACAAGGGCTGCAGTTGGTCGCGGGCGGCATACAGCGCGGCGGTGTAGCCCGCCGGTCCGGAACCGATGATGATGAGATTTCTTATGTCGCTCACTGATCGTCCCCTGAATGGTGTGGACTTGATCCTAACGAGGTCTGCACCATCCAACACCGGTTGACCACCGGAACATTCCGCAGTCGGGTCAGGGCAGGTCTGTGCGATACATCACCGTGGCCGGCGGCGGCGAGCAGTCCACGACCAACGCAAGGTTGGGTGAGGATGCCACGACGGCGACCAGCACCTCCTCACCGTTGTACCTGGCTCGATCGACGGCCACTACGGGCTCTCCCGGGATGATCGACCACAAGCACTGCGACAGGTCCGGCAAGGCGGCGTTGCGGGCCGGGGAGGCATCGCGGGGGGCCTCGACAGCCTCCGCGGCCCCGGGAGCGTCCGCCGGGCATGGCCTGGTTTCGGCCAGCAGCCGCCGGGTCTCGGTATCGAAGGCGGCCTGCGTGTACTGCGTTCCGGTGGCGTGCACCACCGGGGTTAGGTCGCTGTCCGGCTGCACCGTGACGCGGCACTGGGCGGCCGCCATGGGAACGGGCTGCTGGGAGCCCAACTGCGGCAGCAGCACCGTTCCGGCGAGCACGGCCACTGCGGCTGCGGCCACGGCGGGCAGCATCCAGCGGCGGTGCCGGGAGGTGCGGGATGCCCGGCGGGCCTGTTCCCGGCGCAATGCCGCTGAGACGGCGTCCCGGACGTCTTCGGGCAGGGCTTCCGGGGGCTGGCTGGCGAGCAACTCGCTGATATCGCGCTGAATCCCGGCGTCGTCGTGCGTCATCACTCACCTGCCTTGGGACTTGCCGGACCGCCGGTCACATCGGGTGGGACGTCCACTGTCTCTTCGTGGTTCCGCAGGGCGGCGTACAACCGGGCGCGGCCGCGGAAACAACGGCTCTTCACCGTCCCGGGGGGGACTCCCAGAATCTGGGCGGCGTCGTCCACGGACCAGCCCTCGAGGTCCACCAGCGTCAGGGCCAGCCGCTGCTCGTCGGGCAGTCGGGCCACCGCTGCCATCACAGTCATCCGCGTTACATGCTCCGAGATCCGATCGCGCCGGTCCGGTGTGCCCATGTCGGCCTCGGCGTCGGGCAGCGGCACTGTCGCCTTCGCCTTGCGGTGCCGCAGTCGATCCAGGCACGCGTTGACCACGATGCGGTGCAGCCATGTGCTCACCTTGGCGGTCCCCCGGAAGGTCTCCGCGCGGCGGAAGGCGGAGATCATGGCGTCCTGCAGGGCGTCGGCGGCATCCTCCCGATCTCGGCACGTGCGCAGCGCGACCGCCCAGAGCCGGTCCGACTGGCGTCGGAATAGTTCGCCGAAGGCCTCCGCGTCTCCGGCTATGTGAGCGGCAAGGAGTTCCTCGTCGGTCACGGAGTCAGGATCAGTCATCGCAGGGTCGAGACTACGCGGAATCAGGCCCGGCCCGTGCTGTCCCGTCCCGCCATGTCTCAGCCGAGGATGGTCACTTCGCGCAACCCTCCCGAGTAGCTCTGGCCGTCAAACGGCAGCCGCGTCAGTTTCACCAGTACGAAGCGGGCGTTGATGGCGCGAGGCGTGCGCACGTTGATCTTGTCGCCAGCCCCGGTGATGTCCACCACCGTGCGGAATTTCGCTGATCGGGCTTTGCTCTCCGTCGTCGTGGCGATCTTGAAGTCTGCCCCGGCCCCGGCCAGCTTCAGGTCAATCGCCCGGACGGGGCGCACTGCACCCAGGTCGAAGACGACGCCCACTCCAGCGCTGCCGTCCGGCTCCGACGTCGGGTAGGACTGCGTCCGCCAGGCTGTGGACTTGTCGCCGTCGTAGGCGAGTTTGACCTGCTTGGGGTTCTCCCGGCCGTCGCCATCAGGGTCGAAGTCCCTTGCCGCCACTATGGGGAACGGGCCCTCCGGAATCGGGGGCTGCGGGGTGGACAACGGCTCGAAGGCCGAGGCCACGGCTGCCGCGTCGGAGGAGGCGACGTCGGAGCGCCCGATAGTCAGCTGCCACAGCAGCAGACCCATCCCCGCCATTGCCAGCACCACGACGGCGACGGTGCCCAACCGCCCCAGCAGTCGATCTGTCGCGTTCTGGGCGTCTTGCGCCCGATGGGCCTGGCCATCCGCCGAGCCGAGTTGGCTCATGACGTCTTCCAGGGCGTGCACGCACTCGCCGACACTGGTGTAGTCCTCGGTCCCGTCCGGCGTGCGGGCCATCACCAGCGACCTGGCGATGATCCGATCCAACTCCCCGTCGATGTCAGGTACCAGCGCCGAGGGGGCTTGGGTGTGCCCGTGCAGCACTGGGGCAGGACGCAGGCCGACGACCCGCTCAGAGCCGGGCCAGCGTTTCGTCAGACCGGCGTAGAGCAGTGCACCCACGCCGTTGAGGTCAGCCCGCCAGGGGTCGCCGACCGGTTCCACACCCCACAGGACGGCATCCACGCCGAGGCCCCGCAGCCGCACCTCGCGGGTGTCGGTGACCATCACCGAATCCGGCCTGATCCGGCCGTGCGTGACGCCGGTGGCGTGGGCGCTTTCCAGCGCCCGCCCCACCTCGAGCGCAACGATGGCGGCCTCCTGCGGACTCCAGCGCTCCGTCAACAGCTCGGTCCAGGAATCGCCGTTGACCCATTCGGTGACGATTCCCAGATGGTCTGCGGTATCCACAACATCGAGGACGCGGACCAGCCGGCGGTCGTGCACCCGTGCGGCTCGTGCGGCTGCCTCGCGGAGGGCTGGGACCCGATCGTCTGCAAGTGGGACGAGTCGGACACCTACGGGTCGCCGCAGGGCTGGGTCAGTGGCCCGCCATAGGGCTGTTCCGGCGTTCTCGGTGACAAGATCCTCGAGGAGGTAGCGGCCGACGCGGCGCTCGGCAACATCCGATTCCGCGCCACGTGCCACCCCAACAGGCTAAGGCATCATAGGTGGCGAGGGGTCGTCGGCGGAACGGGCAGTTCACCTGCCGTTCACCTTCGTCGGGCGTTGGGCTCGAGGCAGATCAGCCCCGCCCCACCAGTTTCCGCAACGGCTTGCCCGTCCATTCCAGAAGTTCGGTCAACTCGCCGACTCGCAGCAGCCGGGCGACGAGGATGAAGACGACGAGGATGACCGCCGAACTCGCGACCAGGTCGATCAATGCGTCCAACTTGGATTCTCCCAGCCGGAATCCGAAGCCCAGGACTCCGAGGGCCAGCACCTCTGCGACGAGTGCGGCAAATCCTGCCGCAGCCAGCCGCAGCAGGACCGACAGTGTCCGTCGGGAGTCGAGGGTGCCGTAGCTGCGCTGCAGCACCGGCCAGGCGACGACCAGGGTGACGATGGCCGCGGCCGAGTAGGCCACGGCCAGGGCGTTCACCTGGGTCGCACCCGGTCCGGCCGACGAGAAGCCCGCCAGCGCAAGGGCGACCATGATGGCGTTGGTCAGCACGGCGAAGAAGAAGGGTGTCCGGGTGTCCTCGCGGGCGTACCATCCCCGCTGCAGGATGTAGTAAAGCGTGAAGGCGGGCAACCCGAGCATGAAGATCGATATGACTATGCCGAGCTGCTGTGCTTGTTCGGCGCTGGTCGCACCGTAGTTGAACAGCAGTGCCGCCAACGGTTCCGCCGTCAGGAACAGGGCGATGGCGATGGGGGTGATCACCGTCATGACCAGCCGCATGGTGTGGCCGATCTCGATCCCGGCCCGCGGCGACTGCCCGGAGTGGACCATCCGCGACAGCCCGGGCAGCTGCGCGGT
>JAQAZZ010000004.1:0-6679 GCA_032127075.1 Micrococcales bacterium | reverse complement strand
CATCCTCGACCACGCCGACCTCGTGGTGGCCCACGGCGGCTACGGCTCCCTCACCGGGGCCCTCCGACGTGGACTGCCCGTGTTGAGCCTGCCGCTCTTCCCACCCGACAACCGGTTCAACGCAGCCCAACTGGTGAGGCTGGGCGCCGGGATCGCCCTCGGCGACGGCGAGCGATCGACCGAGGCGGTACGGCAATCCCTCCAACGGCTACTCGACCACCGCGAGTACCGAGACCGCGCAGAAGAGATCGCCGACGAGATCGCCGCTCTCCCACCCATCGATCACGCGGCCATCCTCCTCGAACGCCTCGCGGCCCGGGCCAACTGACCAGATCCTGCGCGGACTCGTCTCAACCCCCACCGCACCCCGGGTTCACCCGCGTTCACGCCTTGGCCGACACCTTCGGGCTGGAGAAACCCTGCACCGAACGAGGGGTCCGACAGGCCGGGGGGAGTGTCACCGGACCATTTGGCGACGGAAGAGGACGATGGCGAGGGCCAATGTGGCTCCGGTGTAGCCGAGTACCCACATCACGTCGGCTGCGACATCGGCCAGGCCCGCTCCGTCGGCCGACAGCCACTGCCTGTGGGTAGACCGCCTGCAGGTCGCGCAGCGTCGCTTCGCTCACGTCTTCGGCCCTGACCAGGGTGACCGAACCGGCCGAGACCCCGGCCTTGAGTTGCTCCGGCGTGCCTTCGGCGACGATCTTGCCGTCGTCGATAATCGCGACCCGGTCGGCCAGCGCATCGGCCTCCTCCAAGTAGTGCGTCGTCAACAGGATGGTGACCTCGCCCTTCAGGCTGGCGATGTGCTCCCACATGCCCCGCCGGGCTTGGGGGTCCAGTCCCAGGGTGGGCTCGTCGAGGAACAGCACCTGCGGGTCGGACACCAACGCCATCGCGATACTCAGCCGGCGCTTGAGCCCACCGGAGTAGGTGCGCGCCTGCTTGTCGGCCTTCCCGCGCAGGCCCAGCACCTCCAGGAGTTCGCCGGACCGGGCCCGCGACCGCGCGGCGGGGATGCCGTGCAGCCCGGCCATGAGCCGCAGGTTCTCCCAGCCGTTCAGGTGCTCGGCGACCGCAGTCTCCTGCGGCACGACCGAGATCACCGACTTCACGCCCATCGGGTCGGTGGTCACGTCCTTGCCCAGCACCATCGCCGAGCCCTCGTCCGGGCGCAGGAGGCAGCACAGCATCCCGATCGCTGTCGTCTTCCCCGACCCGTTCGGCCCCAGGAGCGCGAACAACTCGCCAGGCTCGATCGCCAGGCTCACCCCGTCGACCGCCACCGTGCCGTCGTACGACCGCGCCAAGCCGGTAGCGTCCACCGCCAGCGACACCATCCCATCACCCCATCTTGGCGGTCGCCTGTATCCCGCTCCGTGGTCACCGTACCGCTGTCAGCGGATCCCAACCAGGGTCGAACGACCGGCCGACCAGGCGCTCCGGTGGTCCGGAACTCCTGGGCTCGGTCGGGTGGGCGTGACGGCAGGCTCGATGCTGGGCACGGTCCATCTGCCCTGGGTGAATCGACGCCGACGGCGGAGCCCGGTCGGGATATTGGAGGCGCGTTGCTGGACGGCGCTCGTGCTACGCCGAGTACGGCAGCCCAGATGGTCGAGCGATCGTGGTGTTCCACGGCAACCCAGGTTCGCGCCTGACGTGGGGGACGATACCGGGCTCGCCACTCCTTCCCGATGGGCGGCGAATGCCGCCGGATCGTCCTGGCGAGTGATGTCATGTGCCCCGGTCGCTACGCGGCCACGTCCAGGCACGCAGGATGAGGAGCACGCTGAACACCACGTAGAAGACGCCGAGGTAGTACTCCCACCCCTGGGTGGCGTCGACCAGGAAGCCGACATCGAGCAGGAGATACACCGGAGCCACGATCAGGGTGACCAGCCGAACGGGGCGGGGACGCCCAATCAGGGTGAAGGCAACGACCAACACCAAGACGATCGCCGTCGAGGGCGCCACCATCAGGACCCACGTGTCTGTGGCCGGCTCCCCCATGTCCTGAAGCAGCGTGAACATGTCGCCGAAGATCCACAGGATGAAGTGGCAGATCCAGAGCACGGCTAGCTGGGTGCGAACGCTGACCCGCGCATCCAGCAAGGTCGGGTCGACCTGCGCCTTGCCATCCACAACCTTGCTCCGTTCGATCGCATGAACCGCTTCGTGGCCGACGGACACGAGGTCAAGGCCAGCCGCCCACCCCACTATGGCAGTGCACGCTGAGACACGGCGGGCACACCGCCAGGATCCGCAGCGAGCACGTCGGCTCGGTTCAACAGCACCGGGCCTGTGTGTCCCTTGACCGCGGTGGTGGGTCGGCGATCGGGGCCAGCAACAGGGGGTCGGGCTCGACCACGTGAGGGACGGGCTGCTGAGCGTCGATGAGCCAGGTGATCCGATCCGGCCCGAGTGGCACTCGGACGAGTGGCGGAGAGCCTGCAAGCGGGCCGGGGTGGAACCGGTGACCCTCCATGCGGCGAGGCATACCTCGGTCTCGCTCATGCTGGACGTCAGGCTCCCCGACCACGACGTAGCCGAGTGGCACCGGCACGATGGGGCGGTCATGCGGAGGCCCTACTCCCACGCCTGGGGGGAGGGTCTGAGGACCGCCGGGACCGCGTTCTTCGATGCGATCGAGGCGGCCGGCAAGGGATCCGAGGAGGTCTAATAGGCCTGGATCCGGGAGCGCTAGTGACTTCTATGTGACTCTCCCGATCCCGGGCCGGGTCCCCGAGCAGGTCGATACCCCCTCTGACTAGGGGAAACGCGGTAGGCCCCGCGGGACTCGAACCCGCAACCTACGGATTAAAAGTCCGCAGCTCTGCCAATTGAGCTAGAGGCCCAGGCTGTTGAGGCTGGGGCAGTGCGCCCGCGGATCTCCAACCTGGTCCGGCGGTCGCGCACCGGACTGCTTCATCTTGCCATGACGGGGCACGGCGCGGGCAGGGCGAGGTCCCGAATCGGGCCGTATCCCCGCACGCTGTTGTCAGGCCGCCCGTTCCCGCACGACTTGAGCTACGTCCATCTTGCGGACGGCCCGCAGTCCGGGCCACTGGGATACGACGGCCACGGCCATGATCGCGGCGGCCGACAGCACCAGGGTGAGGGGCTGGATGTCCAGCGTGAGTGTGAACTGATCGCTGGAATACGACTGCAGCATTGCAGCGGCTGCGATCACGCCGAGCACCAGGCCCGGGATCACCCCCAGTGCCGCCACGATCGTGTTCTCGCCGCCGACCAGGCCGGCGATGGCCCGGTACCGGACCCCCGCGGCGCGCAGTGTGGCGAGTTCCCGCTGACGCTCCACGATGTTGACGCTCATGGTCGTGAAGATGATCGCAAAAGCCATCACGGCTCCCAATGCGAGCATCGCGAATACGAACACGTAGAAGAGACCGGCGTATTCGTTGTAGGTGTCTTCCAGCGCGGACGTCTCCACGTAGCCCAGGACCCCCGGCGAGTCGCTGACGGCGCGGCGGACGGCGTCGGCGTCAGCGCCGTCCGATGTCTGCAGCAGCACTGTGGTGGAAGCGGCCTGGGGGATGTTGTCCGCGGCCCACTCCTTGTCGGCGTACACGAAGGTGCCCAAGGGTTGATAGGTGAAGCCCGCCACCGGCGCCGCCACGACGGAATCGATGGCAGGGAAAGCCAGCTGCACCGTGTCCCCCGGCTGCAGATCAGGGATCTGTGCGGCGATCGCTTCGTCCACCAACACGCCGTCCGCCGGCAGCGGGACCGTGTCGCCGCCGGGGGTGATGAAACCGTGCATGGCGGTGTCGGAGTCGAAGGCGGTGAACCGAGTCGCGTACACCCGGTCGCCGTAGCCGATGCTGACGGGCTGGTCGATCACGGTCTCCACCCGCTGCACCCCCGCCACCGACGCGACCGCCCGCCGCTGCGCTGCGGTGACGGGGCCGGCGTAGTCCACTTGTGCGTTGGCGGTGGACACGGTGCTGAACTGCACCGAGATCAGCGAGTTCATGGTGTCCACCATCCCGACGGACACCAGCACCAGGATCAGCGCCATGGCGACCCCGGCGGCGGTGAAGACAGTCCTTTTGGCGTTGCGCCCGATGCTGCGCAGCACCATCCGCCAGGTTGCCGGCACTCTGCCCGGCAGGACCCGTTCCACCCAGGATCTGCCCCGCACCGCACGCGGCTGTTCCCCGCGCATGGCCTCAGCCGGCTCGATCTTGGCTGCCCGGCGGGCCGGGAAGACCGCGGCCAGGCCGGTGGCGAGGATCGCGAACGCGAGCCCGGTGACAACGGTCGTGGCGCCGAATCCGCCGAAGACCGTCAACTGCTCGGGCAGGCCGATAACACCCACGTAGAGCCGCGACATCCAGCCCGCCAGTGCCATGCCCAGCGGGAGCCCCAGCACCGCCCCGACCAGACCGGCGAGGAGTCCGTAGGACATGTAGTGCCAGCCGATGGTGCGACCCCGCACGCCCTGGGCCCGCAACGTGCCGATGATCTGGCGCTCCTCGGCGACCCGCCTCGTCAGCAGGACGTACAGCGTGAGGGCAGCCGCGGAGAGGAACAGCGCGGGGAAGGCCACGGCCATCTGCTCGAAGCCGGAGATATCTTCCTGCAGCAGCGCGTTGGACGGCTGCTCGCTTCGATCCAGGACCTCCGTGGCGCCCGCGGCCAATGCCAGCGACTCCAAGGACTGCACGGTGTCCGGCTCCGCGGCCGAACCGCGGACATCATCGGACAGCAGCACGAGGGCCTGGTTGGCTTCCCCGCCGGACCAGGCCCGAGCATCGGATTCGGACACGAAGAGGACCCCGAAAGACTCCGGCGGCACGATGATCTCTTGACGGCTCGGCGCCGGCCACAGGTACTCCGCCGAGTTGACGACCCCCGCCACTTCCACCTCGACCCGTCCGGCGGCGGTAGCCAACTCCACGGTGCTGCCCGGCACGAGGCCGAAGGTGTCGGCCATGTGCTCTTCGACCAGAACCATGCCGGGACTCGGATTGGTGCTGCCGCTGAGGCTGGTGAGGGCCGCGACCTCCGGGGTGCCGTTTCGCGGATACCCGATGATCCTTCCCACCAGCTTGTCGGTGCCCCCGCCGCGGTCGACGGAGATGGGCAGATCGACCTGGACCCGCGTGCGCGACGCCGCGACGTCCGGGCTGGCTTCCGCGTCACGGGCGACAGCCGCCACATCGCCGCCGGTGACGAACAAGTCGGGGAAGTCCTGCACGACGAAGGCGTTGTCGTAGGAGTTCTGCAGGTTGCGGTAGGAGTTGTCCGCAGCGGCGTACAGCGCGATCCCCAACATCACCGTGATCGACAAAGCGGCGAACAGCGGCCAAGACCTGCGGACGTCGCGCATGAGTTTCCGGCGCAGGGTGGGGTGTCCCATCACCATTCCACCTCTGCTGCGGATCCCGGCTCCTGCCGCGACACTGCCGCCAACACGCCATCGTGGACCCGCACGACGACGTCCGCCATGGTCGCGATTCCCGAGTTGTGGGTGACGATCACTACACATCGGCCGTCGCGCTTCGCCGCCTGCTGCAGCAAGGCGAGAACCTCCCGGCCGCGCTCGAGGTCCAACGCACCGGTCGGTTCATCGCACAGCATCAGCCTCGGCCGGGTCACCATTGCCCTTGCGATGGCAACCCGCTGCTGCTGACCTCCGGAGATCTGTCCCGGGAATCGGTCCGCCGCTTCCAACAGACCCACCGACCCCATCGCCTCGTGGACCCGGTCGTCCAGGTCCGAGCCGGTCCCCTTGCCGGTCAGTTCGGCGATCACCCGAACGTTCTCGGCGGCGGTGAGTGTTTGGATCAGATTGAAGAACTGGAAGACGAAGGCGACGTTGTCCCGGCGGATCGCGGCCAAGTCCTCCGGATCCCGGCCGGCCAGATCCTGACCGGCGATCATCACTGTCCCCGCGGTCGGCGTTTCGATCCCGCCCAGGATGTTGAGCATCGTGGTCTTGCCGGAGCCCGAAGGGCCCAGCACCACGGCGACCTCGCCGGCGTGGAGCTGCAAGTCAACCCCGCGCAGCGCGTGTACCGCGGCATCGCCCTGACCGTAGACCTTGGTGACACCTTCGAGGGCGGCGGCAACTTCGGTGGGCGGGTCAGCGCTCATGGGCACCTCCGTTGGAACTCCACCGCCATTGTCCCCCTCTTGGAGTGGCTACCCCTGGTCGGGCGCCGACGGCTCCGGTGGAACGGGCAACTGCGTGACCCTGACCGGTGCTACCGAGACCTTCACGCCGACTGGAGCCTCGAGGGCATCCGTCAGCGCCGCCTGCAGCGGCTCCAACGGCGGCGCCTTCGATTCTCCGGTCAGCTCCACTTCGACCAGACCGTCCGCGACGGCCACGCTCTCGACTCGAAGGGTGGAATCGGGGCCGAGCCACTCCGTCACAACTTCTTGAGACTGGCGCTCGGCCGTCGATGTCGCGAGGAGACCCTGGGAGGTGAACACCAACGGAAGAAGGATCAGCGCTGCCAGTGCGCCGAACGGAGCGATCGTGACGAGCACTTTGCGCGACCTCAGGCGCAGCAAGTCAGGCTGGGCGAACCCGGCGAGGACGAATACAACAGCAGCCGAGAGCACTATCGCCACGAAGTTGGTGAGGAACAGCAGCATCGCCCCACCGGCGTCGTCGTAGCGTTGCCCCCCCAGACTGATTCCGACG
>JAQAZZ010000003.1:0-2772 GCA_032127075.1 Micrococcales bacterium | reverse complement strand
GGCTGACAGCGCGACGACCTTCTCGGCCGCGGTAGAGAGCAGGGTCAGCCGACGATGCCCCAGCGCCGCTGTCGCCAGCGTCAGCGCGATGAGGGCGCGTCACCCCGCGCAGAAAGGCATAGGCCCCCGAGCCGTTGGCTGGGTTCCACTTCGAACGCTTGCCCAGAGTCCGCTGCTGGGCTGTCGCCCAGGTGGAGCCGGTCGACCCTGGATGCCCGTTCCGTGGGGTGGTAGGCCCAGGAGTGACGCCAGACGTGGTGTCCGCGATGGTCTGGGGATGCTCTGATGACGGTGAAGAGAGATGTGTCCGAGGCGCCGTCTCCGAGGTCGAGTCGGCAGACGGAGAAGTTGGTGGACGGACTCGACCGATCCTTGGACCGGGTGGCTGACGAGCTGGTCGCCCGCTTCGGCGAGGAAACCGCAGCGGTGATGCGGACAGAGATTCTGGAGGAGTACCGCCGTCTGATCCCTGGAGTCCCGTACATCGGGGGGTGGCGGGATGGCCACTCCAGCAATCTCACGCTCACGTCGAGAGCGCTCGCGCTGCACCGGGTGGTGCTCCGGCACGGCGGGACCGTGGAGGACTCCGGCTGGTTGCTTCGCCGGATGATGGAAACCGAGATGCAGCGGATTCCCCGACTGCTTCGTCACGGGGTCGGCAGGTTCCGGTTCACGAGGCTCGGAAAGTGGCGGGAGGAGGCGGCCGCACGCAAGTCTCACGCCCGTGAGTACCCGGGAGACTGGGTCTACGAACGCTTCGACGGCGACGGAGAGACCTTCGACTTCGGGGTCGACAACACCGAGTGCGGCAACGTGAAGTACCTCCACGCCCAGGACGCCGACGAACTCTGCCCGTACATCTGTGACCTCGAGTACGTGGTCACCAAGGCGATGGGATTACGCGTTCAACGAACCAAGACCCTCGCCTGGGGCTGCGACCGGTGCGACTTCCGGTTCTCCAAGCACGGGGTGACATGCGCGCCCTGGCCACCCGAGTTCGCCGAGCGGACCTGCGGCGAACCGCAAGCCTGACTCGACACCAACAACCCGACACACGGATCGGCACCCCGGGGTGATCAGACGGGCTCGACGCTGGAGGGCCCAATGGGCGGAAGGGCGAAATCCGACAACCGGCCATGCCCGGGCGGGGCAGGCGATGCCCGCTCCTGACCAGCCGCGGACAGTGCGCCCGGGGGGTGCTGACCCCCGGCCGCTGCACACCCCACAGCTGCGCGCCGGCGGATCGCCTATTGCCCGTGCCCGGCGTGGGTGCCAGGATGACCGAGATGACGATTGAGGTGCGGCCGGCGACAGAGTTCGCGGACGTGGCGACGATGCTCGGGCCCAAGCGCCCCGATGCCAACGTGTGCTGGTGCCTGAGCTACCGGCTCCCGTCCAAGGAGCACTCGGCGTTGCGCGGCACCGACCGGGCCAAGAAGGTCGCCGAGCTGGTCCGGGCGGGCCCCCCGGGTGTGCTCGCCTACGACGGCGGGCAGGTCGTCGGCTGGGCCGCGGTGCACCCCCGCGCCGACACGTCGTTCGCGACCAGCCGCAAGATCCCCCACATCGACGATCAGGACGTGTGGTCGGTGTGGTGCATCCGCGTCCGGCCCGGCCACCGCCGCCAAGGCATCTCCCACTCGCTGCTCGCCGGGGCCGTCGACTTCGCCCGACAGTCCGGTGCGCCGGCGATCGAGGGCTACCCCGTGGACAACCAGAGCCACAAGGTCGACCTCACCATGGCCTACGTCGGCACCCGGAGCCTGTTCGAGAAGGCCGGGTTCACCAAGGCCGCCGACACCACCTCTGTCCTCAACGGCTTCCCGCGCGTGCTGATGAGGCTCAACCCCCACTGACCGCGCATAGCGGCCGAACCAGCCGCACTGAACGCCCGCCTTTGCCGCATGTAGTGCGTTTGTGGTCGTGCCGCGAGTAAGGCGATTCGCGGCGGTAGGACGCACGGCTAGCCGCGATTGCCCTTCCGTCTCCCGGTGCTCCGGCAGATATTGCGGTTCATGGCATACGACCAGCCACTTGCCGACCGCATCTGTGACCTCGTGGTCCGTGAAGAGGGCCTGACTCGGAAGCTGATGCTCGGTGGGCTGTCGTTCCTCATCAACGGCAACATGCCCGGGCAGGGGTGGCAGTGCCGCGTGCCGGTGCCTGTACGGTGTTCGGCATGATCGGATTCCTCGTCGCCGGCCTGATCATCGGGGCTCTGGCGCGGCTCATCAAGCCCGGCAAGCAGGACCTGGGCATCCTTGCCACGTTGGGCCTCGGCGTGGTCGGCTCACTGGTCGGCGGCTTCGTCGCCTCGCTGCTTGGTACCGGCGATATCTGGGAACTCAACGTGCTGGGCTTCGTGGTCGCTGTTGTGGCTGCGGTGATGCTGGTCGGGGTCGCCGAGGCGATGGTCGGCAGGAACCACGACCGGGTCTGACCCGCGGGTTCAAGGCTCCGTCGACCAGCGAGCCCTCACGGCCCACACCCACACCCACAGTCGTCACTGTCGTCGCGCTCAAGCCGCTGCGCTCGCGCGACCGCCGTGAGGTAGAGGCCGCGTTCGAGCGCCATGCGCACTTCGTCGACACCCCGGTCCAGGCGTCGTGATGCCTGCCCCAGGGTGCGCGATTCGCGGCGAAGTGGGGCAGGTCCCAACGCACGGTCGGGCCCGTGTTCGCTTCAACAACGCGACGGACGCCGACGCCAATGTCGTCGGTGCCCAGCAGCCGTTCCCATGTCCTTCTCGCGCATCTCCTGATCCTCCTGGTG
>JAQAZZ010000002.1:0-21434 GCA_032127075.1 Micrococcales bacterium | reverse complement strand
TGCCGGGGCGGATCATCAAGGTCGATCTGTAGCCCCGCCGACGCCACACCACAGCTGACCCTTCCCGGCGAATCCCGTCGGGAAGGGTCAGTTTGGTGTCATGTGTCGCCACACCACAGTCTCGTCGGCCGGGAACCACTCGCCCCCGGCTGAGGGCTTCAGCCGCCAGCCCCGAAGACGTCCGCGACCTCCGACAGTTCCTCGCCCATCACGTAGTCAGGCACGAAGAAGTCCAGATAGGGCGGGCGCGTGTCGCCCGGCACAGCCGCGTAGGCGCTGAAATCGGTCACCCCCTCTTCGCGCAGCACAAGCTCGTCGATGAAGAAGTTGCCCGTGCACTCCCCCGACGGCCGCGTGACGATCGCGTGGGCGGCGTCGGCCATGATCTGCGGAGTGCGGCTTCGATCCCCCATTGCGTCGCCGCCGAGCAGGTTGCGCACCGCGGCCGTGTCGATAGTGGTCAGCGGCCACAGGGAGTTGACGGCGATGCCCTCGGCGGCGAACTCCGCCGACATGCCGAGGGTGCACATACTCATGCCCATCTTCGCCATCGTGTAGGCGACATGGCCGGCGAACCACTTCGGGGACATGTCCAGCGGCGGGGCCAGGTTCAAGATGTGGGGATTGGCGGATCGCTGCAGGTGCGGGATGCACGTCTTGGACACCAGGAACGTCCCGCGAGTGTTGATCTGGTGCATGAGGTCGTAACGCTTCATGTCGGTGGCGAGCGTCGGGGTGAGGGTGATGGCGCTGGCGTTGTTCACCAACACATCGATCCCGCCGAAGCGTTCCACCGCAGCATCTACCGCGGCAGTCACCTGGTCCTCATAGCGGATGTCGGTGCGTACCGGCAGGGCGGTGCCGCCGGCTTCCTCGATCTCCTGCGCGGCGGTGAACAGGGTTCCCGGCAGCCGGGGGTTGGGGTCGGCGGTCTTGCCGGCGATGATCACATTGGCGCCGTCGCGGGCGGCTCGCAATGCGATCGCCAGTCCGATCCCCCGGGTCCCCCCGGTGATGAAGACGGTCTTGTCGGCCAGAGTCATGGGCCCTCCCAGTCGGTTGCGCACCGCGGACAACGGTGCGTGCACCAGCCACTATATGCGCTTTGTTGCATATACACTCAAGTGCGACAGTGAGGGCGGGAGGCGGCTGTGGCTCTGGCGGAGGCAATCCTGGTCTGCCTGGCGGAGCAGCCGTTGACGGGGTACGACCTGGCGAAGTCCTTCGACACGTCCATCGGCTTCTTCTGGCACGCCGACCACCAGCAGATCTACCGGGAACTGCGGCGCCTACGGGAGCGGGCCCTGGTCCGCGACGAACCGATCCCGCAGGCGGGACGCCCGGACAAGCGGTTGTACTCCATCACTGCCGCCGGCCGCGAGCGGCTGATCGAATGGTCCCAGGAGACCAACCCGCCGCCACCGGTGAAGGACGACATGATGGTCAAGCTCTACGGGCTGGCGGACGTGGACGTCGACGCCGTCGCGGAGCAGATCGTCGGCCGGCTGGCCGGGCACCGCGAGCGCCTTGCCCTGTATGAGCGCATCGAGCGCAGCGCCTTCGCCGACCTCGACTCCCACGATCCCCACGCGGTGGGCCGCTACCTCGGCCTGCAACTCGGTCTCGCCTACGAGCGGGCCTGGCTTGTCTGGTGCCAGGAGGCTCTGAACCGGCTGCGAGCCCTCGAGTCGTAGCGGGCAGTAGTCTGCGGGGCCGTCCCAACCCGCAGGACCTCGAGGTAGGCCACGTGCCCACATCGGCAGGTTTAGTGCTCTGGGCAGTGGCAATACCACCGTCATGAGCACGATTCACGCCCCCGAAGCCGCAACCGCAACCGAAGCCGCAACCGCAACCGCCCCCGCACAGTACTGCGTCTCTTGTGGCGCCGCCCTGACCGGCGGGGCCTTCTGCGGCGGCTGTGGCCGGGAGACGGCCAACCAGGCCGCGGACGCCGCCCAGACCACCACCCTGCCGACGATGGCCGCGGTCAATCCCACCCCGGCCCGCACCGCCGGGCGCCCACGGCGCCGCACGGGAGCCATCGTCGCCGCGTGTGCGGTCGCGCTGTCCGTCGGCGCGCTGAGCGCCTTCGCCGTCCACAGCCAGTCCCAGACGGCTGCCGACGAGGAGGCCGCCGCGCAACAGGTCCGGCAGGACGCGAAGGCCGAGGCCAAGGCTGAGAAGAAGCGCATCGAGGCCAAGGCCGAGAAGCTCGCCGCTGAGAAGGTCGCCGAACAGCAGGCCCCACCGGCCCAGCCCGCGCAGGCCCCCGCCCCCGCCCCCGCACCCGCACCCGCATCCGCGACATCGGCCTCAGCGGCCGGCAGTTGGGAGGGCAGCATGGACAGCGGCCAGTACTCCTTCAGCATGGATCTGTCCGAGAGCGACGGCGGCATCTCCGGATCGATGTACCAGTACGACAACTCCGACGGCGAAGACGGGACAGAGTCGCTGACCGGCTACCGGGAAGGCAACACCATCTACCTGCAGGGGACCTCGTGGAGCGGGGCTCCCAGCAGTTGGGGCCTGGACAGCATCATCGTCACGCTGTCGCCGGACGGCGACTCGATGAGCGGCTCGTTCACTTGCACGACATGCTCCGGCACCAAGGACATCAGCGGGTACCGCTTGTTCTGAGCCGGCCAAGGTTTCCGGACCTGGCGGTGAGCACCGGGGGGATGCTCCCCAGGAATCCGGAAGAAGCCGGGGTCCCGACCAGAGGGGGGTCGGGACCCCGGCACATTCATGTTCGAGGGGAACGACGGGGCGGACGGCGGCGCGGTTCCATGCGGCCGAGGAAGAACCAGGACGCGGCATACGCCGCCACCCAGAAAGTCATCGTCCCCGCCACACCCTCCCACCAGTTGACAGCAGTCGGGTCCCACTCGGGCGAAGGGTCCGGCACCGGCGCCAGCGCCTGGATGTCCGTAGCTGCCGCCAGGCTGTTGTAGGCCCACGACGAGGGCACCGCACGCTGCAGGATGTCCACGACCGGGCTGTCGAACCGCAGTACGAACGCCCCGGAGAACACGATCAGCACGATCACCGCCCCGACAAGCGCATTCATCGCCCGCTCACGGCTGCCGAGGAGGGCTGACAGCGCCAGCCCGACCATTGTCGCGGCTCCGGCCAGCGCCAACAGGGGGACAAGCACGGACCCGTAGGACCCCAGCACGGGCGGCTCGGCCGGCCCCGGCCGTCCCGCGAGAGTCAGCGCGACGACGACGGCCGTCTGCGACAGCCCGACGGTCAGCAGCACCGAAGCCTTCGCCGACAGATAGGACCCGCGGCTGACCCCCATCGCTCGCTCCCGGCGGTTGATGGCCGTCTCCCCCGCGATCTCCTGGATGGAGTTCGCCAGCCCGAGCAGGATCACCGAGATCATCAACACCACCAGCACACCCTGTGCATAGGGATTGCCCACCTGACCGCCGGCGGTGCGGCCCAGCCCGTCGTCAGTCCCGATCGCCGCGCCCAGCACCCCCAGAACCAGCGGCAGCCCCAGCAACAAAGCCGCCACCTTCCGGTCGCTGGCCATGACGACCACCTGGCGGCGCACCAGCACCGCCCACTGGCGCACAGAAGAGACGTGGTGCGGCTCCGCCACCGTCGCTCGCTGCCGGAACGGTGCACGGCGGTGCAGCTCGTGCACCTGGGTGCGGCAGGTGGTCTCTGCCAGCCGCTGCGCAGTCGCGGGGTCATCGTCCAACTGTTCGAACACAGCCGGCATGTCCGCGGCGAAGAAGGCGGCCGGACATCGGGCCGGCGGCCCGAAGTAGGCGACCTTGCCGCCGGGGGCCATCACCACGACGAAGTCGCAGAGGTCGAGGTTGGACACACTGTGGGTGACCACGAATACCGTCCGGTTGGCCTGCGGGTCATGGGCCAGGTCCCGCAGGAGTCGCATGACCTTGGCATCCAGGCCGGGATCCAGCCCCGATGTCGGTTCGTCCAGGAACAACAGAGTCGGCGCGGTCAGCAGTTCCATCGCGACCGACGTCCGCTTCCGCTGCCCTCCGGACAGCTGATCTACCCGCAACTCGCGCCGGTCGCCGATCTGCAGCTGCGCCAGGACATGCTCGATTCGGCGCCACCGCTGCTCAGGGGTCACGTGCGGCGGGAATCGCAGTTGGGCACCGTAGTCCAATGCAGCCGCCACCGTCAGCGACGGGTGCAGCAAGTCCCGCTGCGGGACCAGTCCGATCACCTGGCGCATCAGGTCGTATTCCGCGTAGAGGTCGTGGCCCGCGTAACGGACTGTCCCCGTGTCCGCCGGGGCAGTACCGGTCAACGCGCCCAGCAGCGTGGTCTTGCCCGCTCCGCTGGGCCCGATGACCGCCACCAACGAGTGCGGCGGCACCACGAAGCTCGCGTTGTCCAGGATGGTCCTGCCGCCCCGGACCATGGAGAGCATCTCCGCCTCGAAGTCGTAGCGGCTCGCCTCCACGGCCGGATCGATCTGGGCGCCGCACGCGCCGCAGAAGACGTCGAATTCGCCGACCGGGTGACCTCGGTAGCAGGTCCGCGACTTGTCGGGGGTGACCACGACAACAGCATGCCCAAGCACCGCGATTGTGGCCTTCCGGCGGCACAAATGCCTGCGGGCACGGGACCGATCACGACAGAACACCCGACACGGCACAGATGCTCTCGCACCCGGACCCCGCCCCTGCCATGATCTGCTGCACCGGCACTCGGCCGGCCGGGAGGAGATGCCATGGGCTTCGGGCAGGCAATCAGCAGCGGTTTCAGCAACTACGCCACCTTCAGCGGGCGGGCGTCACGCAGCGAGTTCTGGTGGTGGGCACTGTTCGTGTGGCTGGGCGCGGTGGTCGCTTCGATCATCGACTCGCTGATGGGCCGCACGCTTTGGCAGGTCACCGAAACCGCCACCGGCGGTGTCCAGGTCAGTGCTGAGAACGTCGGTTTCGTGGGCGGCATATTCACTCTGGCCATCTTGCTGCCGACCATCGCCATGGCGATCCGCAGACTCCACGACACCGACCACTCCGGTTGGTGGTGGCTGTTGGGCCTCATCTGCTGCATCGGCTGGCTCATCTTGGTCTTCGCCTTCTACATCCAGCCGGGCACCCCGGGCGAGAACCGTTTCGGCCCCCCGCCGCGCGCAGACCTGCTCTGACCCGGCGCGGGCGCGGCCCTCACACAAATCGCCGCGCCCGCGCCCACCGGGCCAGTTCGTGCCGGTTGGACAGCTGCAGTTTGCGCAGCACCGCCGACATGTGTGTTTCCACTGTCTTCACGCTGACGACCAACTCACCCGCAGCCTCCCGATACGTGTAGCCGCGGGCGATCAGCCGCATCACGTCCTTCTCCCGGGCCGTGAGCCGGTCGAGTTCCTCGTCGGACTGCGCGGGAGCCCCATGGAAGGCGTCGAGCACGAAGCCGGCGAGCCGAGGACTGAAGACCGCGTCGCCAGCCGCCACGCGGCGGATGGCGTCGGCGAGGTCGGCCGGGGAGATGTTCTTGGTGACGTAGCCCCGGGCCCCGAGCCGGACCACGCCGATCACGTCTTCTGCCGCGTCGGACACCGACAGCGCCAAGAAGCGGGTCCCCTCCAGCAGCGCGGCACAGCCGGACAGCACCGCCGGGCCGTCGCCGCCGGGCAGGTGGACGTCGAGCAGCACCACATCGGGCAGCGTCCTGGAGATCGCCCGCACGGCACTGTCGACGTCCTCGGCCTCGGCCACCGCCTCGATGTCGTCGGGCAAACCCGCGATCACCCCGGATCGCACCAGCGCGTGGTCATCGACCACGACGAGCCGGATCGTCATCAGACCTCCCGTTCCATGCGCAGCCGGACCTCGGTGCCGCCGGGTGAGCCAACGACCTCGGCAGACCCGCCCGCACGCTCCATCCTCCCCACTATCGACTCCCGGATGCCACGGCGGTCCGCTGCCACTGCGGCGGGGTCGAACCCGGGCCCCCGGTCGCGGACGAACACTGACACGCCGTCGTCGGCCGCCTCGCAGTACACACTGATCGTCGCCCGCGGCCCCGCGTGTTTGGCGGCGTTGACCATGGCCTCGCCCGCCGCCGCAACGATCGCTTCGGTTGCCGGCGACCAAGGAGCATCCCCCACGTTGACGACCTCCACTGCTGCATCATGCTCGGACTCCACCTTCGCGGCGGTGTGGGTGAGGGCGGCGGCGAGTGATTCCTGTTCGCCGGCGACGGGGGCATAGAGCCAGGAGCGCAGCCGGCGCTCTTCGGTGCGCGCCAAGCGTGACACCTGATCGGAGTCGGCGGCGTTGGCCTGGATCAGTGTCAAGGTCTGCAGCACGGAATCGTGGACGTGGGCAGCTATGTCCATTCGCTCCTGTTCCCGGATCCGGGTCCGCCGTTCGGCAGCCAGGTCGGTGTACGCATTCACCAGCCAGGGTGAGGCGAGCAGCGCCGCACCCCCGAGGAACAGCAGCAGCACGCCGATCGCGCGGACCCCCTGGAACCAGCCGACCTCCCCCACCACCAGCGCCACGATCCCGCCGACGACCAGCCCGATGCCGAGCACCGGCCGGGCCCAACCGAAGCGGCCACCGCGAGCGGTGGGCGACCACCCTGATTGCTGCCACAGGATCGCCAGCCCGAGCCCCAGCACCAGCAGCGGGGCTATCCAGATGCGCAGCGCCGACCACCCGAAGGCATAGGCGAAGGCGGCCGCGCCGACGGCCACCGCGCCGAACGCGAGCATCCTGCCGAAGTCGGCATCCCGGTCCTGAGCGGCTTCGCGGCGCAACGGCATCACCACCCACAGCGCCATGTACAGGATCACGCCGAGCCCGTTGGCAAGCACCAGGACCACGAACGCCATCCGCACCAGTGCCACCGGCCAGCCGAAGTTGGCCGCCAGGCCGGTGCCCACCCCTGCGATCCACCGGCCCCGAGGTTCCCGAAGGGCGCGAGGCGGGGCTGCCTGGGTCAATGGCACACCATCAGTATCGCCGCCGGAACATCGGGGCGTATCAGGGTTGCACCCTGATATCCGCCCTGGATTCCCAGGGTTGGTTCAGGGTGGTTCCCCGATGTGACCGCGGTGCGGCACCGCCACGCTTCAGACATGGACACACATGACACCGAAGTTGTACCTCCTCCCCAACCCGCCCCCCAGCAACCGCCCTATCGCCCCCTGCTGCGCCGCAGCACCGGCGACAAGGTGATCGCCGGGGTGTGCGGCGGCCTCGGCCGGCGCTACGGCGTCGACCCGTCGGTGATACGCGTCGGCTTCGTCGTCGCGATCCTGGCCGGCGGCATCGGCCTGTTCTCCTACCTGGCGCTATGGCTGCTCCTGCCCACCGACACCGACCGGGAACCGGACCTGTTCACCAGGTCGCTGGGCCGCTTGATCGCCGGATCCGTCGTCGCGGTGATCAGCGTCCTCGCCTTCTTCGGCTGGCTGCGTTCCCTGGGCGGTTTGTCCGGACTGATCGTCGGCGGGTTCCTCGTGGGGCTCGCTGTCTGGCTGTACAGCCGCCGGGATTCACGGGCAACTTCACCCGCGGTCCCCGTCGATCCGCAGCGGGCACCGCAGGCCGGCTTCGCCTATGGCGGCACCGGAACCGCGGGCGAGCCGGCGGCGACCACCGACACCCCGCCCTTCGGCTATCCCGAAGCACCCGCCGCCCCGGTGGCGCCGCGGGAGACCTCCTATCTGGGCCTTGTCGTGGTGCTGGCGGCGTTCATGGCCGCCGGGCTGATGGCCGCACTGGCTGCCTCCGGCCTGGTGGCCGTCAGCGCAGTGGTCGCACTGGCCGTCGTGCTGGCGATCCTCGGCGCAGGCCTGGTGGTCGCCGCCTTCTTCGGCAGGGCTCGCTGGCTGATCATCCCCGCACTGCTGGTGGCCATGCTCATCCCGCCGGTGGCGCTGCTGTCGCAGCGCCTTCCCGAAATCCGCGGCGCTGTGGACTCCGGAGTGGGGGAACGGCTGTGGACCCCGCTCGCCGATGGCGCGGACTACGAACTGGGAATCGGCTCGGCGACCCTGGACCTCACCGATTGGGCTGAGGATCCGACCGTGGCCCCGCCCGAGGAGGGCGACCGGATCAGCGCCAGCGTAGACCTCGGCGAGTTGACCGTGATCGTCCCCGCTTCCTGGCAGGTCCGCGTCGATGCCACCGCGGATGTCGGCGAGATCGTCGTCAACGGCCGCCGGCCGGGCACCCGGGATGATGCTGGGGACAACTCCTCCTCCGGCGTTGCCGGGGCCACCTTCGACTCGGTTCTGCGGCCGGTGGGCAGGCAGACCGGCAGCCTGAAGCTGCAGCTCGAGGTGGGCGCCGGTCAGATCGCCCTGACCCGCGCTCCGACAACGGCTGTTCCTGAACGTGAAGAACCGGCAACAGGCCAATCCGACGGGCCGGCGCGCGACCGCCGGGAACAGACGCCCCGGGACAACAACCCGGGGAGGGGGGGCACCGGCGACGGTGCCAACCGCACCAACAACCAAGGGAGCCAGCGATGAAACGCCACCCGGTCGAACTGCTCAGCCTGATCTCGGGGACGGTGTTCCTCGCCTTCGCAATGGTGTACCTCATAGGAGCCGCCGTCGACGCCTACCCCGACCCGCGGGTCAGTGTCGCGCTGCTGCTCGTCGGCCTCGGTGGGGCCGGGCTGGCAGCGGCCCTGAGGGCACAACAGCGGGCCGATTGACGAGGCCACTAGTGTTCTGGGGTGAGCCCGGAAGAAGTCTTCACCGGAGTTGCGCTGATCGCAGGCATCGCAGTGGCCTGCCAAGTACTCGCGCCGCGCATCCGGGTGCCAGCCCTGCTGCTGCTCCTCCCGGCGGGTTTCCTGGCGGGGAACCTGTTCGACTCGGTCGACCCGCTGGCGATCTTCGGGGATTCCTTCACCTCCCTGGTCAACATCGCCGTGGCCCTGATCCTGTTTCACGGCGGTATGGAGCTGTTCACCGCACCCACCATCGGGAAGGACCACCGGATAGTGCGCCGGCTGCTCACGGTCGGGGCGCTGATCACCTGGGCGGGAGCGGCGCTGGCTGCTCATCTGTTCCTCGGACTGCCCGGCCCGGTAGCCCTGCTGTTCGGCGCGATTCTGATCGTCTCGGGGCCGACCGTGGTCGGACCGCTGCTGGAATTCGCCAGACCGCAGTCCCGGATCCGGCGGATCCTTATGTGGGAGGGCACCCTCATCGACCCGGTCGGGGCGCTCATCGCCGTGATCTTCTTCCAGGGGCTGCGCGCCGCCGATGAGGCAGAGGTTGCTCGCGGGGCGGCACGCTTCGCCGTGAGTGTCGGGGTGGGGGTGACGGCAGCCGCCGTGGGTTTGGCGCTCATCTGGGTGGGGCTGTGGCTGGCCGGCTCCAACAGGCTGCTGGGGACACAGGTGCTGTTCGGCGCGGTGATCGTCGCCGCGGGTTTCGCCAGCGCCATCGCGGAAGACTCCGGTCTCCTGGCCGCCGTGCTGATGGGACTGGCCACTCCGCTGCTGGTCAGACGCCGGTTGGAGGACCACTTCACCTCCGTCATGCCCTTCTTCGACGTCCTGGTGGGCATCAGCATCTCCGTGCTGTTCGTCGCGATCTCGGCATTGGTCACCCCACAGTCGCTGCGGGGCCTGGTGCTGCCTTGCATGGCGATCGTTGCGGTCCTCGTACTGGTCGTGCGCCCCGCCACGGCGCTGCTTCTCACCTACCGCAGCGGGCTTTCGCTGAACGACCGGCTGTTCATCGGGTGGATGGCACCCAAGGGCATAGTCGCGGCTGCGACCGCCGCGGGTTTCAGCGCCACCCTCATCGACACCGGCACCGAGGGAGCCCGGGAGCTGCTGCCGGCTACGTTCCTGATCATCGCCGGGACGGTGGCCGTCTACAGCGTCACGGCCACGCCGATGGCGAAACTGCTCGGAGTGCGCTCTGCCGAAGTCGCCTAGACTTCAGACACGCACGCGCCAAACCCACCGCCGCGAATACAGACCACCATGCCGGAACCTGAACCGCCGCCGGAACCCTTCGGCCCCTTCGACGACGACTGGGTGCGCGCCGCCAAGCGGCGGGAGGAGACTGCCGAGGAGCGCGCGGAGCGCTATCGCCGCATCCACGTCGGCCATGTGCGGGCGCAGGAGCAACCCGGCTGGCGCACCGCTCCCCCGCCGGGCAGCCCGCCCAGCGGCGAGACCAAGGGGCTGAGCCTGGCTCGGTGGTTCTTCACCATCGTCGGCATCGTCTTGGCAGTCCTCCTGGTGGTGTGGCTCGTCGGTCTGGGCCGCCCGCTGCTCGACGACGGCCCGACGGCGTACTTGGGCGAGGACACCCCCAGGCAGGGGCCGGGGGCGGGTTCTGCCCGCCTGGATCCGGCCAATATCCCGCCGCCCGGGGCCGACGCGGCTCCCGATCGGATAGTGCCTGCCATGCAGCCGCCGATCGACGCCGGCGACTACGCATTCCTGGCCGAGCGCAACGGCGCGCCGATCACCTATTCGCCCTGCCGGCGGCTCGAGGTCGTGGTCAACACCACCGGTGCACCTCCTGGGGCCTACCAGGCCGTCGAGGAGGCCGTCAGCCAGGTGGGAGCGGCGGCCGGACTGTCGTTGACCGTCGCAGGGGAGACCGACGAGGAATACCGGCGCAACCGGGATCCCTACCAGCCGGAGCGCTACGGCGAAACGTGGGCCCCGATCCTGGTCTCCTGGGCGTCGCGCGAGACCGTGCCGGAGTTCGCCGGCGCTGCTGTGGGACTCGGCGGCAGCCTCAGCGTAGATCCCCGGCGCGGCGGACCCTCGTACGTGACCGGCGAAGTCACCCTCAACCGGGAATACTTCTCTGTGTCCACCACCGCCGGGCTGCTGCGGGAAGTGCTGCTCCACGAACTGGGCCACGTGCTCGGGCTGGACCATGTCCCCGACGAGGGACAGGTCATGACCAGCGAAGCACGCGGCGGGCGCCCGCTGGGGTCGGGGGACCTCGCCGGCCTGGCGCTGTTGGGGCAGGGCCGCTGCACCCCCAACCTGTGAGCCGCGCGCGGCAGAATTTACCCCCCGGAAACCCGAGGAAGCACGATCGGCAAGACAAGACCCCACTGCTCCACTAGCGTCTTGCTGTAGTTGTCGACGTTGGTTGGAGTCATCATGGTCACCCCGAGCGACACCAAGCGCACACCCCACCGCCCCTCCCTGCTCGACTCGATGATCCCGGTGGTGTTCCTCATCGCGTCACTGGGCTCGGCGGTCTACCTGTACGGCGGCGACGCCATCGGCGGTCCCGTGCAGGTGGCGATGTTCCTGTCCGCCATCGTCGCGGGGCTGGTCGGGTTCAAGAACGGCCATTCGGTCGCTCGAATGACCAAGGCGGCCGTAGACAGCATCGGCACTGCCATGGGCGCCATCTTCATCCTGTTCGCGGTGGGCGCGCTGATCGGCACCTGGAACATGTCGGGCACGATCGCGACGATGACCGACTGGGGCATCCAGGTGTTGAGTCCCAGTTTCTTCTACCTCACCGCCGCGATCATCTGTGCGATCATCGCGCTGTCGATCGGCAGTTCGTGGACCGTCATGGGCACCATCGGTGTGGCCCTCATCGCCATTTCCTCGGCCCTGGGACTCAACGAGGCGATGGCAGCAGGTGCGGTGATCTCCGGCGCCTATTTCGGGGACAAGATGTCGCCGCTGTCGGAGACCACCAACCTGGCACCAGCGGTCGCGGGCACTGATCTGTACACGCACATCCGATCGATGATGGCGACCACCATCCCGGCCATCCTCATCGCCTTGGGACTCTTCACCTTCTTCGGGCTGCGGGAATCACCCGAGGATGCGATCAACATCGAAAGCGGATTGGAGGCCATCGAGGAATCCTTCGCCACCGGCATCATCCAGATCATCCCGCTGATCATCGTCATCGCCATGGCCCTGCGCAAAGCCCCGCCGACGCTGGCCATCATCACCGGCGCCGTCACCGGCGGCATAGTCGCGGTGTTCACCCAGCAGCAGACGGTCCAGGCCTTCGTGGATGCAACCCGGGAAGACCTCGGCTTGGAACCGGTCGGAACAGCCTGGTCGATGGTGCAGGGCGTTTGGGACGCCATGGCCACCGGTTTCGTGGCCGATACCGACTCCGAAGCATTGAACGAACTGCTCTCCGGCGGTGGCATGGAGGGCCTGCTCGGCACCATCTGGCTGATCATGGTCGCGCTCGCCTTCGGCGGCATCATGAACATGACGGGGTTCCTGGCCCGGATCATCGAACCGCTGCACAACAGGGCCAAGACCGACCGCGGCATGATGGTCGCCACCGGCACCACCGCCATCGGCATCAACGTCCTCGCCGCCGACCAGTACCTGGCCATCGTGCTCACCGGCAACGTCTACAAGCACGACTTCGAGCGGCGCGGCATCGCACCCCAGTCGCTGTCGCGGCAGATCGAGGACACCGCAACAGTGACGTCCCCGCTGATCCCCTGGAACAGTTGCGGGGCCTATGCCGCCGGTGTTCTAGGCGTGGAGACAATCGCGTACTTCCCGTTCGCCTTCTTCAACCTGATCAACCCGGTCATATCGTTCACCTACGCCATCCTGGGCATCCAGATAAAGCGGGTGCCGCAGGAATCGCACTTCCCGGAAGCCCCGCACGAGGCCGAGTTCTACGGCGTCAGCGGCCAACACGCCGACGAGGTGCCGGTAGAGGGAGACAAGGACTAGTCCGCCCCAGCGGAGGCACTGCCCTGTTCCGCACCCCGTCCACACAGGGAAGGCAGCGTCAACGGGGCAGTTCGACGCGAGCCGACTGTGGGACCTGTCGGTCGCGTGCGTAGGCGTACAAGACCAATGACCCGCCGGGGCGGGCACCCGGAACGGCAGCCACCACAGCTGCCCGGTCGCGGCCGGGCACCGCCACCTCACCTGTTGATCCGCCGCTGCCCAGCGACCCGGGCAACCGCCGGCCGTCACGCGACACGTATGCGCGCAGGCCCAGCCGGGCCGTCTGGTCGGTCGTGTTCCGCACCGCCATCGTGATCCGCAGACCCCCCTCGCTGTTGCGGTACTGCCGCCGGACCACAACCACCGCCGGACCCACCTCGACCGCCTTGGCCGGACCCGCAACGATCCGCCGCGCCAACGGTCCCCCTGGGTCGGTGCGCCACGTCACCACCCGGCCCCGGGGATCGGTTGCCACGTCGGCGAGCACGTACTCGGTTCCGTCCTCGTAGCGCAGGATCGCCCGGTCGGCCCGAACCTCGACCTGTGCGGCGGCGGCGTCCACGCGCCCCGCCCGCAGCAGGTCAGACCAATAGCGGGCGTAGGACCGGGCAGGGCTTCCGGGCGCGGAGTTGCGGATCATGTCGTTCGGCTCATTGGCAGCCCAGGCGGCGAAATACGCCGAGAGCCGTTCGCCGGCCCGCACCGGGCCCTGCGATGATTGCGGCGCATCCACCCCCGCCGGCCCGTCACCGCTGCAAGCGGCCAGCAAGGACACCAGCGCGGCTGCCACCGCGGCACTGGCCGCCTGTCGTGCGATCACCCGCCAAGCCTGTCAGCAGCCCTCGTGGGCGACCCCCACCGGGTGGGACGTTCAGAGTCCAGGATCGCCGCCCCATCCCAGCGACAGCGTCTCCACGGCCTCGGTGGCCATCCGGGCGGTAGCCGCAAGGAGTTCCGGCGTCGACTCGCTGCGCAGAAGCGAGACCTGATCGAGGGAACCGACAGGCGCCAGTCCCGCCAGTTGCCAACATGCTGCGACGGGGTCCTCGTCGATCTGGACGTCGGCGGGCCACTGCTGCTCGGTGAACTCGCTGGCCGCCGCCAATGCTCGGCGCACCTCGGTGCTGGTCCGGTCCAGTTCGGGCTGCAGGTCCTCCCGCCACTGCAGTCCCGGCAGCAGCTCCACTTCCGCCTGCGGGAAGGGGTCGTCGGGCAGCCATTCCCGCACCCGGAAGCGGTCAGTGCCCACCGCGACCACCGCCATGTGATCCTGGTGGGCCGAAACCGACACGATCCGCGCCATCGTGCCCACATCGAAGCGCTGGTCACCGCCGCCCACTTCGTGACCCCGCTCGATCAACACCACACCCAGACTCGGTTGTTCGCTCTCCAGGAGCCGACCCAGCATCACCAGATACCGCTGCTCGAACAGTCGCAGGGCCAACGGCATGTGGGGGAACAGCACCGACCCCAGCGGAAACATCGCGGTTGCGGCCACCCCACCAGCCAACCATCCCGACGCGGGTGCGGCAATCCGTCACGATGGCCGTTCACCTGTCGGTATCCAGCTGATCTGCCCCGGTGGCCAGCGCATCGCCCACTCTGCGATGCAACTTCTGCGCGTGTGCGCCCCGCCAGTAGGGTCGCCCGCACTCCTGGCACTGGGCGAACTCGTTGTAGGTCGCCAGTGTGCCCGGCTGCAGCAGATGGGCGATATCTGCACGGTCCACCGGGGCGAGGCGGCCGTTGCAGACCAGGCAGCGCGTCCAGGGCTGCAGCCGGGGCCGGAAGCGGCTGAGCACATCGTCCAATTGCGCTTCGGTCCCCCTGCCGCGCACCAGCGCCCCCCGCGGCAGCACCCGCCGCCGCAACAGCCCACGGTCCTGCGTCAGCAGGATCCGCCCCGAAGTTGCGGCGTCGCGGACCAGCTGCCGATCGGTCGCCTCGTTGCTGTAGGCGGTGTCGAGGCCCAGCAGCCGCATTCGGCGGGCCAGTCCGCCGAGATGGACGTCCAGCAGGAACCCCCGCTCGGCGCCAGGCTGAGGCCGCTCAACCGGCACCACGTCAATCGCGTCCCCCGACCGCGGCGCGGCTCCCAGCGGCACCGTCCCCCGCGGGTTGGTCAGCGCCCCCACCTCGGTGCGGGGTATTCCTATCGACTCCACAACGTTGACCAACGTGGAAGTACCGTCCAGCGCCACGACCACTTCGCCGTCGCCCCGGTACCTCGGCGCGAGCAGGAAACGCAGGTCGGAGTGCACGCGCAGAAGCACGCTGGCCGAGGCTGTGCCCATATCCCCAGCATGCCCCCTGGGGGCACTGCCAGGATGCCCCCGGCGAACCGCGACTACTCCTGCGGTTCGACGGGCTCCGAATCCGTGATGCCGGGGGGCAGCGGACCCTCAGGCGGTGCCGGCGGCACGTCAGGTTCGCCGGGCGGCACAGTCGGTTCTGCGGGCGGTGGCACAGTCGGCTCTGCGGGCGGCGGCACAGTCGGTTCGGTGGTCACCGGCGGCAACGGCACAACGGGAGCGTCGGTCGTGAGAGTGAGCGCCCGGGACATGGTCGCCTCGTAGCGGCTCGACTCCGCCACCACCAGTCGGTACAGCCAGGAGCCTTCCTCTGCCCGCAGTTGGACGCCATAGCCGCCCGAGCCGGCCGTCGTGCCGTCTACCACGGTGGTCCACGGTCCGCTGCGATCCGCCGGTCGGCGCTGCACCTCGATGCTGCGGCCCACGGCCCCGTCGGCTGTCACCGTCACGGGTAGGTCCACAGTCTGCCCAACCTGAACCATCATGGTCTGGCGGCCCGGCCAACCGGTGCTCGTGGTCTTGCTTCTTTTGCCGACCACGCGCCCGGAGCGGTTCTGGGTCACCGGGTCCCAGACCCCCGTCGGCGGCAGTCTGTGCTGCACCTGCCATGCCCGCACCGCGCCGAAGGTGATCTGGCCGAAGTTGCCGTTCACTTCTGCCTCGTAGACACCTTCTTCGGTGAGGAACTGCTGCAGCCACTTCACCCGGGCATCACTTTGCCAATACATGATCGAACTGGTGTAGTCCCAGCTCCGGTCGAACGGCCGCGGCCTCTTGCAGCCCTTGGTACGCGGTTTCGCAAGCATCTTCTGAATCCGTACCGGGGCGAAGTGCCATTGGTAGCGGACACACGGGCCGCGGTCCGGCCGACGGACCTGCCCGGTCCAGTACGCGGACCGTTTCACCGCACCGTTCCACGTGAAGGAGAAATGGATGTGGTCCTGGTGGTTGTCGGTCCTGTTCCCCCGATCGGACATCCGCCGCCACCACGGCTTGTACTGCGCCCAGATCTGCTTGTCGAAGATGATGTACATGATCCCCCAGCGCTTGGCGTGGTAGCCGTTGCGCTTGGTGAGGTACTTCAGCAGCCGGCGGGCTTGGGCGTATTGCAGCGGGTTGTTGGTGTTGGCCTCGAAATCCAGCGCCCTGCCCTCTTCATGTTCGCTGACGCCGGGGGTGTTGCAGCCCCGGCCGATGTTGTAGAAGCCGAGGCTGGCCCGGGAGCGGGGGAACGTGTCCAGCAGCATGTCCCGGAAGGCCTGCACTCCGGGCAACTCATACGCATAGCAGGCGTTCTGCGGGATGTACGGTTCCCGCGGCATCTTGCCGCTGGGACGCTTCCCCGCCTTGATCTTGCTGGCGCGCAGGGCGTTGCGGGTCTTGGCGCGCAGTTTCGGAGTGATCCCGGCACTCTTCCCCATCAACCGGCGGCTCTTCACCCCCGCCACCGTCGGGGTCATCAGCCCCTCTGCCGCGCGGGCGGTCCCGCGGGCTTGGGCCGCGCTGTCGCCGGAGCCCACGGAATCAGCCGCATTCGCCGGACCGACGGCCGGGGCCACCAACCCCGCCACCAGCGTCGCCGCCGCCGCACAACCCACAATTCGTCGCCCACCCATTGACGTTCCCTCCAGTTGCCCGTGCCGCCAGACCATAACAAGATGGACACGCGACAGGAATCAGACACCAGCAAGACACTGGCTTGTGCCCGTAATGCGTGCGGGAGTAACTGCCAGTAGTCGATATGCGGCTCTTACTCACCGTGTGTGCCGCTGATCTGTTCGGCGCACGGCGGCGCCTCGCCCGACGGGGCGCCCGCGGACCCGCAGCCCCCGGCGCTATCCGGCGTCCAGCCAGTCCCGCAGCTGCTCGGCCAGTGCTCGCAGCGCCTTGCCGCGGTGGCTGATGCGGTCCTTGTCCGCACTGGACATCTGCGCGGTGGTGAGGCCGCTGCCGTCGGGAAGGAAAACGGGGTCATAGCCGAAGCCGTTGGCGCCGCGCCGCTGCCGCAGCAACCGGCCGCGGACATCGGCCTCCGCTGTGAGGAACTCGAGTCCCCCGTCGGAGCGCACCCGCGCAGCCGAGGCGGCGCAGTGGAACGCCGCTCCGCGGCGATCATCGGGAACGTCCGAGGTCTGCTCCAGCACCAGTTCCAGGTTGGCTTCGTCGGAGGCACGTTGCCCGGCCCAGCGGGCCGAGAGCACACCGGGCATGCCGTTGAGCGCATCGACGGTGAGCCCGGAGTCGTCGGCGATGGCGACCAGGCCGGTGTGGCGCGCCACCGCACCCGACTTGAGGATGGAATTGTCCAGGAAGGACTGCCCGGTCTCTGCGATGTCGGGCAGGTCGGCGAACGACTCCGCACCCACCACTTCCGCGTCGAGGCCGCAGTCGACGAGGATCCGCCGCAGCTCGGCGACCTTCTTCTCGTTGCGCGACGCGAGGACCACTGTCGCGGTCATGGTGTGGGCAGCGGCTCGGCCAGCACGCGCATCTGGACTTCGGTGATGGCGGCGCATCCCCGTTCCGCAAGGTCCAGCAGGGCGTCCAGGAGCGGCCGGTCGAAAGGTTCCTGCTCGGCAGTGCCCTGGATCTCGATGTAGCGGCCGGATCCGGTCATCACCACGTTCATGTCGGTGTCGGCGTTGGCGTCGTCGTCGTAATGCAGATCCAGGCGGGGCTCTCCGGCCACGATCCCGACCGACACCGCGGCCAGGGAGTCGGTGAGCGGCTTGGCATCGGCAGCCACATGGCCTTCGCGCACGGCCCAGGTGATCGCGTCGGCCAGGGCGACGTAGGCGCCGCTGATGGCGGCGGTGCGGGTGCCGCCGTCAGCCTGCAACACGTCGCAGTCGAGATGGATCGTGTTCTCCCCCAGCGCCCGATGGTCGATCACTGCACGCAGGGATCGCCCGATCAGCCGGGAGATCTCGTGGGTGCGCCCGCCGATCTTGCCCCGGACCGACTCCCGTTGGCTGCGGGTGTCCGTGGCGCGCGGCAGCATCGCATACTCGCCCGTCACCCAGCCCATGCCCGAATCCCTGCGCCAACGGGGTACGCCTGGCACAAAACTCGCCGCGCACAACACCCGCGTGCGGCCGAAGGACACCAGTGCGGACCCTTCGGCATTCTCCAGCCACCCGCGCTCGAACCGGACCTCGCGGAGGTCTGCTGCTTCTCGACCATCTGATCTGACCACGCGACAACGGTACTGGCGGTGCTCCCCGGCTCAGCCGCCCGGGTGGGCGGACCCCTGGATCACAACTCCACCGTCAGCCCCGGGCGGGCCAGCACCGCGTCGGGCACCACTTCCGCAGCCTCGGCCAGAACGGCGGCGGAATCGTACCAGGGCACCAGGTGGGTCAGTACCAGCGCGGCTGCGCCAGCCTCGACGGCGTGTTCGGCCGCTTCGCGTCCGGTCAGGTGCAGGTCCGGCGGGTTGTCCTCCCCGGTGAGGAAGGACGCCTCGAACAGGGCCAGGTCGGTTCCCTGGGCCAGGTCCACCAGCGCCGGCGAAGGACCGGTGTCCGCGGAGTACGTCACCGATTTCCCGCCGGCCGCCACGCGGATCGCCCGGGACGGCACCGGGTGTCGCACCGCCGCCGTGGTGATTGTGAACGGACCGATCGTGAACTCATCGGCGACCGTGCGGACGTCGAACTCGTCGTCCATGTCCGACTCGCCGTTCAGCCCGTATGCCGCCCGGAGGCGCTGCTGGGTCCCCCCGGGGCCCCACACCGGAACCGGCGGGAGTTGCCCGTCCGGCCGGAAACGACGGGCCACGTAGTAGGAGCACAGATCGATGAAGTGGTCCACATGCAGGTGGCTGATCACCACCCCGTCGACGGCATAGATGTCCGTGTGGCGCTGCAACGCACCCAACGAACCGTTGCCCATGTCCAGCACGACACTGCTTCCGCCGTGCTCCACCAGATAGCACGAAGACGGCGATTCCGGGCCGGGAAACGAACCCGAACAGCCGACAACAGTGAGTCTCACCAGAAGAGACTAGCCACACTCCCGGCCCGGAGCAGCGCGCACCCGCCCCACGGACGCCTCTGGTGACGAACCACACACCTGTTCACCGACCCGGTGAGCCGATCCGGACGTCGGGCCGCTCGAGTACTCAGGCGGACACAAACGAGGGAGCCCGGTCCACACGCACCACCTCAGGACCCAGGAACCGTCGGCCCAGGCGCTCGAACGGCTGCGGATCACCTGTGGCGAGGAAGAGGTGATCCGGCGGCGAGCCGCCGGGCTTGCTCAGCAGTCCGTTGGCGACCAGCACCCGGAAGACGTCCTTCCCGGTCTCCTCGGCGCTGCTGACCAGTGTCACGGAGTTGCCCATGACATAGGACAGCACCCCGGTCAGCAACGGATAGTGGGTACAGCCGAGCACGAGAGTGTCCACGCCCTGGGCGGCCAGCGGGTCGAGGTACTCGTGGGCGACCGCCAGCAGTTCGTCGCCGCTGGTGACACCCGCCTCGACGAACTCCACAAATCTCGGACACGCCTTGGCGAACAGATCCAGGTGGGGGGCCGCGGCGAAGGCGTCCTCATAGGCCTGGGAAGTGATGGTCGCCCGAGTGCCGATCACACCGACCTTGTGGTTCCTGCTCGCCGCGACGGCGCGGCGCACCGCCGGCTGGATCACCTCGACCACGGGAACGTCGTAGCGTTCCCGGGCGTCTCGCAGCACCGCCGCCGACGCGGAGTTGCACGCGATCACGAGCGCTTTGACACCCTCATCGACGAGGTGGTCCATGATCTCCAAGGCGAAGCCGCGGACCTCTGCGATCGGACGTGGGCCGTAGGGTCCGCGCAGGGTGTCGCCGACGTACAGCACCGACTCGTGCGGCAGCTGGTCAAGCACGGCTCGGGCCACGGTGAGCCCGCCGACACCGGAGTCGAAGATGCCGATCGGCGCCTCGGTCCCTACGCCCATACCTGTCCCTCCAACGCCTCGGCGGCGGCTTCGACGGTACCCGTGTAGGCGCCGGTGGACAGGTACTTCCAGCCGCCGTCGCACACGATGAACGCGATGTCGGCGGATTCCCCCGCCCTGATCGCCCGGCGGGCGACGATGAGCGCCGCATGAAGGATGGCGCCGGTGGAGATACCCGCGAAGATCCCCTCCCCCTCCAGCAGTTCGCGGGTCCGACGGATCGCATCCCCCGGACCGACCGACACCCTGGAGTCGAGCACATCGGGGTCGTAGAGTTCCGGCACGAACCCTTCATCGAGGTTGCGCAGCCCGTAGACCAGTTCGCCGTAGCGGGGCTCTGCGGCGACAATCCGAACGCCCGGCTTGTGCTCCTTCAGATAGCGCCCGGCGCCCATGAGCGTGCCGGTCGTGCCCAGCCCGGCCACGAAGTGGGTGATCTCCGGCAGGTCGGCCAGCAGTTCCGGGCCGGTCCCCTCGTAGTGGGACCGGGAGTTGGCGTAATTCCCGTATTGGTACAGCATCACCCAGTGCGGACGCTGAGCGGCAAGCTCCTTGGCGAGACGGACCGCCTCGTTGGATCCGCCGACCGGCGAGGAGTAGATGATCTGCGCACCCCACATAGTCAACAACTCGGTGCGCTCCCGGGATGTGTTCTCCGGCATGACCGCCACCAGGTGGTAGCCCTTGAGTTTCGCTGCCATGGCCAATGAGATGCCGGTGTTGCCGCTGGTGGGCTCCAGAATCGTGTCGCCCGGCTCGAGGTCTCCCCTGCTCTCAGCCTGCTCGATCATCGCCAGGGCCGGTCTGTCCTTGACCGAACCGGTGGGATTGCGGTCCTCCAACTTCGCCCACAGCCGCACATCGGGGGTCGGTGACAGGTGGGGCAGCCCGACAAGGGGGGTGTTGCCGACCGAGCGGAGCAGCGAACCGAAGCGCATCAGGTTCAGCCGCCGGCGACCGCGGGAAGAATAGTCACCACGTCGCCGTCTGCGACGCTGGTCCGCAGCCCGTCGAGGAACCGCACATCCTCGTCGTTGAGGTAGACGTTCACGAACTTGCGCAATCCCGCCTGGTCGGTGATCCGCTGGGAGAACCCGCAGTGACGCACATCGATGTCGGCGATGACAGCGGCCAGGTCCGCCCCCCGGCCTTCCACCTCACGCTGCCCCTCGGTGAGTCCGCGCAGGACAGTGGGCACTTCGACCGTGACGGCCATGGTTGTCTCCTCCTACCGCGTCGTCGTGGACCTCGCGCACGGGCGGGGCCGAGCAAAACTGCGGGTGCCGGACTGCCCCCGGCGATTATCCCCCCTAGCCGCGCGTGGCACACGTCCGGTCCGCCCATCGCTGGTCCGGACCGCACAGCCGGCGGCCCGGGCCGCAGGGATCAGACCAGTTCCACGGGTTCCTCTGCCACCTCACCATCGCGGATTCGGAAGGAACGCAGCTCGACCGGCCCATCGTCGTTGCCGCACTCGCGGGTGGAGACGAGAACGTAGTGGGCGCCGGGCT
>JAQAZZ010000001.1:0-6714 GCA_032127075.1 Micrococcales bacterium | reverse complement strand
TGTTGACCCCAGGCGCACCAGATCGAGGAGAGATGGAATTCGTCGTCGGGGCTGGAGGACGGCGCTGACGCCAGTGACCAGGCGAGACCCAGCGCCACGAACGAAAGCAGCCCGACGAGCACGCCTGCTCGGGCGGCCCCGGGCCTGGCTGGCATGGCTGTGTTGCTCACGGCCACAGGCTAGGGGACAGTCGCTGCGAGCATTGGGGTACGGGGGGTTGGCCTCGCGGCGCAGTCGCCCGGTCACCGTGCGACCCCTGACGCGGCCGCGGGTGCCTCTCTCCCAGCCACTGCGGGTACCCGCGCAACTTGAATCGCCGAGGGTCGGTCGTGTGCAGTGCCTCGGTTCGGTGAGAGTTGGTGCTTCACCTGCTGGCGAGCAGTCTTCGGTAGTATCCGGGACGTCGCACTGCTGCCCGACCGCCGCGTCCACTCATGGACTGGCCGATGAAGCAACAGTGTCAGATGCCAGCCACCGCGAAGGAGTCGGATGACAGCCACCGCAACCGCGGACTGCGTCGTCGTCGGGGCGGGGATCGTCGGGCTGGCGATCGCTCGGCAGATCCTCCTGTCTCGGCCGGGGGCGAGTGTTGTGGTGCTGGACAAGGAGGCTGATCTCGCTGCTCATGCCTCCGGGCGCAACTCCGGGGTGCTCCACGCGGGCTTCTACTACTCGCCGGATTCGCTCAAGGCGCGGCTGACGCGGCGCGGGAATGCGTTGCTGCACGCATTCTGCGATGAGTACGACGTGCCCGTGCGCCGGTGCGGCAAGGTCGTGGTCGCCCGATCAGCGGCGGAGCTGCCCCGGCTGGATGTCCTAGCCGAGCGCGGGGCGGCCAACGGCGTCGAACTGGAGTTCGTGGATGAGGACGGTCTGCGGGAACTTGAGCCGCTGGCGCGAACGGCACAGCGTGCGCTGTTCTCCCCTGCCACTTCTGTGGCCGATCCAGCCCAGGTTGTGCGGGAGGTTGCGGCGGATGTCCGGCGGCTGGGGGGAACCGTCCTGCTCGGCACCCGGGTGGCTTCAGCGATTCCCGGCGTTGTTGTCACTGAAGACCGCGTTTGGTCCACCAGCCACATTGTGAACTGCGCCGGCCTGTACGCCGATCGGATCGCCCACGGGTTCGGCATGTGCGACGACTACGTTGTACTGCCCTTCAAGGGGGTGTACCGATACGGCAACTGGGAGCGTGGGCGGCTGCGGCGGCATGTGTACCCGGTGCCCGACCCCCGCAACCCGTTCCTCGGTGTCCATGCCACAGTGACACTTTCGGGTCGGGTCAAGATCGGCCCTACGGCCATCCCGGTGCTCTGGCGGGAGGCCTACCACCGCATGCGGGGCTTCCGAGGCGGTGAGATTCCCGGATCTGTCCGCGGGCTGGCGAAGTTCCTCGGCAGCGACTCCCATGAAGCGTGGCAACTGCTCCGGTCGGAGACCAGGAAGTATTCGCACCGCGCACTGGCCCGCGACGCTGCTGAGCTGGTGCCGTCGATCCGGTCGCAGGACTTCACCGAGCGCGGCCGCCCCGGGATCCGCGCCCAACTGGCACGGCGCGATACCGGGGCGCTGGAGATGGACTTCGTCGTGCGCGGCGACGAGTCGTCCACCCACGTGCTCAACGCCGTGTCACCTGCGTGGACCAGCGCACTTGCGGTGGCGGAGCACGTGGTTGCAGACGCCGAGCGCCGCGGCGGCCTGTAGCCCGTCGAGGTTGGACACGGGAACGCCCAGGCGGGTGGCACCGCGTTTGCTGTGCCCCGGGGGGGCGGTATCCAGGCAAGGCGCCCGGGCGTCGGTGCGAAGCCAGGAACGCGTTGCGGTCGCCTCCCGCCGTGCTCCGCGTTGGCGGGGCTTCGTTGCTTCCTCTGATGGGTGGCGATGGCTGGGTACGCCGGGGCCGCGACCGGATTCGTGCCGCCCCGTGGCTGCAGTGTCGGCCGGGAGGTGGCGAAGGGCGGCGCTGGCCGCTGCTGGAGCCGGTTTCTGGGGCTGATTCGCAGTCTTGTGTGGGTTGGCGGCCGGTTCTCGGAAGCGGTGTGTCGTCGAGGCCGAATGTGGCCGGTTGCTGACACGTTCCTGCGGAGGTGGCCGGTTGTGCACAGCCACGGAACGGGTGCGGTGATGCCGCAGTCGCGTTGGCGCCGCCATTTCGGGCGTATTCGCGGCCAGTATGCCCGGGTGACTGAACGAAACCAGGCTGCGAGGGGTATGAACCGCGACCAGGCGCTCTTTGGGTTGATCCGCGAACAGGGCGGAGTGGTTCGCCGCGATCAGCTTGAGGTGTTGGGGTTCCCCACCCGTACCATCGCGCGACGGGTGGCCTCGGGAATGCTGATTCCAGCAGGCCGATCGGTGCTGGTGGCTGCCGGACCGCCGGACGATCTCCTCCATCGATCCCTGGTCGTCGCGCACCGCACCTGGCCCCGAGGCGTCCTCACGGGCCCCTCGGCGGTTGTGCTGCACCAACGTCAGGCGGAGCCACCATGGGATTGCCTCGACCTCGGCTTGCGGCCATGGGTGGTGCACCGCAATGCGCTCGACGGGGCAAGGGTGCTGCGTCGTGGCGGGCGGGTGCCCAGCCAAACGGTGCTGGGGGTACAGGTGGCGGACCTTGGCACGGCCCTGAGCCACATGCTTGAGTGTCTGCCGCTGGATGAGGCGAAGGCTCTGGCCTTCCGCAGCGCGCAGATCGGCGGGTCCGTCCAACTCGCGATGGTGATAGAGCGCGCGCGACCTGAGCGGCGGCACGGCAAGGGCGCAGCGCAGCTGCGGTTCTTGTTGCACTCGATCTCAAGCGGGGCGCACTCAGAGGCTGAAACCTTGGCCGTCGACCTCCTTCGGGAGCACGGCGTGACCGGATTCCGCGTCAACCACCCCGTGAGGATCGGCGGACGACGACGGGTGCTTGATATCGCCTTTCCGGAACAGATGCTTGCGATAGAGATCGACGGCCAAGCCTGGCATACGTCGCCAAAGGCCTTCAGCTCGGACCGGAGTCGACAGAACTCGATCATCCTCGGCGGGTGGCGACTGCTGCGGTTCACCTGGGCCGACCTCGTCGAGAGGCCGGACTACGTGGTGCAACAGGTCGTAGCCGCCCTCGGGTGATGGGGCGTTTCGACAATCCCGACTCGGCCGACTCAGTGCCGGTTCGGGATGCGCCGGTCAGACTGGGACGCAGGGGCGGGGCGGACCCCACACCTCAGCCGAATCTGGTCTCGTACGCGAACCGGATAGGTAGTTGGCCCGCGACTGCGGTCGCCGCCACTGGTGCACGTGTTCGATACGCTGAAATGGTGGTGTTCGCCCTGGAATCCGACGATCCGGTCTACGTCGCGGGTCATCGGGGTCTGGTGGGTTCGGCGGTGTGGCGCCGTTTGAGATCTGAGGGGTTCGGCAACCTGATCGGCTGGAGTTCCCGCGAACTCGACCTTCGCGACCGAGATGCCGCTTTCGACGCCGTGGCCGATGCGAAGCCGCGGGTCGTCGTCCTGGCGGCTGCCAAGGTCGGTGGGATCCTGGCCAACGACACCGCCCCAGTGGACTTCCTCAACGACAACCTGCGGATTCAGACCAACCTGTTCGAAGCGGCGCACGCAGCCGATGTACAGAGGCTGCTGTTCCTCGGATCGTCGTGCATCTACCCGAAGCTGGCGCACCAGCCGATATCCGAGTCCGAGTTGCTCACCGGAGCGCTGGAACCCACCAACGAGGCGTATGCGATAGCTAAAATCTCCGGCATCATCGCGGTGCGCTCCTACCGCAAGCAGTATGGGCGGTCGTGGGTCTCGGCCATGCCCACCAACCTCTACGGCCCCGGGGACAACTTCGACCCGCGCACATCGCATGTGCTCCCCGCCATGATTCGAAAGTTCCACGAGGCGAGACTCAGCGGCGACCCGGTAGTGCTGTGGGGCACCGGAACACCGAGGCGGGAATTCCTCCACACCGATGACCTCGCCGCGTCGGTGGTGTTCCTCCTCAGGGAGTATGACGACGACGAGCACATCAACGTCGGCACAGGCCGGGATGTGTCGATCGCGGAATTGGCGGGAACCATCGCCGATGTTGTGGGATATTCCGGGCCGATCGAGTGGGACACCGGCAAACCGGACGGCACACCGCGGAAACTGCTGGATGTGTCGAGGCTGACTGCCCTCGGCTGGCAGGCCCAGGTCGAGCTGCGCGAGGGGATCGCCGCGACCTACAAGTGGTATCTGGCCAACCAGGAGAGCCTGCGCGGCCGAGAAGGCTGACGCATGCGGCCGCTTGACCCCGGCCCCCTTGTTGGGCACCGGTGAACCGCCCATTTCTGATCGCCAAGGCCCCCCCGCTCGGAATCGAGACAGTTGTGGGGTGCTTCGGCCACACGGTGTCCGCCGGCCAGTGGCAGCGCATCGGGTTGGTCCCGAGTCCATATCGCCGACTCCCCGTGGTCCGTGATCGAGCCCACTGGATGCATCGACGGCCCCACCCCCGATCTGCTCCGCGATGGCAAGCGGCGCCGTTGCGCCCAGCGGGGCCCGCTGACCACCACGCATGAGGAGCGCGACGTCACCGCAGGAACCCACCTCGTTCACCTGTGGGCGCGGGAGCCCGCCGACGGCCTGCCAAGGGCGGGCGGAGCTCCGGCAGCACCTGCCTTGCGCCCCTGCCCCAGGGGCCGGTTGGCGCTGCCGCGCGGAGGCCCAACTGTACGCCTGGCGCTTCGTGCGGCACTGACCCGCAGCGCCGCGAGGGTCGGGCATGGCGCGGTGGCTGCGCGAGTGCGTGGATCCTCAGCGGGCTTTGAGCGCTGCTCCCGTCTGTGTGTTCGCGGCCGCACTCGAGACTTCCTGTTGATAACCGGCCACATCTGGCGTCCGGGCCACAGGCGTCCGCAGATGTGGCCGGGTCCGCACAGACCTCCGGCTCCGGGCTTCGGTCTGGGCGGCTGTGGCCGTCCGAACAGTCCGTCCGGAAGGGTCGGCGGTCAGGGGCGGGGTCCGGCTCGGCAGCGCAGGGGCCTGCCGGGGAGTTCCGACCAGTCGGTGTTGGCGTTGGCGGCCGCCTCCAGCGCACCTTGCCGCCACGAACCCCGAAGAGCCGCTTCGTCCAGATCAGGGAACTCAGGATCGCACCGGCAGCAGGGCTGCGGTGGGAGAGTCGGGCCCCTGCTGGCAGCTGGATCCCCAAATGGTTGTCCTAGCGCCCTAGCTCCGCCGCTCGATCGGCGGGGGGACGTGTCCCATGAAGAAGCGCTACGGCCACGCCAACCGCAAATGGTGGGTGGCGACCTTCATGACACCTCGAATCCCGCCGCTCGTGCCGCCGATGCGGTCATATCGTCCAGGGAGTACCGCGCCGTCCAGCCCAGCACCTCGCGGGCGCGGTCGGCGGCGGCCACCAACTCCGGCGGATCGCCGGCCCGGCGGTCGACGATCTCGTACGGCACCTCGTGGCCCAGCGCGCGACCGACGGATTCGATCACATCGATGACACTCGATCCCGACCCGGTGCCGATGTTGATAGCGGTGCCCACCTGCTGCGACTCGACCAGTGCCGCGGCGGCGGCGTGGGCTTCGGCCAGGTCGGTGACATGTATGTAGTCGCGCAGGCAGGTGCCGTCCGGGGTCGGGTAGTCGTCGCCGAACACGGGGGACACATCCCCGTTGCGAACGGCGCGCAGCACGATCGGGATCAGATTGGCCACGCTGGTGTCGCCCAACTCGGGTGACCCCGCCCCAGCGACGTTGAAGTAGCGCAGCGCCGTCCACGACAGCCCGTGGGCCACGGCAACATCCCCCGTGAGCCACTCTCCGACCACCTTGGTCTGTCCATACGGGGACAGCGGTTCCTTGGGGTCGTCCTCGTGCACTGGGCTGCGCTCCGCCTCGCCGTAGACCGCGGCCGATGAGGAGTAGACGAAGCCCTTCACCCCGGCGTTGACCATCGCCTGCAGCAGCGATTCGATGCCGCCAACGTTCTCCTGGAAGTACCACAGCGGCTTCTCGACAGACTCGCCCACAGCCTTCTTCGCCGCCAGGTGCACCACGCCCACCACGTGGTGCTCCCGCATGGTGGATTCGAGCAGCTCGCTGTCGAGGATGGAGCCGACGATCAACGGCACGTCGTCGGGCACGCGCTCGCGGACGCCGGTGGACAGGTCGTCCACGACAACCACGCTGCGGCCGGAGTCCTGCAACGCCCGGATGATGTGGGAACCGATGTAGCCGGCTCCGCCGGTCAACAGCCAAGTCATGGCCGTCACAGTAGCCAAGTCCCAGACCCGATACCCGTCCCGAAACGTGTTGCGATGACCGGACCCCCTCGCGTCCCGCCCGGTGTGCCGCATCCGCGGTTGGGGTGCTTGTGGCCCCTCGCTTCGCTGGCCTCGGCGGCGGATTCGGGGTGCGTCTGACCGATGCCCGCTGCGGGTCCGGACGATTCTGACTCCCGCCACCTGGGCGTGGGGTGCGGCGGGTTTCAGGGCATGTCGCTGGCGCTGGCGCTGGTGCCGTGGGGTGCGCGGTTCGGCTTGGTTCCGCCGACTCGGGGTACGGGGTATGGGGTGCGGCTTGCCGGGTGCCGGGTGCCGGGTGCAGGGTGCGGGGTGCCGGGTGCGGGGTGCGGGGTGCCGGGTACGGGGTGCGGGGTGCGGGGTGCACTTGGATCTGCGGCGGTTGGTGCGGGGCGCGGCGGGTGTGCAGTGCGGGCTCTTCCTCGCGCTGGGCA